>CAIMSU010000375.1 GCA_903844155.1 uncultured Pseudomonadota bacterium | reverse complement strand
GGTTCCGGCGAGCGCGACCGCTGCTGACCGCGTCGAAGGCACGCTTCGTGCAGGGCACGAAGTCGCGCCTTCGACTTGGCCAGCCATCTCGCGCGCTCCGCTTCGCGAGGTGGCTGTTTCTTCTGGGTCGGGCCTGCCAAGTTCGGGTTTCTGATCTGTTCGTGACGTCCTTGACCCGTCAACCATTCGGCATCCACGAGGCAGGCCCTCCCGTGGCCAACCCTGATCGAAGGCACGGAACTTGCGTTCGCAAGCTCCGCGCCTTCTGGGTTGGCCGCCGACATTTGAACCCGGTCTGGAACGCGTTCGCGACTTTTGAGGCCGGTCTGGGACTCGCGCAGCTGCCCAGCGGCGTCCCGCAGCGGATCTCGACCAGGCGCGAGGGGGAGCGAGCCGCCCAAAAAAAGCCCACCGACCCGGGCCAATGTGATGTCCACCGCTACAAGGACCCGCTACATTCCCGGTGGACACCATGCCCTTGCCCGTGCTCGTCCCCGCGTTGCTCGCCGGCTGCCTGCTCGACAAGGCGGGCTACCTCGCGCGCGTGGCCGAGCTGACCGACCATGACGGCGACGGGTACGTGCAGCAGGACGACTGCGACGATGCCGATGCAAGCGTGTTTCCCGGGGCCACCGAGACCTGCGATGGTGTGGATGACGACTGCAACGGGCTCGTCGACGACAACGCCGTCGACCGGCTGGTCTGGTACCCGGACGCGGATGGTGACGGCTACGGGGTGGACGCGAACGCCATCCTCGCCTGCGATGCGCCTACTTCGACCTGGATAAATCGCGGTGGCGACTGCGATGACACGCAGGCGACGGTCTCACCGGCCGGCACCGAGATCGCGTACGACGGCGTGGACCAGGACTGCTCGGGTGCGGACCTCAACGACGTGGACGGGGACGGCTTCGTCGCCCGTCAGGCGGGCGGGGATGACTGCGACGATGCAGATGCCAGCGTGCATCCCGGCGCCACCGAAGTCCCCTACGACGGCGTCGACCAGGACTGCTCCGGCGCGGACCTGAACGACCTCGACGGCGACGGTTTTGTCGCGACGGAAGCGGGCGGGGATGACTGCGACGATGCCGACGCCGCCGTGTTTCCCGGGGCCGCCGAGACGTGGGCGAACGGCTTCACGGACAACGATTGCGACGGGGACCCGGGGGCGGCGGTGCTGGAGTATGGGGGGGAGGAGTGGGTGGGGACGGCGCCTGGCGCGGGCCTCGGCTGGCTCGTTCGCTCGCTCGGGGACGTGGATGGTGATGGGCTCGCGGATTTCGTGACGACCAGCCTGTTTGATTCGAGCGTGTACAGCGACGCCGGGAGCGTGACGCTCGTTCGGGGTGGCACGACCGGGGCGCTGACCGGCGCCACCGAGGTTGTGGCCGGCGGCGCCGATTGGTACCTCGGCGCCGGGTTGGACGCGGGCACCGACGCCACCGGCGACGGCGTGCCCGACGTGCTGGTCGGCGCCGATGGGTATTCGGCGGAGACAGGCCGAGCGTGGCTGATCGACGGCACCAGACTCGCGGCGGCTACGGGCCTGGATCCGCTGACCGCGGCATTCGGATCGGTGACCGGCGATGAGAGCGGCATGGGAAGCGGAATCTCGGTCGCGTTCCTGGGCGACGTCATCGGGGACGGGAGCGTTTGCGTCGGCGAGGGGGCGGTTTTCGGAAATGTGGACGGGCAGAGCGAGGAGGGCGAGGTCGCGATCTTCGGGGGGCTCGCTGGCGATGTGATGTTCTCGAACGGGGACATCGAGGTCGTCGGGTCGTACGCCGGCGGGCATCTCGGCGGGAGCGTGAGCGCGGCTGGGGACTACGGACTGGGGTGACGTCGCCTACATCCTTCCCGGCGGCGCCGCGAACCCGTCGCCACAAAACGACGCCATCTTCCTGCTGTCTCGGTCCATTGCCGAGGAACCCGACGCCGAGAGCGCGCACATGCTCGGAGACGTCGACGGTGACGGTACGGCTGACCTCGTCGTCCTCGAGGATGCGCATACCGCCTACTTCTTCACGCATCTGGCGACGAACGCGGTGGAGGTGGTCTCGGACGCGTTGGCCACCGTCTCGCTGGGTGACGGTTCGTATGCTTTCGCGGTGACGAACCTCGGCGATCTCGATGCCGACGGGCGAGCGGAGACGTTGCTGCCGGCCGCGATCTACGGGTCGAGTGGCGAGTCCTACGCGGCGATCTGGCCCGGCTCGTCGGTGGTTTTCGGGGCGGCGTCGGTCGTCACCGACGCGGGGTTGACAGCCGTGTCCATCCGCGCGCGCTCGGAGTATGGGTTCGACGCCGCGCTGTCGGACGACGTCGACGGCGACGGTGTTCCCGACATCCTGCTCGGTGCCCCTGCAGAACCCGAAGGCGGCGACTCGGCCGGCGCCGTGCAACCGATCGCGCTCCCTCGCTAATGCGCGACAACAACTACGTAGGGTGGATGGCGGCGCTCGGCCGTGGCGACCAGCACCCGGGGGGCGCCGCTGCCAGCGAGCTCCTTTCGACATGGATCGACCCCTGGCTCCCCGGGAGTCTCGTCGAATTAGGCGCGGGCATCGGCGCAAACGCCGCCCGCCTCCGCACCCGCGGCTGGACCGTCACGGCGGTCGAACCGAACCCGCGCCTCCGCCGCCAGGGCGCGTCGCGAGGGCTCCGGGTGCTCGACTGCAGCGCGGAATCCCTCGCCGGCATTGTACGGCCGGGCTCGGTCGACGTCGTTGTCGCCGAGAGCGTGCTTGCCCTGACCGACCTCCCCCGTGCCCTCGCCAGCGTCGCCACCGTCCTCCGACCCGGCGGAGCCCTCGCCTTCTGCGACCTCGTCTGGACCGAGCACGCCGACCCCGCGCGCGTCCGCGAGGTGCATGACGACAGCCTCGCCCGGTTCGGCATTCCCGTCGCCACCCGCGAGCGGCTGACCTGGGCGGACTGGAATCACGTGCTTTCCCTGGCGGGATTTGACGTGCGCTCCGACGCGCCGGCGCCCACCGACGGCGTCCGCGCCCCGGGCCTCAGCCACCGGCTCCGATCGCCGCTCGCGTCGCTCCGCATTCACCGTTCACATCGTGGCCAGCTCAACGTCCCCGGCGATTGGCTGGAAGCCAGGTGTGCCCTGGCGGTCAGGCTGTAGCGACGCGCATGCCCGCCCTTCCGCCGATGCGACCCTTGCGCCGCAGGGATACTGGCGCCTCGTGAAAGCGCCAACCTCCACCGAAGCCCCGAAGAACCTCCCATCCTCCGCCCGCGCCCCGAAGCCCGCACGCGCAAGGCTCACCCTCGCCGAGGTGATGACCACGCTCGAGGCTGCGGGCACCGAGCAGGCGCGCAAGACCTACACGCGCCACGGCGCCTCCGGACCGATGTTCGGCGTCAGCTTCGCCACGCTCAAAGTGCTGATGAAGCAGATCGACGTCGACCACGAGCTGGCGCTCGCGCTTTGGGACACCGGCAACTTCGATGCTCGCAACCTCGCGATGAAGATCGTCGACTCAAGCCGGATGGGCTCAGACGACCTCAACCGGTGGGCCCGGGAAGCTTCAGCGGCGTTGAGCTGCGGGGACTACGCTGCGGCGCTCCCCGCCGAGGGCCCTTTAGGCAGGATCAAGGCCGAGGAGTGGCTCGCCTCCAAGGACCCGGGCGAGAACCGGGCAGCATGGCCCCTCATCGGCCAGCTCGCCTTCCGGGACGAGCAAACGCCGGAGGCGTGGTTCGAAGCGCTCCTCGACGACATCGCGCAGACCATCCACTCCGCGCCCAATGCCCGACGGGCTGGGATGAACCGGGTGATGATCTGCATCGGGTGCAGGAGTCCGGCGCTCCGTACCAAGGCGCTCGCGACCGCGGATGTGATCGGGCGGGTGGACGTGGACCACGGCGACACCGCGTGCGAAACGCCGGACGCGCGCGCCGCCATCGAAAAGGCGTGGGCGCACGCGCTCTCCAAGGGGTTCGACTCGCCGGCCGCCCAGGAACGGAAGCGGGACCTGCCACGCCGGCGCTGCTGACCGCGCCGGACTCGTTTGATACGCGGGCCGGATGAGCCGGCACGTCCTCGCTCTTCACACTCGCCAGGTTGCTGGGGGACACCAGGCTTGGGGGATCAACGCCCACAGTTCGGCCCCGACCTCCTCGTGAATGAACCAGACGCCTGAGCCCTGGTGGGTGCCCCCCGGCTTGAACTCGACCGACCAGCCGGCGAACCGACCCAACGCGAGAATGTCCTCGTACCAGCGCTGTAGAACACCGCGCGAATCCCCCGCTTGGCCCTCGATCACCGGGACGTCCAACCCACGCTCCACGATGTCATCCCACCACCGTCCGAAGCGCCGAGTCCCCATCGCGAGCGACGCCCTCCTCGAGCTGGGCCAGTCCGCGCTCAACAAGCAGCGCGGCGAGCTGCGCCGGGCTCACGGAGCGGCCCTGGGCGGTGAGACGGGCCGCGAACTCTTGCAGCTCCGCCCATCCGGCCGGCCGGAACGGGACGACCCGCCTGACGGTCCAAGTGGGGTCGGTCGGCCGCCCGCCGTCGGACTGGAGCCGCAGCGCGAGCTCCGACCGAAGCTGGACGAGCCCTGGCGGGCCCTGGGCCCCGGTGCTGACGGGATTGCGGTGACTGGCGCCAAGGGCGCTGGCGATGTCCGCCCCAGTGGGTTTGGCGGGATGTCCCATGTCGTACCTCCTCTTGATCAAACTCGGTGATTCCGAAGTACTCGCCGCCAATCACGACGCCCACCTCGCCCTGATTTCCCTCCCCGGTCAACGCTCGGGATGAAGATCGTGATCTGCAGCGTGCCGGCACGAGGCCCTGCGCCAAGGGCGGTGTGCAGGTCGGGAAGCGGCGGAGCGGGCATGACTTTCAGTATAGAAACGTCCGCGGCGTTCGTCGAGCGCGGGTTGAACACCTCCCCCGAACTCGACGCAGCGTCCCTTGGCGGCCAGCAATCGCCGAGTGCTCCCGTCCACCCTGTCGCTGCTCTCCGCGTCGCCCGATCCCAAAAACCGAGAACCCCTCTCCATTTCTGACGGGGGGGTTCCAGATGGCGGGGTGTACTGGATCAGGCTCGAACTTTCTGCATGGCGCCCGAGCCCGGCGTCAGAGTGCAGATGGAGAGGTTCAAGGGGGTGAAGTTGGAGATGTGAGTCGACCTGTCGCCCCTCGGCCCTCCTGACGGCACGGGTCTCGGGAGGACTTCATGCGCCTCCGACGTCCACCCCCAGGTCGCGGAGGAGCTCGATGTCCAGGAGGTCCTTCGGGCGCCCGGCTGCCCGCTTGTTGCGGATCAAGTCGGCGAGGCCGAGAAACGGCAGGCTAAGGCTGCCGAGCTCCCGTTCGATTTTCCCGCTCCATGCCTGCTCGAACGCGACCCCATCGATCGCGGTCAGCACGTCAATCCGCCGGGGTGGCAGGCCCATCTGGTAAACCGCGCCGGGTAGGGAGAAATCCGACGCTGTGACGCCGTGGGTCGCTAGTGGGGCACCGAATCGGGCAAGGGCGCGATGCACCCGCTCGGCGTTCGCCGGGTCCGGCCGTACCCACAAATCGATGTCGCCGGTGAACCGGGGGGCGCCGTGGACCGCCATCGCGAAGCCGCGGACAATCAGGAATTCCACTTTCTCGGCTCCAAACGCGAGCAGGATGTCCATGAAATCCGCGTTCAGCGCGGGTGCGCTCACGTCGACGCCCTCGGGCGGATGAGCACCCCTGGCATCGTCGCGCGGTCGTACTCGGGCAGAGCTCGACCGAGCAGGCACCAGCCCGCCTCGGCCAGCTCGGCCATAACCACAAGCCGCGCAGCGACGCTCCGCTGGTCCATGCCGACGGCCGGAGGTCGCCCCGGCACGGTGACCGCCCAGGTCGCGCTTCGCACTCGGGCCCGGGCCCGGTAGTCAGGGTCGTCGGTGGATGGAGCGTTGGCCACGTCGGGTAGAGTCACACGAGCTCTGTAACGAGGCGGTCCGCGACTCGGTGCCTGGGTCAGCTGTTCCACGTTCGGTGGTCAGCGAAGACCGCCCTCTTCATCCGCCGGGCGCTCGAACTCGCCATCGTTCAGGTTGAGCCGACTCATGCCGCGGATCCGCCGTCCGCGGGTTCGCATCCCCTGCCTCGCCCGAACCCCAAAACCGAGAACCCCATTCCATTTCTGAAGAGGGGTTCAAGATGGCGGGGTGTACTGGATCAGGCTCGAACTTTCTGCATGGCGCCCGAGCCCGGCGTCAGGGTGCAGATGGATAGGTTCAAGGGGGTGAAGTTGGAGATGAGTCCCGCAGGTCGCTGAACTCGGCGTGACGGTGAAGCGGCTCGACCACGGCCGCAACCCACTCGGGCAGGTCACCGTAGACCTTGCGGAGCAGGCCGTCCTGTGTCCGGGCGCAAAGACGAGCATCAACCCCATGCTCGGAGTTGTCAAAGATGTAGACCCGGTGCGCAATGTCGATGGCGAGCGGCAAGTTGGCCAGCGAACGCTCAAACCGCGCCACGATCTTCTCAATAGGAACCGTGTGACCGCCCCGGATCACGCGATCAGCGACACGTGCCGCGTTGATCCGGGGGTCACGGGTCCCGATGAAAAACAGGCGGACGAAAAAACCGGCGGCCCGAGCCCGCTGGAGGAAGTCGACCTTGTCAGGCGCGGAGAAAACGGTCTCGAACGCGATGCCCGCCCTGCTCGTCAGCAGTTCCTCACGTCGTTGCTCGGCCCAGCGCGCCGCATCGAGGACGGCGGCCGGTGCGTTCCAATCGCCGAATCGATCCCGTGCGACGTCGTCGGGGTTGATGTACTCCACCCCTTCGCTCCAGTGCTCGGCACGGAGCCGGATGGTCACGGTGGTCTTGCCGGACCCGTTCGGACCAGCGATCACCAGGAGAGCCGGGTTCATCGATCCTCGGGTGCTCGCCACCGCGCGTCGAATCGGGCGCGTGCTTCCACCTGAAGGCGCGCGATCCGCGCCCTCATCTCCAAAAGGCTCTGATCGTGAGCCTCTCGAATGCCAGCGAACGCCCCGTGCATCAGCCCCTTCAGATCCTCGTCGGAGGGCTCAAAGGTCGGGTCGGAGAGGTTGATCTGCGCAGCCATTCACACACTGTAGCCACAGCGGTGTTCCCGGGCCAGCATCGACCGCGGCCGCCTACGCCGCACTCGAACGCGCCGGAGCCACCGTCGACCGCGAACAATCACCGAGTCCGGGGCGGGTCCCGTCCCCCTCCGCCGCCCGAACCCCAAAAACCGAGAACCCCCCGCCATTTCTGACGGGGGGTTCAAGATGGCGGGGTGTACTGGAAACAGCTAGAACTTTCTGCCTCGCGCCGGAGCCCGAGGTTCGGGTTCAAATGAGTCAGTACAAGCTTGTCATCTCGAAGGCCGTCAGCGCAGGAGCGTGAGAGACTGGGGAGATCGGACTGGTCATAACCCGCGAGGCGCGGTGGCGAACGGGTGTTCAGGTCGGCGGGACGCGCGCACCCGGCCGACGGTGGCTATACTGCCTCCATGGTACGAGCCGTTCTCACCGCATCCGGCGATCTTCACCTCCCCGACGAGCTGCGCGAGCAGCTCGGCCTGCATCCAGGCGACGAGGTCGAGTTGCGCGTGCTGGGTCCGCGGGTTGTCGGGGTCGCAGGAGGCCGCCGGTCAGCATCCTCCCTCGCGGGCTTATTTCGGTCCGAGGCGCGCGGCGTGACGCTCGCGGACATGGAACGCGCGATCGGCGACGGAGCGACCGGGGGGTGATCGCGCTCGACACGAACGTCTTCGTTCGCTTTCTCGTGGACACGCCCGACGGCGAGACCGAGCAGGTGCGCCGGGCGCGGGAGCTGGTGACCGCTGCCGAGAGTCGCGGTGAGCAAATCCTGGTGACCCACGTGGTGCTGGCCGAGACGGTCTGGGTGCTGCGGAAAGTCTACAAGGTGCCGAAGCCGGACGTCATCGAGGGCTTTCGCGAGGTGATCGCGAGTGCCGGTTTCACCGTCGAGGATCTTCCCGCGGCCGAGGCCGCGCTCGACGCGTGGGCCACGGCCAAGGGCGACTTCGCGGACTTCCTCATCCATATTCGAGCGAAGGCGCTGGGGGCTGCGATCGTCTACACGTTCGATGTGGAGTTGCACGCTCACGAGGGGTTCGCGAAGCCATGAGCCGGCGCCCGACCGCCGAAGTCGCGTTGGTCGCCCTCCTGACCTGCCTGGCGGCGTGCGCCTCGCACTCCGACACCGGTGTCCGGGCCTGCCTGTCCTACCCGGTGAGCACTCCGCTGGGCTCCTGGGCAGTTCCCGCGTCGACTGGGGTGTCGATGGACGACGTGGTCGGGTTCGCGATCGGGAACTGGTCGGGTCCGTTCTGGTGGGACGACGGCAGCACCACTGGGTTTTCGCTGGACGTGGAGGCGGGTGGCGCGGAGGAATCCTCGTGGGGCGACCCGGCGGCAGGCTGCGAGGTGACTGTCTACGGAGACGTCGCGTGGACGCTCAACACGGAAGATGGGCGGGTCGCCGTCGCGGACGAGACCGGATGGGCCGCGGACGTCAGGCCTGATCGAAAGGAAGCCGTCGAGGCGGGCGTCGGCATGGATCTCGCACCGAACTCGTTCGGCCTGCCGCCCCTAAACACGGCCTCGTCGCTGAACCTCTCGATCCCGCTGTATTCCGACGGCACTGTCTCCATCACGGTCGCCGAGGACTGGATGCTTGACGACGACACGCTCAGTGACTGCGTCCGGGCGTCGAGCGACGCTGCCGAGGTCGGGTGTCGTTACTGGGCAATCTGAACCCGCGCTCGAACTCGCTCTACGCTGCGTACAACCTACTGATCTCGCGGCCCGGGCGGCGCCCCTCCCGTCCACATTGTCGCCGCTCTCGCCCGGCCGAACCGGAAAAACCGAGAACCCCCCGCCATTTCTGACGGGGGGTTCAAGATGGCGGGGTGTACTGGAAACAGCTAGAACTTTCTGCCTCGCGCCGGGGCCCGAGGTGAGGTTGCAGATGAGTCAGTACAAGCTTGTCAACTTGAAGGCCGTCCGTGCAGAAACGCAGAGGTCTTGAAGATCGGGAGGGATGTAACGCGCGGGGGGGGGAAACGGGGAGCGGGTGTTCAGGTCGCTCGGGGGCGCACACGCGGCCGACGGTGGCTATACTGCCTGCATGGTACGAGCCGTTCTCACCGCGTCAGGCGACGTTCACCTCCCCGAGCAGATGCGTGAGCAACTGGGCCTCCGACCCGGAGACCAGCTGGAGTTGCGGCTCGTCGGCGACCACACCGTCGTCATCGAGACGCGGGTCGTGAGCGCCATGTCGCTGGCCGGCATCCTCAAGAGCGACCGCTCGATCTCGCTGGAGGACATGGAGCGCGGAATCGAGGAAGGGGCCACCGGGCCGTGATCGCGCTGGACACAAACGTGCTTGTGCGCTTCCTCGTCGACAGTCAGGACGAGCCCACACAGTCCGTGCGCGCACGCTCGCTCGTGCAGGGGGCCGTGGAGCGCGGCGAGAGCGTCCTCGTGCCGCTCGTCACCCTGGTCGAGACCGTCTGGGTTCTGCGAAAGGTCGGTGGATTCGCGCGCGCGGACATCGGGCGAACGCTGCGAGGACTCCTGGCCTCGCCGACGTTCGAGTTGGCGCGGCGTGACGAGGTCGAGCTCGCGCTGGGCGCCTACGAGGGCGGCAAGGGCGACTTCGCCGACCATGTGATCGCCGCGGAGGCGGCCGCGAACGGGGCCGTCGTCCATACGTTCGACCGGGCGTTGCATGGGATGCCCGGGTTCGCGGAGCCGTAGCGCGTGGATGACAGCGAGGTGATCGCGGCTTTCGTCCGGAGTTGGCTCTCGTCGCCCGACTCCCCGATGCCCTGGCTGGCGCCCGAAGCGGAATGGGTGCGCCCCCTCGCCCACGAACACCGGGCAGCGCCGCTCTACCTCGGGTGGACTGCCACAGTGTTCGCCCGCGAAAACGGCGAGGTCTGGCTCCTCGACACGGAGTGGGGCACCGGCTGGTCGCCCGCGTCTGCCTTCCTTCGCCGAATGGCGCTCAAGCGAGCCTCCGTCGGAGCGCCCGCGCTAGTGGCAATACTGCCGATCCACCGGCAAGGGGCTGCGGTGTGCGATCACTGTGGGGGCACCGGGCGGTTGAGGGAGCCCTTCATCTGTACATGCGGTGGGTACGGCTGGCTGATCCCCGGTGAAGACCGCGGCATGGGGATCGGCTGATCGGCCGCGATTGAACTCACGAAAGTAGCGGTTCAAATATGCTTCCTTGCCAGCGAACGCTCGCCTGTCCTGTACACCTGCCTGGCTGCCTGGCTCCGGGCACCCACCCCAAAAACCGAGAACCCCTCTCCGTTTCCGAAGAGGGGTTCAAGATGGCGGGGTGTACTGGATCAGGCTCGAACTTTCTGCTTAACCCCCGATGGGGGTGTGCGGGTTCAAATGAGTCAGTACAATCTCGACATCTCGAAGGCCGTCAGCGCAGGAGCGTGAGAGTCTGGGGAGATCGGAGTTGTCATAACCCGCGAGGCGCCGGGGGCAACGGGCGTTCAGGTACGGGGTGGCCCCGGGGAGCTTCGGGCCGCGGGAGCAGCCGGTCGGCCAGTACAGCGGCGCGGGCACAGGTTGGAGCCGACCGCGCCGAGCGGGCTGGAGGCCGCGATGGCGTGCGATACGATCTGCGCAGGGCAGACCACCAAGCCCGCACTAACCGCCGGCTTAAGCGATACGATCTGCAAACGCACCGCGCGCCCCCGGCAGCGCTTCGACGCGTCAAAGGATACGATCCGCGTTCGCCCCCGATGTCGCCTGATCGATGGCATCGCGCACCGGGGTTCACAGCGATACGATGTGCGAATGGTTCCACGCGGTGCTCTGGCGAATTTCGTGGACGAGTTGCAGATCGCGGGTCGGCTCACGTTCACACGGGACGAGGCGAAGGCGGCGCTTGGGGTGAGCGGCGACGCGATCAAGCTCGCGGCCCTCCGCCTGTCCAAGCGAGGACGGCTCGTCACCCCTCGCCGCGGCTTCTACGTGATCGTGCCGCTGGAGTGCCGGGCGGCGGGCGCCCCGCCGATGGACCGGTGGCTGCCAGAGCTGCTGAGGTTTCACGGGGTGCGGGCGACCGAGACGGTCGAGGAGGACGGCGGGGTGGTCGTGAGCGTGGACAGGGCGCTGAGGGCGACGACGTGCGGGCCGTGGACCGTGCGGTTTCGGGTGCGGCGCGGGTGAGCCGGATACGGGGTACAGGCCGCCGGAGCGGGTATCCGTGAACTTCTTGCTGCCAGAGGAACAGCCTTTCACCAGCTGGCGAGACGTGCGGGATGCCGTTTCGCGGCTCGGGTCCAAGCAGTTGCTCCGCGGGCTGGTTCGGAGGGCGAGTCGTTCGGTGCATCGAACAGGGCAATTCCAGTCGGATGCGACGCACACAAACCTGAACCACCCCCTCGTTGCCCGAACGGCGCTCGATCTCATGGCCCGCGGCGACGACGGGGCCGGCCAGCACCGTACCGAGATGGAGGCAGCGCGCGACCTCGAGCCGATGCTGAGGAAGCTCAACGGTCTCGCCTGGGGTCCAGCCCATCAGGATCTTGCGCGGCACCCGCGGGGTGGGCGCGCTGGCGAGTTCAGGCGGTTCGTCGAATTCGGATGCTGGTACCCGCACTTGTTACTCGCCAACCGGCTCAACTTCGGGAAGTTCGAGATTGCGAGGTCGTTCTTGCTCATGCGAGTCTACTTTGCGGAGTGTCGGGACTCATTTGCCAAGGGGTACACCAGCCGGACGGGGCGCGCGCTCCCCGCACCGCTTGTCTCCGCCTTCCAGAGCATGGAGTACGAGACGATGCTCTGCTACGTCATGGTCGTCACCGATGGGTGGGTAGAGGACCCTACGGTCGCGTTCGCGAACTCCAAAATCTCCGAGTGCCTTGAGAACTTTCTGTCCTGCTACGGCGTCGACGGGGACTCCCCAGCCCTCGGCTCCGGGTCGCTGGAGCGGTGGCCTCAGGAAGCCATGGAGAGTCCATTTCACATGACGCCCTTCGTGCGGTTGCGCGGTGGCGAGCTGATCTCTCCTGATCCCGGCCTGTTGTTCACAGGCCTGACCGACCGCTTTCTGGCCCGGTCGAATTCCGCCTACGCTGCCGATGATCCGGAGATCCGCGACGCGGGGCCTCGGGTGTTCGGGTCGGTCTTCGAGATGCACGTCCGGCAGCTCGTTGAGGAGCTAGCCGAATACGACGCCGGGAGTCCCGTCGCGGTGGGAGAGTTCAAATACGACGACGACACGGACTCGGCGGACGCCCATCTCATCGACAAGGGCACGGTGGTGTTCTTCGAGGCGAAGGTCGCCGGGCTGCCCCGACCCTTCGAGCGCCACCGCGGCCTGGAGGGTCTCTTCGGCTGGCTCGACAAGCTGGCTGGAAGGAACGAGACTCGCGGCCCGCTCGCTCAAGGCGTTCGGCACATTTCGATGTGGGCGCGCGGAGATCGTCGCGCCACTGAGCACCTCGGCAACCCTCGGGCGGTTGGCAGAGTCCGGTACCTGATCATAGCCCGCGACCAAATTCCCTTCGCGGTGCATTGGAAGCGGTTCCGAACTGAACTCTGGCAAGGGCGTCTGGGAGCCGCAGAGCGGGCGCTTGACGACGACACCTCCTTTTTGTCGATCAGCGACCTGGAGATCGCTTGTGCCGTCCTCCAGTCGCTCAGCGCGGAAGCGCGTCGTGGGTCGTTCGTAGGACTGCTCGATGCGTGGGTGGAGAAATGCAGCGCGACCGCGCTGGTTGACCGTGGGCCCAACCCCGGCGGCGTCGGAGGATTCGGGGACTTTCTCGCAGGGAGGTTTCCCAGCGCAGGTCAGTGCATGCCTGTCCGTATGCGGGCAGCGCTCGACGAGATGAATGACGAGATCAGCGCGCTCGGATTCGGTGATCAGTCGAGACCGGAGCAGTAGCCGCCGCTCCCGCCGACAGCCCGATCTCTCCAAACTGGAAGGCCGCGCCGCCATTGGATGGATCGGCATCCCTCCCGTCACAGACACGAGCTTGCTGGCGTTCGGAGCGGGGCAGGCGTAGGTTCTGCGGCCGAGAAAGCGAGCGACCTCGCGAGTCCTATTCGGAAACCAAGTCGATGAGCGATCCGATGACCGTGCGTGTCGCTTGGTGGGCGAGAATTTCCCCCACCGCGGTCTCGAATCCTGCCTCATCCTCGCAGATTGACTCCTGTGAGCCAAACCGCAGTTTCACAGGATACCCGTCGAGTCGGTAGTCAATGGAAAATACCTGATACCGATAGTTGTCCAAGCGCGGAGCCACGAGGTAGAACCGCGCGGTGAGGCCGCCGCGCAGCGACTCCTGGACGACGACTTCTGCGAGCACGAGCCCAGTCGTTTTTTCGGACAATAGGGCGGCAGTTTCGCGAAGTAGGGTGATCGGGGTCACGATCTTGGGGACCGCAAAATCGGTCCCCCAGAGGTCACGGTTGGCCATTGGGTCTCCTATGGAGGCGGGGAAAATTCGAAGACGATCGGAAGGTGGTCGGAGAGGCTCGTCTTGTGAGGGACGTCATTCTTTAACAAACTCTCGGTGCCCGCAGCTTCAACAATTGTTACGCAAGGAAGGACAATTGAGGGCAACAGATCCGGGCTGACGAGGACCTGATCGAACATGTGCCAGTAAAGTGAGTAATGCCCCGTCGCTTGCGAGTAATAGGTGCCTGGGGGACCGGGCGACGCATCCCCCAACAGCGACCACATGGGATTGTAGCGGAACGTGTAGTCGCGGCCATCAAGTGTTCGACCACCTTTCTCAGCGATCTTCAAAGATGAAACCGCATGAAATGCCTTGGCGCCGACAAGGCCGCTCTCGTCCGGGCTCATGTTGAAGTCGCCGATCACGATGGTCTTCGCGTGTCCCGCTTTCGCCTGTGCCCGTTCGATCAGCTGGACTACATCTTGTGCGTACTGCGCCTGATCCTCGTCCGACCGGTGTAGTTTGCTTGGCAAATGAACCCCGGCGACCAGAAAGCTCTCGCCGGTTGGGAGGACCACCTGTCGAACGCTCGCGTGATCCGACTCCTCCATGACGGTGGTGCAGGTGACAGGGAACCGCGTGTAGAAGACGATCCGAGGACACAACCCGGCGGGGCTGGCAAGGGTGGACTCCCCCTCGGCCGCCAAGGCGGTCGAGAGGTCGCCAAGGCTTAGCCCTGACTCTGCAAGCACCACCAAGTCTACCGCCTGGTGCTTCACAATACGGGCGACTTGGGGTGCGAGGCCGTTGCGTTTCGTATTCCAGAACAGCACTCGCATGCAATGAGTTAGCCCGTGGTGGACGTGACCGCAACAACGCGAGTTCAGCTGGCAAGCCGCATCGTCAGCCCATGCCCACCCCCGCCTCCAGCCCGATCTCCCCAAACTTCCCCAGCGGTACGACCTTCCGCATCCCTGGCCGGAGTCGCAGCGCGAACTCCATCACGTTCGCCCCGCTCGGCGACGTATTCAACCGCGGCCCGCGCGCGTCCCCGCATGCGAGCTCGGCCGCGAGCTGCGCGCCGACGACCTCGACCAGGGCGGGCGGGATGACGAGGACCAGCAGCGAGCGCAGGTTGTAGAACCCGACCTCGCCGACGAACTTCACCGGGATCGACAAGCCTTCCCCGTCGGGGATGGCGAGCGGGTAGACGTCCACGACGCCGTTCGGCCCGGTCCGCTGGACTCGCGGCCCGATCATCATGGGCGCGAGCGCGTCGGCGAGGTCCATACCGATCAGCGCCTTGAGACCGTCAAACTGGAACGGCCCGAGACGGACCTGCGTGGTGGGCGCGGTCAGGTTGACGCGGAGCGCGTCCGGGTCCTGGGCGAGGGCGGTGTTCATGACGCCTCCGGACCGGGGCGTCGGGCCCCAGCGGGCAGGATCAGGTCGGGGACGATCGCGTCGCTCGTCCCGCCGCCGTGGTCCTCGTCCTCGATGACCTCCGAGTCCTCCTCGTCCATGTCGTCGTCATCATCGTCGTCGTCGCCCTTGACGGCGGCGGAGAGCCCGCCGTCTGCGACCATGCGCAGGAGCTGGTTCTGGCCGCGCGCGATGCTGACGAGCGCCTTCTTGCACACCGGGAGCACCTTGAGCCCGGCGAGCGAGTCGGCGTCGAGCCCGGCGAGGTGGGCGTCGATGCGACGGAGCACGAGGTACACGTCCCCGAGCGCCTGGACTTGACGATAGGCGAGGTGCGCCTGGTGGAACGCCTGGTCGTCGGGGGTGAGCTCGGCGAACGACTCCGCGCCGATGGCGAGAGTGTCAGGGGACGAGGCGTCGAAGCCTTGCTTGTAGACCTCGATGGCGTCGAGCCAGACGGGGTTGTTGCGGACGCGGGCGCGGGGCAGAGCAGTAGCGGACTCCGGCATGGGAGCCTCCTTGTGTTGGTCGGGGGACGTTGGTGAGTTGGCTGGCGGGGTCAGGCCGCGGCAGACTGGCCGGGCGGCGGGGAGTTGGCGGAAGCACCGGCCGTGGCGGCCATGACGAGCATGGCGGCCAGTTCCTTCCGGGTCTTTTCGTCCCGGAGCAGCTGGCGAACGTCGGGGCGCTTCATGGCGTCCATCAGCTCGGGGGACGCGTTGACCATCTCGGCGAGCTCGACCAGCTCTGGGGCCATCCCGAATTTGGCGGAGGCGATCACGCGGCCGAACGTGCCAATCTCGCTGATGAACTGCTTCCCGAGCTCCTCGCGCACGCGGGACTCGCCGGCATCGACGCGGCGGTCCTCGTCAACGTGGGCGGCCCCGACGCGGAGCTTGACCTGCTCGCCGACGAGGTGCTCGATCTGCGCGCCCTGCCGCAGACCGTGCTGGTTCAGGTTCTGGATCGACGCGTTCTGGAGCGTGGCCAGGTGGCCGTAGGTCTTCTGGGACAGCTCGATGAGTTGCATGTGGCCCGCCCCCAACGCGGCCCACACCCGCGCCGACGGCAAAGAGTCCAGCATCGCCTGTCGCTCGGGCGTCATCGGCAACAGCTCGACGTTGGGCAGGAACTCCTTCGACGTCGGGATGACGGCGAGCGCAGCGCTGACGGGCGCGCCCGCGGTCGGAGCGATGTAGGACGTGTCCGTGCAGCCGAAGCGCGCGGTGAAGATGATCTGGTCGCCCTTCGGTCGCCAGACGAAGAGCCGGAACCGGCCTTCCTCCTGCCCGTGCATGTTGTTGGCGACCATCTCGCGGACCCAGCGGCACCCGGCCTCGGCGTGACGCATCGCCTGGTCGCCGGGGAGCGCTTCGTCCCCGAGATCTCCGAGCTGGCCGGCCTCCTCGAACTCGGGCGGCTCGGCGTCGAAGGCGTAGGGGGCGAGGTCGGTCTCGGTGAAGTCGATGCGCCCGAGGGGCTCGTACTTCACGCGGTCCACGACCTCCGAGATCGTGATGTACGCGATGTCCTTGCGCACCTGGCGGATGCGTTTTTCGATGGGTTCAAGGGCGTCGAAGGCGAGGGTGGGCATGGGGCACTTCCGGGGGTTCGGTTGGCGTCCATGAAGGGCGTCAAGCACGCTGGAACAGTATCCCCGGGCCTTGAAAAAAGGGGGAATTAGCGCTTACCACCTCCTACAGCACTTTCAGCGGGGGGCCTACAGCGGGGCTACACCGGAGGGCGTTCCGGTTGCAATCGGGGTTTCAGCCGGAGGGACGGCGCTTACCGGGGTACGCGGCGACGTCTACAGCCTGGAGCTGACGGCTACAGCGGCGAAGACCACGGCTGCAACGGCGGAGACAACGTCTACAGCCATGAGGTCAACGGCTACAGCCCTGTTGCTCGGTGCGAGCGCTGGCGCACCGAGGCCGCGCGGGTGACGTGCGAAGCGTGCCCAGCGTCTGCTCCCACCTCCTCGTCACGCAGAGCGTCGGGTCCTTTCTCAAGTCGTTCACCGGCTCTGGCAAGGAGCATCACTTGCTCTGCCCGGCGTGCGCGGGCGGGCACCCAGACCTGAGCGCGGTTTCCGAGGAGACGTTCGCGCGGATCGAGGCGGACGGAGACTGGGAGGGCATTCGCGGCCATCCCGAGGTCCCTTGCGAGGCCAGCGGGCTGCGATTCGTAGAGGAGGACCCCGTCGACCTCGACGAGCTGAGGTCACGGGACGTGCGCGCGATCGCGGCGCTGGGCATTCACTGGGTCGTGGTCACTGTGACGGGCGACATCCTGGAGTTGGACACCACGACGCCGGCTACTCGGCGATTCGGCTCGGTCACGGGCAGCGTGGCGCTGGACGGGCGCATCGAACTCGTCGCCAGCCCAGACGGCTCCATGGTTGCGGTGACCGAGAGCCTGGGGCTTCGCGGCGTGGTCGTGGACTGCGCGACAGGACGGATCCTGCTGGAACTCGCCCGCGGAGAGCACGGCCACAAGGTGACCCCCTTCATCCCGGCCTTCGTCGAGCGCGATGTGGGCGGGGTGAAACGCCAGCTGCTGGTTCATCCGACAGAGTGGAACCGGCTCGACGTGACGGACCCGCGGAGCGGAGAGGCATTCGCGCGCCGGCCGATCCCCCCGTGCTCCACCCCGCCCGCCCAGCACTACTTGGACTACTTCCACGGCGCGCTTGTCGTGAGCCCGGCCGGCAAGTGGATCGCCGACGACGGCTGGCACTGGCACCCCTTCGGGGCCCTGACAACCTGGAGCGTGGATCGCTGGCTGGCCGAGAATCCATGGGAGTCCGAGGACGGCGAAACGCTGCGCACACTCGCTTTTCGAGGCTACTTCTGGGACAGCTCGGCGTGCTGGCTGAACGAGACCACGCTCGCGATCTGGGGCCACGGGTTGGACGATGAATGGCTGATCCCGGCCGTCCAGACGTTCGACGTCCTGACCGGTGCCGAGAAGGCGTGGTTCCCATGCTTCGCCGGGGCAGATGACCCGCACCCCACGCCTTGGGTCCGTTCGCGGTGGATGATTTTTGACCGCTGGCTCTTCGTCGTCCGTCGGGGGCAGGGCACGACCGTCTGGGACACGACCACGGGAGCCTGCCTGCTCAACGATGCCAGGGTGAGTCCCCACGCCTACCAGCCCGCGACGCGGACTTTCATCCGCCTGAACGAATGCGATGCGTTCGTCCTGTTTCGCTGCGTCGAGGCCTGACCCCGCAACGACGGCCATATCGTTGCTTTCACACGGGTTTCACGTGAACCTGAAAGCGACCTGAATGCCAGCCAAGCGCCAGCCGCACTCGGCGACGGTGCCAGCCGCACGCCAGCCTCCGATCCCGATGCGCCAGCCACGCGTCGGCCGCACCCCAGGACTGCCAGCCGCACGCCAGCCCGAGCTTCGATCTCCCGGCTGCGTGCCGGCTCGGCTCCAGCCGCCAGGGCGGCGCGCTTGCCGTTGACCCAAACGTGCCAGCCGCAGCCAGCTCGGTGCCAGCCGTGCGGGATCGGCGGAGAGCCACTGTGGTCGGGTTGAGTTCCTGATCGCCTGGCCACCGGCGCTCCGCAACCTGACAGGGGAGTGAGGTTTTCGGCAAGTTGGGCGAGATCCGCTGTAGTTCCGGAGCGGGGCGCCTCGCCGCGACTCTTCGGCGCGGATATCTTCTCAAATCACTCATGCTTCGAGCACTTCTCCACGGCAAACTTGGCGGCTTCGGGTTGTACGATGCCGTCCCCTCGCCCGACACCGATGAGGAGGCGGACGAAGGAGAGTCGGCAACAGATACCGACGACGGGCCTGACACGGCCGCGCTCGTGCGACACGAGGACTCCCTCACGGCTACGATCTTCGCGCGGCTCGGCTATCTGCCTCCAGAGTGTGTCGCCGAGATCTTGCGCCGGGCGGCTCAGGTGCGGGCGGGAACCGAGATGCCCAGCCTGCCCGAGGGTCTTGGCCCTACGTTCTGGCCTCGGTGGCGAGCACATCCGATCGACGCAGGCAGGCGGTACGTGGAACCCGACGTGCTGGCACTGGTCGGGGACGACGCCATTGTCATCGAGGTGAAGTGGCGCGGCCTCCATGACGCCGCCCAGTGTTGTCGAGAGGTGCGCGCCGGAATGGCGCTATTCCCCAGAGCCCGAATCTGGCTGCTCATGGTGGGCACCCGGGTTCGTGATCGGGCCCACGAAACCGGAGTCGCGAAGCTCGTGACCGCCGAGTGTGAACACCTCGGGTTCCTACAGGGCGTGATCACGTTGGACTGGCACGACCTCGGCGCAGTCGTCCGCTCCATGGTCGCCTCGGCCTCGTACCCAGCGCATGTCACACGCACGCTCGCGGATCTCGACCAGGCGCTTCAATGGCGGGGCATCCGGGAGTCGGTTGAGCTGAGGACGTTGCTACGCTCGCCGGTGCAAGCGGGGTCCTACGCGACACTCTTCCCCGCCCCCACGGTGACCCCCTTTCCTGCGCTCGCCCCGAGCCGCGTCCGGCCGTCCAGCTACAGCACCCTCTCCACCTCGGTGATCCTTGGAAAATGATGCTTCGACAGACCTCGACCTGGCGCTGCGCGACGTCCGTGCCTCGTACCGGCTCATCTACGCCTTCCAACGCCGGACGAACGAGATCGCCGGGCTGATCGCGAAGGCGTTGGACGGTGCCGGTCTGGAGTTCCAGCGCTGGGATCCTGCATTCTTCAGCCGTCCGTGTCGTTCCTCGACACCGTACTGGAGCGATCATTGGACCTGGGACATGCTGCCAGGATTCGCGCTGACATCAGTTTTCGAGACGCCTCACGCTTCGCCCGGGCTGCAAATGCGTGCCGTCGTTCAGTTCATTGCAGACACCGGCTTCGAGAAGCGCGGGGGCGAGCCCGACCCCGGGCAGTTCGAGAGCGCGGAGGAATCGTCGAGCGTCATTCAATGGAGTCTCGTGCGCTCCGCCAGTCGAATCCCGGCCTACCCGGGCCTGCTACCCCTCTTGAACGCCGCCGGTGACAAAGTCTACGACGGCACGGAGCACCACCTCTTCGGGGAGAGTCACGATCTCGCCTACAGCTGGCAGCAGCTTGACCTTGCGTTGCTGCCCACCTCCGCCGATGTCCAAACGCGCTGGGTCCGGCCGGTACTTGACCGAATTCGATCCGGCTACCCGAGCAGGTAGTCCGAAGGATCCGAGCGCGTCGATCAGCTCATCCCAGCCCAGCTCGTCTCGAACAGCTTTCGTACCAGTGGGAGGTCCAACTGCTCCAGGCGCAGCGACACGGCGATTGGATTGCTCCCGGCGTTGTAAGTCCAGGCCCAAACTACCGATACACCGATCGCGGTCAAATCCTGTTGTAGCGCGGCGAATTCGGGCGGCGGCTGTCCGTCCACTGCCGGGGCCCACCCGGCCGGCAGCGGGAGGTAGACGCGCCCAGATGCGTCCTTCCGAGGCCAAATGGGGCACCAACAACGTGAGTTCTTCCATAGCCCGATGTAGCTTTTCGCGGACCATACGACCTTGTGGGCGAGATCCCACTCCTTCGCGTGCTGCCGGAGGCCGACAACGAAGCTCTGAAACTCCCTCGTAGTCCGGGCCTTCCAGTCGCTCTCCGTGAGCGCGCCGATCACGGCGCTCGTTCCTTCGCCGCCGGCGCCAGCCCGCATGTCGCTCGGGAGCAGCACGGGCTCCAGCCACACGACGGCCTTCCCCTGGACCTCCATGCACCGGATCTCCAGTCCGATGAGGCCCAGCCGATCCGCGAGGAGTTCGAGAAGCGTCCAGTACCGACTGGATCGCAGTTGCTCCGCGATCACGACCGGGCGGTGTTCGCGGTCATCCTCTTCCGCCTTCTGCTCGCGAGCCCAGTAGTCCAGGGTCCGGAACCCGTGGTCAGCGTCCAGCGGGCCGCGCATCAACTCGATGTCGTAGACGCGGTTCTCAAGCGCCTCGTCCACCGCTTGAAGGTCGAGCCTGCCCGGCCCCTTCCCGCCAGGCTGGTTCATCTGTGCGCGCACGATCCGGACGCTGCTCCCCAGGCCGAGCCGCTTCGGGTCCTTCTGGAGCCAGGTCTCAAGCCACGCCTCATCGAACCCCAACGTGCTGAGGCTGTGGTGGGTGACATCGGCAACTTCGCGGGCAGCCATCTCTGAACTCCGGCACGCCGACGTAACCCAGGCGCACGCTGCTCCCCGCATTGTGCCGGATCGGATCAGCTTCTACCGCCATCCCAGCCGCGCCCGCACACCCGCCGCGTCCAGCCCGGCGATCTCGTTCGGGTGCACGACCACCATCGTGCGCCACTCCGCGGGGACCTGGTCATCCACCATCAGGTTCGGCTTCGGTAGGAATGCGGCGAACAGCTCGGCGATGCCAAGCCGCTCGCACACCCCGCGAGCGTAGTCGGCGCCGCCGGAGCTCCAGCAGTAGGCGACCACGCCCGGTTCGCCACACAACGCCCGGACGCTCTCGATCGCCGACGTGATCGGGATCTGCTTGCTCCCGAACGAGCGGATGAGGGTGTCGTCGATATCGACGTACACGACGAGGGGGCGCGGCTCCGGCACATTCAACTCCGCTGCACCCGTATCGCGACATGCGGCTCCAGCCGGATGTCCTTGAAAACCGGCTGAAACCGGCCCGGGTGACCTCGTAAAGGTCCGAATTCCCCCCTTTCAGCCCCAAAACCACTTTCAGCCCCATCCTACAGCCACGCCGCTCGCTCCTACAGCCCACCTTTCAGCGCTCCCCCCGCGGTCTACAGCCCCGATCCCCGGCTCCTACAGCCCCGCCCGATTCCCCAACAGCGCCCTACAGCCCGGTCCCTGACGCCTACAGCCTCGCGCCGATCACCAACCACCCATCGCTGTAGACCAGCCACCCCGCCGACGTCGCCTACAGCCCCGGCGACCGG
The DNA here is from genome assembly GCA_903844155.1 of uncultured Pseudomonadota bacterium. Classification (GTDB taxonomy): domain Bacteria; phylum Myxococcota_A; class UBA796; order UBA796; family SXON01; genus CAIUMM01. Next base: position 180 of record CAIMSU010000375.1, on the reverse strand, counting down.
GCCACGCTGTAGGCGGTGGTAAGCGTTTACCCCTTCCAACCTAACGATATCGGCCCATATTCCATCACATCGCCGGGCCACCCCGACACCGCCACCTCCCCGGCCCCAGCGCCGGCAACCTCTCCCCGTCGGTCCCGGCGACCTCTCCCTCCTCCACCCTCCGAGGCATTTCCCCATGAG
>CAIMSU010000374.1 GCA_903844155.1 uncultured Pseudomonadota bacterium | reverse complement strand
GCTCGGGGCGGTGCGGGGGGCGGCGCCGCAATGGTCCGGGCCGGCCGCTCGTTTCGGCTGGGGGCGCACTGGGGGGGCGGCGTCGCAGAGGTCCGGGCCGGCCGCTCGTTTCGGCTGGGGGCGCACAGGGGGGCGGCGTCGCAGAGGTCCGGGCCGGCCGCTCGTTTCGGCTGGGGGCGCACAGGGGGGGCGGCGTCGCAGAGGTCCGGGCCGGCCGCTCGTTTCGGCTCGGGCCGGAGCGGGGGGCGGCGTCGCAGAGGTCCGGGCCGGCCGCTCGTTTCGGCTGGGGACGCACAAGGGGGGCGGCCGCGGGTCTGGGACTGGCACCCGGGCGACGCGAGCTACCTCGCCGTGTGCACGGTCACTTCGACCGACTCCCCCGGCCGCAGCGTGACATCGGCGGGCAGGTCCTTCCAGACCATCCGGACGGGCACGCGCTGGACGACCTTGACGAAGTTGCCCGAGGCGTTGTCCGGCGCGAGCATCGAAAAGCGCGAGCCGGTCCCGGGTGCGACGCTGTCGACGATGGCGTGCAGCGGCGCCCCGGCGACGCCGTCGACCGTCACGTCCACCGGCTGTCCGGCGCGCATGCCAGCGACCTGGGTCTCCTTGAAGTTTGCCACGATGTACGTGGCCTGTGGCACGATCGTCGCCACCTGCTGTCCGGTCGAGACGAGCTGGCCGACGCGCGCTGAGAGGCGGGAGACAACGCCGTCTGCGGGGGCGGTGATCGTGGCGTAGCCGTGCGCGAGGCGGGCAAGTTCAAGCGCTGCGTTCGCGGCGTCGAGGTTCGCGTGGGCGAGGGCGGCGTTTGCGCGGGCGACGGCGATCTTCGCGTCGACGGGCGTGTTCACGTCGACGGCCCCGCCGGCCTCTGCCATCCGGCTCTTCGCGGCGATGCTCGCGTCTTCTGCGGCGGTGAGGGCCGCGCGCGAGCCGGTGAGCGCGGCCTGGGCGCTCGCGTCGGCCGCCACGGCGCTGTCGAGCGTCTGCTGCGTTCCACCGCCGCCTTCGACGAGCGAGCGGGCGCGGATGAGGTCTGCGGCGGCCCGCGTCGCCTCCGCGGTCTTCCGGACGACATCCGCTTGCGCCGATTGAACCTGGGCATCGGCGCTGCCGACCATCGCGCGGCTCGTCGAGACCTGCGCCTCCGCCGTCGACAGGCCACCGCGCGCAGCGGCTTCGGCGACGTTGACCTGCGCGTCTGCCACCGTCGCCTGCGCCTCCGCCGCGGCGCTCGCTGCGGCAGCTTGCCGCTCCTTCGCCGCCAATTCGGCGTCATCGAGCACCACCAGCACGTCGCCCTTGTGCACCGCGCTGTTCTCCGTCACCCTGAGCTCCGCCGTCATGCCGCCAACGCGCGCGGACACGTTCACGACGTCGCCGTCGACCATCGCGTTGTCCGTCGACTGCTCCGAGCCCGTTGCAAAGCGGTAGATCCCGAACAGCGCCAGCGTGCCGAGGAGGCCTGCGGCGAGCGCCCAGACGGCCCGGCGCCCCTTTGTCTCGCGCCTGGTCGCGACGGCTTCGGACGGATCCGGCGTGATGCGGCTCGTCGGCGCCAGGGTTTCCTGGGCTGGCGAGCGGGGGCCGATCCGTGCGCTCCGCAAAGACAGCGTCCGTATCCATCTGAAATTGCGGGGATGTTGGACCGGCGAGAATTGACCGCCGATGCCGGCGGGAGGTTCGCCGAGCGCCGGGATCGGCGGTGCTTGGAGGGGTTCAGGGCTTTGGACGGTTGACATGGCTATCCTTCGACTTCAACGTGGATTTTCTGTGGAGACGCGCTCTCGGGCGGGCGCCGGAGCAGCATGACGAGGGGGGCGCAGGCGACGAACAAAAGTGCGCCTACCGTGAATGTTTTCTCAAAGCCGAGCACCGTCCCTTGCTGTGCGACGAGGCCGGCGAGGCCCCGCAGTGCGAGCGCCTGGGAACCGGTGGCGTCCAGGCCCTTGGCGGCGCCCATGGCGGCCATGGCGTGGAGGCGGGCGAGCACCTCGGGCTTATCAGCCGTCAACTGCCATTTCAGCGCCTCGTTCGCGTCCACGAGGTAGCGGGCGAGAAGCGTGGACATGGCCGCCAGGCCCATCGACGCGCCGATCTGGCGGATCAAGGAGGACAAGCCCGTGGCGTCGGCGAGCTGGGCCCTCGGGACGCGGGAGAGGGCGAGGGTCTGGAGTGGCACGAGCAGCATGCTCAACCCGAACCCCTGGAGCAGGATGCTCCCGAGGATCTGCGATTCGGCCGATTGCAGCGTGAGTCCTGCGAGGCCATACTGCCCGAGAGCGCAGAGGAAAAGGCCCGTCCCCGCGAACACGAGCGGCGGGAACCGGTTGTAGAACTTGCCGACGAGCGGCATCGCAAAGACCATTGCGAGCGTGCGTGGCATGAGCGCGAGGCCCGAATCCGTCGCGGTGTAGCCGAGCAATTCCTGCATGAACATCGGCAGCAGGAACATGCCGGACATCATCACGCTCATGGTCGCGGCGGAGACGAGCGTGCCCGTGGCGAAGGTCCGGTCCCGGAACAAGCGTAGGTTCACCGCGGGTACTACCGTCGTGAGCTCGCGGATGACGAAGGCGACGCCGCTGAACACCGCGACGACCGACAGGATGACGATGCGGTTGGAGTCGAACCAGTCCTCGGACTGCCCCTCCTCCAGCACGTACTGCACACAGAGGAGCGCCACCCACAGGAGCGCGATGCCGAGCCAGTCCATGTGCGCCCGCTGCTTTACCGCCATGGCCCGCATCTCGGCCTTGAGGTCCTCCGGCTCGACGACAAAGCGCGTGACCATCGCCAGCCCGAGCAGCCCAATCGGCAGGTTGATGAAGAAGATCCACGACCAATGGAAATTGTCGACGATAAAGCCGCCGAGGGTCGGCCCGAACGCGGGTCCGACCATGACCGCGACGGTGAACAGCGCCATCGCCGTGCCCTGCTCCTCCGGCGGGAACGTCTGCCGCAGGATCGCCTGCTCGGTCGGCTGCAACGCCCCGGCGCCAAAGCCCTGGATGATCCGAAAAACGATGAGCGAACCCAGGCTCCAGGAGAATCCGCAGAGCGCCGAGCCGACGACGAAGAGGCCCAGGCAAAACAAGTACACGCGCTTCTGGCCGAACAGGCGCCCGAAGAAGCCGGTCAGCGGCATGACGAGCACCGTCGCCATCGAATAACCCGTCGAGATCCACGTGATCTCCTGCATCGTCGCCCCCACGGACGCGCGGATCTGTGACAGCGCCACGTTCACGATCGAGGCGTCGATCGCTCCCATCAACGTGCCGAACGTCACCGCGAGGGCGACGATCCACTTCCGCTGGATCACGCGCCAGCGCCGTGGATGAACTGTCTGGCGACGAGGGCGGCGATGGCCGACGGCGAGCGGCCCCCCTGGTCCGAGAGCACGAGCATCGAGTGGAGGAGGCCGAGGAGCAAGACGGGCTGCAGATCATCGGGGTCCGAACGCAGCGCGCCGGACTCGCGGCCACGTTGGAGGACCACGGCAAGGCGTTCCAGGATCAAGGCGCGTAATGCCACGCGGTGGGGGTGACGGGCGGGGAGCTCGACCTGCAGCGCGGTCCTGCGGAACGCGGCGTGGAGCTGCGTGTGCTCTGCAACGGTGACCAGCGTGGCGACGAGCTGGGTCTCGAAACCCTGCCCAAGCGTCCACCGACTCGCGGCGTCCATCGCGGCCAAAAGCTCGGCAAAGCGCGCGTCCAGCAGCGCCTGGATCAGGCCGTCCCGGTCGGTGAAGTGCTTGTACAGCGTGCCGACGGCCACGCCCGCGCGGGCCGCGATGGCGTCCATGCCGGCGTCCAGGCCCTGCTCGGCGAACACGGTCTCCGCGGCCTCAAGGATCGCAGCGTTGGCGAAGGCGCGGACGCGCTCGCGCATCGGAATGGGCGGTTCGACCTTCGCGGGGGGCGTTTCGGATTGTGAACTTGAGTTCATTCGGCCATCATAGCCACCGACCCCGACGCCGCCTATCGTTTTTTGCGGATTGCGCCCGATGCGCCCGATCCGAGGGAGTCGGATCGGGCTGCCGATCCCGGCGCCGGGCGAACCCCGCGCTGGCGTCTCGCGAGGCGGATTAGTCGAACATGCGGCTGGCCGCCGCTCGCCGGGGGGACGAAACTGGCGGCCGCCCGCGCAAAGTCGCGGCGATTTGGTACTCCAAATCGCCGTTAGGGCCCGGCCCGGGGGTCTGCCGCCCGCGGCGGCCGGAGGGGGGCGCCGGATAGGCGCTCCCCTCAGAAAGGAGGGTAGCGCTTCGATCTGAACGCGATCGACCGAGGGTCGTCACACCAAGGTTCTTGATAGAGGTCCAAAAGGAAGCCCCATGCCCACGCACCCCATCGTCACTCGCGCAGAATGGCTGGTTCAACGCAAGGAGCTGCTCGCCGCCGAGAAGGCCTTCACGCAGGCGCGGGAGGCGCTGGCTGTCCGTCGTCGCGCGCTGCCGTGGGTTCGCGTGGACAAACCGTACACCTTTGACGGAGCCGCCGGCGACGTGCCATTCGCCGCGCTGTTCGGGGACCGGACCCAGCTTGTCGTCTACCACCTCATGTTCGGCCCCGACGAGAAGGTCGCCTGCCCACTCTGCAGCTTCTGGGCTGATAACTTCGATCGCAGCGTCGTCCACCTCGCGCATCGGGACGTGGCGATGGTCGCCATCTCGCGCGCGCCGCTCCCGAAGCTCCAGGCGTACCGCGATCGGATGCGCTGGACCTTTCCCTGGTACTCGTCCGGAAAGACGTCATTCAACCAGGACTTCCACGTCACCATCCCCGCCGCGGAGGATGAGCTTGGCCCCGACAACTACAACTACGCTTCCGGGGGGCGTGCGGGCGAGGCGCCGGGCATCAGCGTGTTTGTGAAGGACGATTCCGGCGCCATCTTCCACACCTATTCCTGCTTCGCCCGCGGCCTGGACATGATGAACGCGACCTACCAGTACCTGGACCTCGTGCCGAAAGGCAGGGACGAAGGCGCACTTCCGTTCACGATGAACTGGGTCCGGCGCTGGGATGAGTACGGGGGGTGAGCGACGGGGCGACTACCGTCCCGACCCGGGGCTGCCTGCCGCCCCGAGCCGGCCGAGAAAGGCCGAGCAGTCTCACCCCTTCTTCACACCCGCCGACACATCCTTGGTCGTCTCGCTCGCGTCGCTCATGCTGTCGCCAAGCCAATTGTACTCGCCGAGGCCGGCGACGCCGTTCTTCTCCCGCTCGGCGATGTACGCGTCGCGCCAGGCGTCGACTTGCTTGGTTGTCTCACCCTTTCCCTTGCCGCCGAGCGAGGAGTAGAGCGAGGTTCCGCGCAGGCCCGGGGTCATTCCGGCCACGTACTTGGACGCAAGCGACTTGCCAGCCTTCCCAAAAGTCGCGAGCTTGTCTACGGCAGAGTCCGCACTGTCAGCCTTCTTCTTGGCGTCTGCCGTGCCGCCGTCCATGCCGGGGTATTCCTCGCCGACGATGTAGGAGGCGCAGTCGTTCAGGGTGCCCCAGAACTTCTTCATCTCGCCGTCATCGCCAAGCTTGGTGAGGGCGCTCATGTGGGCGATGTGGACGATGCCTTTCATCTTGGCGTCGCCCTCGCGACCCTTGCACAACCCTTCGACGAACCCGCGTAGATACTCGCGTTTCATCGCACCGGTCACGCCCGATTTGCCGCCGTCCTCGACACTCGCGGAGGGCCAGATCTCGTCGAACTGCCAACTGTCGATCTGCATGCCCTTGGCCTGCTTGTCCTTGATCTCGTCGCGAAAACGGCGCCCGGCCTCGATGCCCCAGAGGTACGCGTTGTATTGGACGTTCTTGATCTTGCCGTCCTTCTTTTCGTCCACCAGCTCGCTGAGCGAGGGGATCTGCCCGGCGTGGGCCTTGTCGCCCTTCACGCCATCCTCGCGGGCCTTGTAGTAGCTTGGGTCCTTGTCCATGTTGGCGCGGATGAGGGGGGCGTATTTGCCGCCCTTGACTGAGTGGGCGATGTCGGCCTGGTCCTGGCTCAGGCCATAGTTGCCCATGTAGACGTCTGTCGTCGCGGGCTTGCCCGAGGCGTTGATGTCGTCTGCGAGCGTCTGCTGGTCGGCTTTGTTCTCGTAGTAGCCGTAGATCTCGACCTGCTTCTTGCTGGACGCCGTGTAGTTGTGGGTGCCCCCGCCCACGCGCGCGCCGCCGCCGAGCAACCCGCGCGCGCGCCCGCCGCTGGTGACCGCGCCCTCGACCGCTTGCGCGTGGCCTTCGGCGCCAAGCCCCGCGTCCCCGGTGCGGCCGGCGTGCTGGAGCAGGTGCGCGGCTTCGTGCGCGGCGACGTCCAGGGGCACGTCCAACGTGGCGAAGTGCGCGGAGAGGCCGACGGTCCAGGCCGGGACGCCGCGAGCGGCGCAGCCGGCCCGGTCGAGGACGGCGGTGCCAGGAATGGGGGTTCCAAGGCTGGCTTCGAGGTCAGCACGATGCGGAAAGTCGATGGGGCCACCGGAGGCAGGGTCGCCGGCGGGAGGGCCGCCCGGGTTGCCGCCGGGGTTGCCGTTCGGACTGCCGCCGCGTTGGGCTTGGAGTCGCTGCTGGGCGAACGCGTTGCCGCGGTCGGCGGTCGGGGGGGCGATCGCCGGGGGTGCGACGGCGGGTGCGGATCGGGACGCCTGCTGGCGGGCTTGCATCATCGGGGGATCCTCAAGGTTGCATCTTACGGCTTTCGGGGCACGGCTACAAGCGGCAGACCGGGGGGAAATGTCGCCGGGGCGTTTCAGACAGGGTTCAAATGTCGGCGGGGTGGGCGCGCGGGAGCCGGAGCGAGCGATCACGCGGGGATGGCGCGCGGTGCGCTACGGGGAAACCTTGATAATTCGGTGCCGGGGGTTCGCGCGCGGGCGTGGTGGGCCGGGCGTTTGGGCGCAGGGCGGGCGGAACGGGGGTGGCGGCGACTTTTGACTCCGGTCAGGAACGGCGAGGCGACTTTTGAGATGGGTCTGGCCGCGACCGCCGCCGTACCTGGAGAGCCGCCTCGGATTCCCGTGCTGGTCCCGCCCGCGCGCTGCCCCGGTCGCCAGACGCGCCTGCGTGGGGGTAAAGCGGCGTTCCGCATGGATCCTTTCGCCGGCGAGGGGCGGAGCGAGCCGCCCAATCCCCCCGTCCGCTGACCCCACCCGTTGACTTTGCGCCCCAAGCGCGTAGGCTCGCGGCCACCCCGGAGCCTCCATGTCCCTCGCCCTCCTCCCCTCGCTCATTGCCCTCCTCGCCGGCTGCAGCCCCAAGGCCACGGACAGCGGGGCCGACAGCGCCGCGGACACCGACACGGACACGGACGATGACACCGATACGGACACGGACAGCGACACCGACACCGACACGAACGCCGACAGCAACGCCGACACCGCGCCAAACGTGTTCGACTACGAAGGCGCCGCGGACCTCACGGCGACGACGTGGACTGGCTCGGAGTCCATTGTCGTCTACGACGTGACCAGCATGGCCGAGACCTGCCGGGTGACCAACCCCTCCACGGGCGCGCCAGGCACCGAGTCCTGCCCAGAGTGTACCTTCCTTTTTGACCTGTCCTGGGGTACGGGCTCGCTCTCGGGTGACGGGTGCGCGACGACGGGTATGTCGGCCGCGGATCACGATGGGGAAAGCTGGGTTTACGGGTTCGCGCCCACGCACGCCTACAGCTACGGCGGCTACGACTACACGCAGAGCAACGTGCTGGGCTACTACTACTCGGGCTACATGTACTTCTGGGCAGACGCCACGGTGAACGCCGACAGTACCCATATCGACTACCGGAGCATGAGCCTTGCTCCGGGGTACTACGGGTACTGACCGGTGATGGGGGGGTGGCTGCTGGCCGTGCACCTCGCGCGTGCCGGTGGCGCGGACGCCACGGTGCCGCGTCTGCCGCCGCTGGAGGGGATTCGGGGATGCGCCGGGCCGGGGGACGCGGACGAGGTAGCGGATCTGCACCGCGCCCTGAGCGGGCCCGGGGAATGTAGAGCGGTGACGCGGCTTTTGGGGGAGGGCGCGCCGGGGTGCTGGGTGCTGACGGCGTGGCTGCAAGAGCGGCGCGGCGACTGCGGCGTGGGGCTTCAGGATCGTGTTGCCGTCGACCTTCTCGACACCGCTGACGGCCCCGGGTTCGCGGCTGCGGCGGGGCTGGTGACCGACCCCCGGTTCGCGCCGACGCTGAGCTTCGAGATGGAAAAGCGGTTGCCAGTGCTGCCGGCCGCGATGATCGAGGGGTTGCTGCACAGCGCAGATTCCCGCGTTCGCGAGCATACAATCCAGATGCTGGCGGGCTGGAACGGCGTCACAACCTACGGGGTGCACCGCGGCTACGGCCCGTTTGAGGCGCCCGTGCGGGCGACGGCTCCGGGCGGGGTGCCGGCGGCGCACGCAGTCGCGCTGGACCACGTGCTGGTGGATGGTAACGAGGCCGACCGGGTGACCGCGGCGGAGGCGCTCTACGCGCTGTGGCTGGATGGCGACGAGGGGCCTGCCGACTGGCTCCCCGTGGTGCGGGTGGGTCTGCGGGCGAACCTTGGCGACCGGGACATTCGACACCCGCTGCTTGGGGTGGCCCGTCAGGCAGACCCGGCAGCCCTGCTCGATCTCGTCGCCGTTGCCGTCGCAGGGCGCGACCCGGACCTCGACCGGGAGCTGCTCGACGCGCTGAGCGTGGCGGCGGATGAGGCGGGGCCCGGCGTTCTTCGGGGTTCGTTGCTCGCGGCGGCGGGCCCGCTGTTGTCCGCGTTGGAGGCGATCGAGCGCGACGGGGGTGCGGCCCCCTACGCGGCGTCGGCCACGGCGACGCGGCCGGTCGAACAGTTGGATGAGGGCGTCGGGGCGTTCGTGGGAACGAGCCCGACGGCAGCGCGTGGGGCGGTGCGGTTTGTGCTTTGGTGGACGTTTGGGCCGCACCTGGCGTTCACTGCACGCGCCGGACTCGGCGTGACGCTGGATGCGACGAGCACGGACTCGCTGATCTGGAGCCAGTACGCCGCGGGTGGGCGATGGATCACCGGGACCGGCGCGTGGGGGTGGACGCTCGGGGGCGAGGTTGGTGTGCGGCTTTGGTCGTCGCAGACCACGATCAGCCTGACACCGGAGCTTCGGGCGGGGGTGGTGTTCGGGCGACGGAGCGCGCACCGGGAGTTCGTGGACGGGGTGGTTGGCGGCGACGTTCCGGTGTTCCGGCCGGTTTCGGGGCCGTTTCCGACGGTCGGGGTTGAGGGTGGCGTCGCGTTCTGAGGGTCAGCCGCCGAACAACGCTCTCTGCCGCGTCTCGCGCACAGGCTCGGGCGCGCCCGGCGCCGGCTTTCCATCGAGCCAACCGGCGATCATCGCGAGGACGTTGGCGCGCGCCGCCTCGTCGGTGACGTAGTCGACGTTGTCGGTCCGGACAACGTGGACCGGGCAGAGGTCCCAGCGGTCCCAGAGGCGGTGGTAGCGCTCGCGGAGATCATCCAGGTACGCCGCTGGGATCACCTGCTCGGCGGAGATGCCGCGACGGGCGATTCGCTCGCGGATCACCTCGGTCTCGGAGTCGAGGAAGACGACAAAGTCTGGACGAAGCGGCTCTTCGTCGAGCAGGCCGGCAAAGCGCTGGTAGAGCGTCAACTCGTGACCGGTCAGCGTCATCTCCGCAAAGATCCCGTCCTTCGCCATCAAGTAGTCGCAGACGGTCAGCGGGTGGAAGAGGGACGTCTGCCGGGCGGCGACCTGCTGCGCGTAGCGGTTGGCGAGGTAGAACATCTGCGCGGGGAAGGCAAAACGCTGCGGGTCCGCGTAGAATTCGGCGAGGAAGGGGTTGTCCTCGGCCGGCTCCAGCACCAGCCTCGCACCCCAGTCGCGCTCGAGGATGCGGCAGAGCGTGGTCTTGCCGACGCCGATCAATCCTTCGATGACGATGAGGCCGCGCACCCCCGCCACATAGCCCGGCCGAGGGTCGGGGGCGTGTGGTCAGCGCGGTGTGGTGCTCCAGCGAGTCGCCGAATATACCACAAGTCGTCTCCGCAGTTGTGGGAGGTCTGGGGCGGGCGAGGGGGTGATGCGGAGGGGAGGGCGCTGCGCTACAAGGGCTGGATGCGCGTCGTCTTTCTCCTGGTGCTGGTCGGATGCGGCGTGCCGACGAAGGGTGCGTCCGACTCGGCCGTCACGTCATCCGACACTACGACGACCGACAGCCAGTCCGTCGACAGCCAGTCCGTCGACAGCCACGCCGCCGACAGCGTGACCGACACTTCGGACGGCGGCAGCGACAGTGGCACCGGGGACACCGCGTCGGCCGCCGACCTCGACGGCGATGGCCTCCTCGACGTCGACGAACAGCGCATCGCCGCCGCGTACCTCCCCTTCATCTCCCTCCCGCCCGACGACGGCTGCCCGACCATGGGCGTCCTCTTTCGCGCCACGCCCCACCCGCTCGACCCAACGAAGCTCCACATCGTCTACGATCTGCTGTACGACAACGACTGCGGGGTTGGCGGGCACGTTGGCGACGACGAAGTTTTTGCCGTGACGGTCGACCCCGCGGTAGCCGCGCCTGGCGGCATCCTCGCGATCGTGGCGATTGCGCACCAGAACACGCTCTGCGAGAAGGACAGCATGTGCGGCTGTGGCGGTGGCGCGCTGACCGCTTGCAGCCTGACCGTCTGGGACGGCGGCGACTGGCCGGAGGTGTTCCCGAGCATCGGAAAACACGGGAACTACCTGTATGACAGCGATTGTGAGGGCGCCTGCCTGTTCACCAACTACTGCGCGCTGGCGACGACCCCGCCGTCCCCCATCCTCGTGAACGCCGGCGAGCCCGATCACCCCCTCACGCGCGACCTCACGACCTCCGGCCTCGTGACCGCCGAGAACGGCTGGACGAACGCGGAGCTCTTCGACTATGACCCCTGGGGCGACAGCAACTTTGGCGGCGCCGGAAACGTGACCTCCGACCTGACGGACACGGCGTTCGACACGCCGGTGCCGGTTTGTCCTTGACGGCGTGGCGACGGGGCGATCCTCGCCATGGCCAGGGCATCTCTGAGGCACAACCACATCGCCGTCAACGTCTGCTCGGCGCTGCATCAGCGCGTCGGGGTCCGCTGCCGCGTCCTGACCTCGGACCAGCGGGTGGTCACCGGCGACGAGCTCTACACCTACCCGGATGGCCTGGTGGCCTGCGGGAAGCTCGACGTGATGATGGTCCTCGGGACGGGCACGGTGCGAAACCCGAGCCTGCTGTATGAGATCCTGTCGCCCTCGACCCGCGACCACGACCTCGGCGAGAAGCTCACCCGGTACAAGACGATCGCGTCGCTCAAGGAGGTGCTGCTCATCGAGCAGGACGTCGTCGACGTGGTCCATGTGCGGCGCACCGCGACAGGCTGGGAGGAGGAGCGCTACACCTCGCTCGCGGACGTCGTCCCGCTCCTCACGTTGCGTCGCGGCCTGCCGGTGAAGGACGTCTACGCGCGCGCCTTCGAGATTTGACCGCCCGGCCTCCAGACCAGGTCGCGGAGCGCGTCGGCGGACATGGCGCCCGGGCTCCAGCGCTCGGCGGTAGCACGGGCTGCGATGGCGACGAGCGCCTTGTTGACGGGCGTCGGGACCCGCAGCCGCCGGCCGTCGGCGATGACGTCGCCGTGCAGCGTGGCCGTCTCCAGCGCGTCGCCTCGCGCGAGCGCGCTTCGCGTGGATCCGCCGAGCCGGGCAAGGCCGTCGACGGGCACGGTCGTCAATGGCCCGATCCTCGCCAGCAATTCCGGGACGGTGCGAAACGGGGCGCCGTCAGCTGTCCAGACCGCCTCGGCCTCGGCGCAGGCCGCGGCGATGACGTCCATGGGCGGATCATCGCACAGCGCGACCACGATCCCGCCGAGGTTCGTGAGCACCTTCGCCCGGATCCACGGGGCGATGTCGGCATCGGCCTCGGCGGTGAACCCGGCGCCGCTCAGGCGTGCAGCGAGCCAGGTTGACCAGGCCGCGAGGCGGGGGTCGCCCGGCGTCCACGGGCCGAGGACGACCGATCCGGGGCGCGGTGAGCCGGGAAGTGCGACGATTCCGGGGCCTCGTCGCTCAGCCGGGACGTAGACCATCGCAGCGATCAACGGTCTGTTTTTCAACAAGCGCAGCGGGTAGAGGCCATTCTGGAAGCTGGCGACGGGCACCGCGACGTCCAGGTCGGCGACGGCGGCGGCGGTGTGCTGGCCCATCGTCGCGATGAGGACGAGATCCTCGGGGGTTGGGGACGCGGCGGCCAGGCTGGGGACGCAGCGAAAGCGGACGCGGCGGGAGGCGGACGGGAAACGGAGGTCGACGCCGGTTGCCACGATGGCCGCTGCGTGCGGACTGCGACTCCGATCAAGGATGAACCGGCAGTCCACGCCCTCCTCGTCGCGCAGCAGGGCGCCGATGCTCGCGCCGATCGCCCCGGCGCCGACGATCCAGACGCGCGCCGGTCCTTCGTCCCATCGGCCCGGGTCGTGGACTGGCCAGCACGTCACCGGCTCGGCACGGCTCTTCGGCCTGCTCCTCGCCTTCGCGGCTGGTTTCGCCACCCTACACCCGCCGGCTGTGCAGCTCGCCGTCCCGCAACGCGAGGATCACCGTGCCCGTGTCCTTGACCGATTCCACCTTGATCGCCCACGTGTCAGGGTGGCCGGCGACGCCCCCAAGCATGGCGACCGCGTCTGAGTTCAGCCCCAGCTCGCGGGCAGCCGCGTCCCGGTCTGCCGCCGGCACCGTCGCCAGGGCAAAGCGCGAGAGCTTCCGGCCGCGAAGCACGAAGAACACCGGCATCGCCACCGGCGACGTCGCGTTCGCCAGCAGCTCGTCCCGCAGGAGCGAAGGCAGCAGCTCTGCCATCGGCAATATCGGGCGTTTCAGCTCGGTAACGGTCCCGGTGAGCGTCAGCACAGCACGTCCACGGTGCAGGGGGCGAGCCAACCGGCAGCGGCGCCGTCGTCGAGCAGGCGACGGATGCCTTCGCGGCCGTCAACGCCGTAATCCAGGGTGTCGGCGTTGGCGTAGAGCGAGAGGTAGGTGTCGACCTGGGCCCGCGTGCGTAGCGGGCCGGGGCGTTCCAGCAGCCATGCGATGGCAGCCTCGCGGTCGCGCACGAGTGCGTGCTCGATGGACGCTCGGACCACCCGGTCGATGGTCGCGCGGAGAGCAGGATCAAGCTCGCGAAGCAGCACGTTGCCACCGAGGGGGAGGGGGAGCGCGGTACGGGCCTCCCAGCGCTCGCCGATGTCCATCACCAGATCAAAGCCGGCGTCGCGGTAGGTGAGGCGGCCCTCGTGGATGATCAGCGCGGCGTCGATGGCGGCGGCGGGGTCGTTCAGGGCGTCGAACGTCAATGAAGGCGGGGTGATCGGGACGGTGATGGGCGTGAAGACGGGGTGTTCGGGCGTTGCGCCGACGAGCAGGCGCAGCGTGAGACACGCGGTGGTGGTGACCCCGGGGACGGCGATGCGGGCGCCGTGCAGCGAGCGACGGAGCGCGTCCACGCGGTCGGGGCGGGCGACGAGGACCGGGCCGTAGCCGCGCCCTACGGAACCGCCGTGGTTGAGGAGCTGATAACGCGCCGCTATCGCGGGATAATGCGCGATCGAGACGGCGGTGAGGGCAGGGGGTCCGCGCGGGTCCGCATTGTCACTGGCGGTGTAGTTCAGCGCCTCCGTGTCCCTGGCGACGATCGCGAATTCCAGGCCTTCGGTGTCGATGAGCCCAAGCTCGATGGCGCGGAACATGAAGCGGTCGTCGGCATCGGGGCTGATGGCGCAGCGGATCTTCATCGCGCGCCGGGTATCAAGGCTGGAGGCTGGAGGCTGGCGGCGCGGGGAGGCGCGTTCGGGCGGAGTCCTCCCGGCGCCCCGGCCGTGGTAGGCTCCGGATCGTGCCGTTGTCGCTCGTTCTGCTCGCGTTCCTCCTTCGGACCCCGGCCGCGTTCGCCCTCGATCCCGCGCCCGCCGTGATCCACGCGACGCCTCGCACCCTCGATCCCGAAAAAAGCGCCGATCACGCTCGAAAAGACGCCGCCGTCGTGATCGCCGTGGAAGACTACGCGTCCATCCCGGACGCGACCGACGCAAAGGCCGACGCCGACGCCTTCGCCGGCTTCCTGACCGGCAACGCGGACGTCCCCGCGGGCAACGTCCTTCGGCTCGACAACCCCTCGGCCGCCGAGATCCGCAGCGCGCTCGTGACGCTGAAGGGGCGCGTCCGCAAGAATGGAACGATCTGGCTTTATTTTGCAGGGCATGGGGGTATCGATGCCGAGGGCGCGCGGGTCGTCCTCCCGGCAGACGTTGCGCCGGAGTTCGCTTCCGTCACCGGCGTGCCCCTCACCGACCTCGCCGCGGCAGGGCAGGGGTCCAAGGCCGCCCGCGCCATCGTGGTCGTCGACGCGGGCTTCGGCGGCATCGGCCGAAACGGAGAGGAGCTCTACCCGGGCAACCGGTTTGAGGTCCTCTCCGCCGTCCCGGTGCCTGCCGATGCGAAAACAACGCTTTGGACGGCCACAAGCACGGCCGAGGCCAGCGCGCTCTACCCTGAGGCCGGCCACTCGATGTTCACGTACTTTGCCGTCGGCGCGCTGCGCGGGTGGGCGGACGGCGAGCTTGGCACGCAGTCCGACGGCGCGGTCAGCCTGGGTGAGGCGCAGGCGTACACCAACCGGCTCGTCCGGGCCGTCGGTGGTCCGCTGCAGAAGCCGGTGAAGGAGCTGCGCGCGGCGGTCGCGGCGTGGCCGGTGTCGTCCAAGAACATCGGCCCGGGGCCGACAAGGCCGGAGATCGCCGACCTCGCAGCCGTCGAGGGCGCCCGTCGCATCAAGGCTGCGCAGGACGCCGCGCTCGCCGAGGCCACCGCCGTCTACAAGCAGCTCCCCCCCGGCGTCGACCGCCCGTCGGCGCTCCGCAGCTTCGTCAGCCGGTATGATGATGCCGCCATCGTCATCGACGGGTTGAAGGTCCCCATCGTGGTTCCCGAGGTGGGCGATGCGCGCACCGAGATCGATTCGCTGGAGCGGGCCGACGCCGCCAAGCAGGGAAAAAAGAAGAAGCGCGGCAAGGGGAAAGCACCGCCGCCGCCGCCGCCTCCGGTCGACGCTGTCTCGACCGCGGCCTGCGACGATCTGGTGAAGCTCGAGCCCGCCGCCATGGTCGGCCAGTTGACGGAAGCGAACCTGAACTGTCTGGAGGCCCGGATTGCGCAGGAGTCCCAGCAGACCGAGCGCGACAAGACGAGCCGCGTGCTGATGGTCAACGCGGAGGGGCGCGGGGACATGGGCGAGTGGATGCGGCTCGCGGCGCGTCACCTCGAGGTCATCGACCGTTCGGACCCCGATCTCTGCTATCGCTACGCGCTGCTGCTCTCCCGCGGCGAGGTCGAGGACGCGCCGGCGTCGCTGCGTTGGATCGACTACGCGCTCGAGAACAAGCATGTGTGGCAGGGTCCAACCTACACACAGCGGGTGTACGCGCTCCTGGGCCTGCGCTCGCAGGTGGCCGCCCGGTTGTGGCTGGACGCCGAGCAGACCTACGTGGATGAGCGCAGCGAGGACAACGAGGCGGACGCGAGCAAGTGGCGCGGCACCGCCAAGGATTCGGCGCGTGAGTGGCTGGATTATGCCCGGGTGTCCAACCAACCTACGCAAGAGCCTGGCGTCCTCTGTCGGTCCGCGGCGGGCAACGAGGCGTTCTGCAGCGCCGACGCCCCCGCCGCCGACCCCGCCGCGCCTTCCCCACCCTAGCTGCCCGCCAAGATGTATGAAAACCGACGACGTCACATTTGATACGTCCGGAGCCGTCGATGAGCAAACCCCGCGTCCTCTTCCTCTACACCGGCGGCACGCTTGGCATGTTGCGCCGCGACCCCGGTCCGCTGGCCCCCAGCTTCGTCGCCGAGGACATCCTGCCGTTCGTGCGCGGGTTGGAGGTCGAGGTCGAAGTTCAGGCGGAGGTCCTCTACAATCTTGACTCCTCCGACATCGGACCCGATCACTGGGAGCGCATGGCCGAGGGCGTCGCGCGGTGGCTGCCGGAATTCTCGGGCGTCGTCGTGCTGCACGGCACGGACACGATGGCGTGGTCAGCGAGCGCGTTGTCGTACATGCTGCGCGGGCTGGACCGGCCGGTCGTCTTCACTGGCGCGCAACGGCCCATCGCCTACGTGCGGACGGACGCGCGCAACAACCTCATCCACGCCGCCCTCTGCGCGACCATGTCCATCCCGGAGGTCAGCATCTACTTCGGCCGACGGCTGTACCGCGGAAACCGGACGACGAAGGTGAGCATTCAGTCGTACGAGGCGTTCGAGAGCCCGGTGTACCGCCCGCTGGTGGAGATGGGCGTGGCCATCCGACACACGGCACCCCCGTTGCCCGCGCCGACGGTCAGCATGCGCGTGGCGACGGGGTTTGAACGCAACGTGGTCGTGATGCAGGTGGTCCCGGGGGCGGGCCCCGCCATCATCGACGCGGCGGTGCTGACCGGCGCGCGCGGCATCGTCATCCGTGGCTTCGGGGCGGGGAACGTACCGCAGAAGGGGTGGCCGGAGGCGATCCGGCGGGCGAGCGAGCAGGGCGTCTCGGTGGTCCTGCACAGCCAGTGCCTGCGCGGCGCTGTGGACCTCACCGCGTACGAGGGCGGGCGCGCGGCGATGGACGCGGGCGCGATGGGGACGGGCGCGATGACGTTGGAGGCGGCGACGGTCAAGCTGATGTGGCTGCTTGGCCAGGGGCTCGGCGGCGACTGGCTGAAGGCGGCCTACCACGAGGACGTCGCTGGCGAGGGCTCCGCTGACGGCGCCGAGGACTGACGATGAGCGGCGCGCTGGTCAGCATCCACGACCAATTCCACCTTGAACTCAAGCTCACCCACCCGCTGGAGGTCATGCCGCGCAAAGGCCGGCTTTTTGAGGTGTGGCTCTACTTTCCCAACTCGCTCGGCATCGACGAGCCCCAGTTCCGGAAGGAGGACTACTACAGCGACTTGACCGCGTACGTCCGCTTCCAGACGCCCCACATGGGCCTCGGCGCGCTGTTTGGGGACGTCCCGAACGACGGCTCCGGGGAGCCCAACGTGGAGCTTCCGCGAGGGCCGTGGTCCAAGCTCCGTCTGCTTTCCCCGTTCGTGTGGTTGCATCGCTGCGAGGCCGAGATCCTCGCCGGGACGGACGGCGGCAAGGCCCTCCGCGAGCTGCGCCTGCTCGGGGCGTCGTTCCGATCGATCCAACGCGACACGACGCATTTTCTCGTGACCGGCCTGCGCCTCGCCGCCCTCGCCGCCGGCCGCGCCGAACACCACGTCGCGGCCACGCGCTTTGTGAACGAGACGGTCGCGGCGCTCACCCGCTACCGGGCGCTGGCGACGCGCCTGCAGGCGGGGTTGAAAGCCTCCGCCAATCCGCGCGCCGACCTCCACCTCGCCCTCGACGCCGTCGACGATTTCATGTCGATGCACGCGATCGAGGCCTGGTTTGCCCTCCTGACAAGCGCCGGCAACGACCCGGAATGCGCCGCCCACCTGCGCGAGACGATCCACGCCGAGACCCTGTACCGGACCGCCAACGGCCTCATCGGCTCGCCCGTCGACGACGCCGCTGGCAACGAGGACTACGTCAACCGCGTGAACCAGCTCAAGAAATGGGTGATGGGCGTCCTGCACCTGCGCCTGACCACGAACCGGGGTGCCGAGCGCGCCCGCGACGTTGCCTTCTCGGTCGCCGCAGCCGTGGCAATGACCGTGGCCGTCGGTCTACAGCTCGTCGCACTTTGGACGGTTGGAACGCCAAAAACCCCGCAGGTTGCGGGCAGCACGTTGTTCGCCTTCGTCGCACTCTCCGTCGGCGGCTACATCCTGAAGGACGGCATCAAGGATCGGCTGAAGACCTGGTTCCAGGCCCGGATCCCGCAGTGGCTGTTCGACCGTCGGCAGGACCTCTGCATCCCCGGGAGCCTCACCCCCTTTGGGGCTGTCGAGGAGACCGTCGGCCGCAACAACGCGCGCGATGTGCCGCCCGGCGTGCAGAAGCTAAGGGAGGAAGGGGAGGATCCGCTGGCGGCTCAAGAGCGCTCGGAGGAGGACGTCGTCCACTATCGTCGCCGCTTGCACCTCGACGGCGCGCGCACGCAGGAGCAGGCGCCCGAGATGGTCGCATTGACCGAGATCCTCCGCCTCAACACCGGCCGCTGGGTCCGCCGCATGGACGACCCCATCCGGCGCCTGTGGCGCCTCGGCGACGACGACAAGGCCCACCGCGTCGACGGCCGCAAGACCTACCGCGTCACCCTCGTGATGGCCTGCGAGGGCGCCGACGACAGCGTGCACTACGAAAAGCGCTCGATCGTCCTCACACGGAACGGGCTCTTGCGTGTTGACTAATCGATGTGGATCTGCGCGCAGCTCATGCCCTCGCTCACCGGCGCCGCGGTGCCGCAGGTCTTGGAGCGCTCAAAAGAGATCACGTGGATGCCCTTCTGGTCCAGCGGCACCTTCACGTCCCAGTGGGCCTTCTTCGGGTCGTCCGGGGGCAGGTTCGGGGTCATCGGCAGCCAGTCCTTCCAGATGTTCGCGCTGTAGGTGCAGCCGGCCTCGGGCTTCTTCGCGCCCTGCAGCATCGACGTGAATTCGTAGGTTCCAGCCGGGTAGCTGTGCGCCGTCGCCCCGTCCGGCACCACGGTGATCGCGTCCTCCACGTCCTTGCAGGCGGTGAACAGGTAGCCCTCCTTGGACTCCTGGAACTTGGCGGTGCCAACGGGGTTTTCGTACTCGGCGGGCTTGGAGTCCACCATGGCGATGTACTTGTCCTGCACCGTGAGCATGCACTTCTGCTTGTCGACGGCGACCATGAACTTGCCGCGGATCTTGTTGTTCGGGCTGTTGTAGGTCTTGAATGTCGCGACCCGCTCCGCGCCCTTGAGCGCCGCGAGCTCCTTCTCGATGTCCTTCTGGACCTTGTCAAACTCCGTCGCGGGGATGCCGGTAGCCGCGGAGAGCGCGGCGGTGTCGATCTTTCCGTCGTGCGTGGCGCCCCACGCGCGCGACCACTCCTTGGCGTGCACGTCGTCCTCCAGGCAGGTCAGGATCTTGCCGTTCATGGCGCAGGAGTAGGTGTAGACCTCGGAGAGAGAGCTGGCGGTGTAATCGGCCTTCAGCCCATCGCCGTCCTTGCGGAAGCGCATGCGCGTCTGGGGCTGGGGCTGGTCGGGGCCGCTTGGCTGCGGGCGGAGCCAGAGCCAGGTCGTGCCGTCGAGGCCGTCAAGGGAGAGCGGGCAGGCGTCGGCCTTGGGGGCCTCTTTTTTCGGGGGTGGCGGCGCGTCCCCGCTGCAGCCGGCGAGGAGCGAGGCGGCGAGCGGCAGCAGGGAAAACGCGGCGAGGAGCTTGGGCAGGGACAAGGGCGGACTCAGGTTACGGGGCTTGTACCAAGTCGGGGGCTCGGGTGTCAACCGGCCGGCCGCCCGGCCGAGGCCCGCCCGGGCGACGGAAATGGCGTCCGGCGGGATAAGGAAGGCGATGTCCGAGGAATTCACCATCGCCCCGGCGGTCACCAGCGATGCGTCCGGGCTGGTCGCGCTGCGCGCAGCGGTGGCGGCCGAGGGGGAGTTCCTGGTGGCTGAGGCGGGCGAGTCTGCCTGGCCCCTGGACGCGATGATCGCGCGCGTTCGTGCGGCCACGGGTGCGCCTTCGTCCGAGGCCCCGGCGCGCTGCCTCTACGTTGCGCGCGGCCGGCACCGGGTGGTTGGCTTTATCGAGGTACAACCTGGTGCATTCAGGAGGAATCGGCACGTTGGCTACGTGGAGGTGATGGTGGCGGCCGACTGGCGTGGTCGCGGGGTCGGCCGGGCACTGATGGACCGCGCGCTGGAGTGGGCGTCCCGGAGCCCGCTCCAGAAGCTGGCGCTCTCGGTCTACGCGCACAACGCGCCCGCGATCGCGCTGTACCGCAAGCTCGGCTTCGAGGAGGAGGGCCGACGGGTCGCTGAGTACCTGTTTCCGGACGGCAGCTACCGGGATGATGTGCTGATGGCGCGGTTCGTCGCGCGCAAGGAGCCGTAGCGCGGGTTGGAGGGGTGGAGGACTGCGGTAGAGCGTAGGATCGAAGCGGCGTTCCGCGCGGGATCTGGACGCGGGAGAGGGGGAGCGAGCCGCCCAGGCGGGCCCGGCATCGTCCACGCGCCGCCCTCACCCCTCCTCCTCCCCCCGCCACTCGGCCTCGCGCCGGTAGATGGTGCGCGCGGTGATGCCGAGGATCGCGGCTGCGAGGTTGCGGTCGCCGCCACACTGTCGGACTGTCGCCTCGATCATCCGGCGTTCGACGTCGCTGATCGGCGTTCCGACCTGGAACGTGAGCCAGCCGGTCTCGGGTGGCGGTCGGTCGGCGCGGACGAGCAATTGGGGAGGGAGATCGCCGACGCGCAGGGTGTCGTCGCGGCCGAGGACGACGGCGCGCTCGATCGCGTTCTCAAGCTCGCGGACGTTGCCGGGCCAGGCGTGGGCTTCCAGCGCAGCGAGGGCGTCGCTGTCGATGGCGCGGAGGGTCTTGTTGTTCTTGTGGGCGTGGATCGCCAGGAAGTGACGGGCGAGGAGGCCGATGTCCTCGCGTCGCTCGCGCAGAGCGGGCGCATGCAGCCGGATTACGTTCAGGCGGTAGTAGAGATCGGCCCGGAGCCGGCCTTCGGCGACGGCCTGCTCGGGATCGCGGTTGGTGGCGGCCAGCACGCGAACGTCGGCGCGCAGGGTCCGGGTGCCGCCCAGGCGCTCGTACTCGCCGTCCTGGAGGACGCGCAGGAGCTTCACCTGGACGGCGGCCGGCATTTCGGTCACTTCGTCGAGAAAGAGGGTCCCGCCCGAGGCCAGGTCAAAACGGCCCTCCTTCTTGCCGGTGGCGCCGGTGAACGCGCCGGCTTCGTACCCAAAAAGCTCGCTTTCGAGCAGGCTCTCTGGGATCGCGCCGCAATGCACGGTGACCAGCCGCGCGCCCCGTCGCCCGCTCTGCTGATGGATCCATCGCGCCAACGCCCCCTTTCCGGTCCCGCTCTCGCCGCTGATCAGCACGCTGGCCATCGCCGGCGCCACCTGGCTGGCCTGATCTGCGAGCGCCCGCATCGCCGCGCTCTGGCCGATCAGCTCCACGGCCCCGTCCCCGGCCTGCTCACGCGCGGAGTCGCGGATCTGCTCACGCAGGCGCCGGTTTTCAGCGAGCAGCTCGGCCCGGTCGAGGGCATTCTTCACGCTCGCCACGACCTCCGCCCGTCGCAGCGGCTTGGTGACAAAATCATAGGCGCCCTCCTTCATCGCCTCGACCGCCGTCTCGACGGTGCCATACGCGGTCATCAGGATCACCTGCACCTCCGGCGCGAGCTGCTTGGCGGCGCGGAGGAGATCCAGCCCGTTCATCCCCGGCATCTTCACGTCCGTCAGCAGCACGCCGGCGCCGTCGCCCCGCGCGCGGTCGCTGCGGAGCTTGTCGAGGGCCTCGCGACCGTCGGCAGCGAGCCCCACCGTCCACCCCTCGCGCACGAGGATCCGCTCCAGCGCGGTGCGGTTGGACTCCTCGTCGTCGACCACCAGCACCCGGGGCATCAGGCGCCCGATCCGTCAAAGCTGCCGGGCGCGATCCTGACGGATTGTTGCTCTCGGACCGCTTCCCAGCCCGTGAGGACCGCCATCCGGAGGGCGAAGCGGAAGCCGCTCGCCGGGGTGTGCATCGACACACCGCCGCTGCGCTCGGCCATCGGAACGGCCATTTCGCGAACGACGAGGCCGCGTTTCACGGCCCGGACGAGCACGTTCGCGTCGGCCACGTCCTCCGGGTAGTCGGCCACCATCATCGCCAGCGCGTCGGGGCGCCAGGCGCGGTAGCCGGAGGTGACATCGCGCAGGGGTTGGCCGGCGCAGACGCTCGCCCAGCGGCCGAGGGCGTGGATGGCGACGCGGCGATCGGTGGGGACGGCGTAGCCGGGCTCGGCGACAAAGCGAGAGCCGACGACGAGATCGGCGGTGGCGAGGGCTTCGCGGAGGGGGGCGACGCTCGCGGGGGGGTGCTGGCCGTCGCCGTCCATCTGGACGATCCAGGGCGCGCCGGAGCGGAGGGCGTGGATGAAGCCGGTGCGCAGGGCGCGCGCGTAGCCCCGGGCTGAGTGGAGGACCCGGGCGCCGGCGAGCGCCGCCTCGTGAGCCGTGCGGTCCGCGGAGCCGTTCTCGACGACGACGATCGGTACATCGGGGTACAACGCCCGCAACCCCGCGACGACCCCGCCGATCCGGGGCGCTTCGTTGCGTGCGGGGATGACGATCATGGGGTCAGTGTATCGTCGCCCGGACCGGTCAGTCGCGGGCCGGAGCCCTACGGCGAAGGCGCGAGCTTCGTCTTCAACTCGCCCGACTCGTGCATCGCCATCATGATGTCCGAGCCGCCGATGAACTCGCCCTTCACGTAGAGCTGCGGGATCGTCGGCCAGTTGGAGTAGTCCTTGACGGCCTGACGGATCTCCGGGTCGGCCAGCACGTCCACCGTCTCGAACTTCACGCCGTTCTCCTGCAGGATCGCGATGGCGCGCGCGGAGAAACCGCACTGCGGGAAGAACTTCGTGCCCTTCATGAAGAGCACGACGTCGTTGGACTTGACCAGGGTATCAATGCGGGTGCGGGCGTCGGACATGGGGGAACCTCGGTTTGTTGGGGTCAGCGCGCGCGCGCGGCCCACTGGGTAGGGGTGTAGGTCTTGAGCGCGAGTGCGTGGATCTCCCGACCCATGCGCTCGCCGAGGCAGCGGTAGACCGCCTGGTGCTGGCGGACCATGGAGATGCCGTCGAAGGTCGCGGACATCACCTCGGCGGCAAAATGCTCCTTGTCGCCGGCATCGTCGATCACGATCACGGTGGCGCCGGGGATGCCGGCCTCGATCAGGCGTTGGATCTCGGTGGGTTCGAACATGGCACGCGTGTAATACGAAACTGGGGGTGACGACCCTCGGCCGATCACGTTCAGATCGAAGCCTTACCGTCTTTTCTGAGGGGAGCGCCTGCCCGGCGCCCCACTCACGGTCGGCCTTTGCGGCCGACCTCCGTGGGCGGGCTCCGTCGACTTCGGCCCTTGCCGGG
>CAIMSU010000373.1 GCA_903844155.1 uncultured Pseudomonadota bacterium | reverse complement strand
CGTCGTCGCAGCCGGGCGTCGCCGACCTCAGCAGCTCCGAACTCCTCGATACTCCATCGTCCTGGGTCCATTCAACACTCTCTTGCGGCCGAATCACACGATATTATTGACGCGTCAAGATGTGACTAGACCTCAGGGCGTCGAACGGCGGGCGCACCCCGAGCCGCGTCATCCGCTGGGCGATGCGCTTCGCGCCATCCCCACTCTCGTCGGCGTCCGCGAACACCTGCCGGGCGACCTCGAAGTCTGCGCGCGTCTCGTCCGTCACCGCCAGCTTCTTGCCCCCTTGTGCCTGGATGATGTCGTACCCGAAGGGGTGCGTGCCGTAGGCCCAGAAGCCCTTGTTCGCTTGGGACTGCTTGCCGCGTGACACATTGCGAGAGAGTTCCTCCGAGTACCGCTCTGCGAGCCACGCGAGGATCGGCCGGATCAACTTGCGCATCGACTTGTCGCCGGTGTCGTTCTCGGTGAGAGACGTGATGTCGATGTTGGCGTCATCGAGAATGGCAATGGCACGCAAGCAATCGAACATGTTGCGGGCGATGCGCGAGAATGCCCAGACGTACATGCGCTCGATCCGGTCCACCACAACGGGGCGGCCCCGGCCGGTCATCGCGTCGCGCTGGACCTCGGCGCGCTTGATCATCGCCTGATAGGACTTGCGCTTCTTGATGGCCCGGCCCGAGATTCCCTCGTCGATGAACCAGTTCCCCGGAGGGATGACGTAGCCGTCGATGGCGGCGCGGCGCTCGATCTCGTTGCGCTGCTGCTCGATGGACTTGTCCTGGCGGGGGTCGGAACAGCGAAGGTAGGCTGAGGCAATACGTGGCACGGGTCACTCCTAGGTGATCGAGGTTGTACCTTACATAATATTTTCTGGCTACGCTGCCTGACGAACAATCGTGGCCTTCGCCACGGCCGCCTGAAGATCACCCAGCGTCAAGCACGACATCCAGGCGTGGACGCTGGGAACGCCCGTCTCCGTGATGCAGCCGCCCACCTTCGGCACCCGCCTGCGCTTCGCCCCGCTGGCCTCGTGGACGGCACCGAGGAGCGCGAGCAGGGCCGGGAACTCGTCGCCGACGAAGGGCTTCGCGCACTCCGCGAGCGTGCTCAACCCACCCGAGAAGTCGTTGTTCGCGGCGGCTTCCGCGAGCGGCCACGCATCCCCGTTCCGCCTCAGCCGCACGGTGGGCACTGGCGCGCCGAAGAGGTGGCCACCAGGCTGCATCCCGTTCGGCCCGGCGATCTCCAGCCACGGGGCGTCGGGGGCCTCGAACGTGATGAGCGCGCCGTAGCCCGTGCGAACGACGTCGCGGATGTTGTCGATCAAGGCGGTTTGGCTTGGGAGGAGTTTCGCAGGCATGACTGGCTCACTTGGTTCTGGCGGGAGCTTGAGGGGGATCAGGATTTCGGCGGGCCCTGAAAGGGGATGACGTTGGAACGGCGCGGAGCCAGCCAATCGTGGTCGGGCGGCAGGCCGCAGACGGCGTTGACCTTGGCGGTCAGCTCGTCGGAGCCCGCCATCGCTTCGCTCGCCCCGACCACGACTTCAAGGGTCGCGAGGGTGGTTCGGTGCAATTGGGTGAGCGCCCGGTCCCGCATCGCCAGGAACTGTCCGTGGGCCTCGACCAGATCCAGATCGGCGGTGATGAGTGGTTCGCCGCCGGGCATGTCCAGAACAAAGACTCGGGCCGCAGGCTGCGGCGCGGGAACGGGCGGCATGCCGCTGACGGTGACGCGCGCCGAGCCGACGAGCACCTCCCGCTTCGGCGTCCAGAGCCCCACCTTGAACTTCACGCTGGGCTTGCCCTCCATGTTCGCGGCGAACGTCTGTCGGAGCCAGGCGAGCGTGGCCTCGCGCTGCTCGTCCTGGCCCAGCAGAAGCTCGTTGGCAGCCTCAGGCAGACCCGAGGTCGGTCCGGGGTCCCCAGCCGGCAGGAAGGGGCGCAGCGCCTCGGGGGAGAGGTCGATGGCGGCGACCTTCGTGTTGTCGTTGCGGTTGACCACGCGCTCCACGACGACCAGGGCGATCTTGTCGAAGGAGCGGCGAAGGTGGCTGGCGACGTTTTCGAGGCCGGTGAACGTGGGGGTGGGCGCGGGCATGGGGGTCTCCGAGGGTTCACGGCAGCGTACCGGGTCGATCTGCCAATTTCTGACCGGCTGCCCGGTGAGGCTACGCAGCATTGGAGCCTCCCTCGTTCCCGGCCGCGGGATCGTTCGCGGGGGGCGGGCTGGCATGGGGCTTGGCCGCCGCCTGGGCCGCCTGGTTGGCCGCCGCGACGTTCCGGAGCAGTTGGGCAAGCTCCTTCAGCGTCGCCTCGTCGTTGAGCAGCGCTCGAACCTCGGGGAGCTTCAGGGCTTCCATCAGGTCGGGCGAGGTTCCGAGCGCCCCGACCACATCGGCAAGCTCCGGCGGGATCCCGGACTTCGACGCCGCGAGCGCCCGACCCAGCGAGCCAAGCTCCTGGATGAATTGCACCCCGAGCGCCTCGCGGACCTTGGCGTCCCCGGCGTCGCGTACTTCCTCGCGCTCCTGCTCGGCGGTGCCGACGTGGACGTGGCGCAAGTCGGCGCCCAGGGCCTCCACCGTGCCCAGCAGTCGCTTGTTCTGCTCCGAGAGCGAGACGATCTCGGCCCCATGCAGCTTTGCGATGTGCGAGTAGGTGGACTGCGAGAGCGCGATCAGGTTCGCGTACCCGTCGCCGAGCGACTGCCAGATCCGCTCCTCGGGCGGGAACGGTCCGGGGCGCGGCGGCGGCGCGGCCACCGTCGGTGTCAGATCGGGGAGCTTCGCGGCTACCTTACGTTCGGCCTCCACGTCCGCGTCCTCGTCGGCCTCCTTGCGACGGGCGCCGGGGTTTCGCACCTCGAACCGGGACGAGTGCAGTAGGGTCTGGCCGCGGGGGGTCCAGAGGCCGATCTTGAACTTGACGTGCGGCCGACCGGCCATGAGCGACACGGCCGTCTCCCGCACCCAGCGACGCCCGGCGATGGCGAGCATGGCGTTGTCCACGGCATCCCGATCCAGCGTGCCGAGGCCGGACGACGCGTCGTCGTCGTCCTCCTGCTCCTCGTCGTCGTCGTCCTCGGGTTCGTCGTCGTCGGTGGTGTCCCGCTTGAGCCACGGGGAGAGCGCGACGCTGCTGAAGTCCACCCGAGCGCCGGAGATGCTGCGGTTCCGGTCGGTGACCTCGGAGACGGCGAGGTAGCCGATGTCGTCGCGGAAGGCGTGGAGGCAGGTGTCGGTGACGTCGAGGCCGGTGATGATGAGTTCGGACATTGGGATTCTCGGGTGGAGGGTTTCAGGGTGCGCTCGGTGTGCGCCCGATGAAGATAGCGACCCTTCCGCGTGCTTTCCTGCCCCCCGAATCCACCTACAGCTCGTCAACCGCACGGGATTGGAGCTTGACGCGGCGCTTGCCGCGCCGGGTGGGAACGTCTACCGCGTTTGTACCGCACGCCGGACGCATGGTGGGGGCGTCGGACGCGGCGGGGTGGGGAGGTTGACGCGGATGAGGGCGTTCTGGACGCGGCGGGCGGCCGGGTTGACGCTGCCCCGTGACAGCGGACGCCGGGGTTGCGTGATCGGACGCGGTGCCGGCCGGACCTGACGCACAGGCCCGCCGGCTTGACGCAGCCGGCCGCGCACCGAGCGTTCGGGGTATACTCCGGACAATCTCCGGTGCGCCTATGCTTCTCCTTCTCTCTTGCATCGCTCAAGCCCCGCCTTGCGGCACCGGGACGCATGACTCGGGGGGCACATGCGTCGCCGACAACGCTGGCGACTCCGGGCAGGCGGACACGTCATCCGACGCCGACGCCGATACCGACACGGACACGGATGCCGACACCGACGCCGACAGCGATGCCGACTCAGACACGGATTCCGACTCGGACACCGACGCCGACACGGCGAGCGGCCCCTGCGCGCCGCCCGATGCGTGGACCGGGACGGTGGATGCGGCCCTCTACACGTCCGTGCCGTGGGATTCCACCTACGACGCGGGCCTCGCGGACCTCGCCGCGAACCTGCCATCAGGGAGCGTGAGCACCTCATCGGAGGCGAGCTGGCTGATCTACGGCGCCACCGTCGTCGCGACGGATGGCTACACGGACGACAACTACCCGCCTCGGATGTACGTTGCCGACGCCAACGACACGATCTTGGTCGAGGACGATGACTACTCGCCGAACGCCGCCGTAGGTGACAAGGTCGGGTTCGCGACGAGCTGGCTGGGCAGCTACTACGACGAGCGCCGGGTGGAGCGCACGTCGGGGTTCACGGTGCTCAGCTCCGGCAACCCCGTCTACGTCCGCGAATTGGGCGCAGAAAACCTCGACTACCTGACTGGCTTCGCGATCCTCACCCACGTCTACGGGGAGATCACGCGGACGTCCAGCTACGACTGCGGAAACGGCTTCGCCTGCTACATCCTTGATCATGACGGCACGACGGACCTGATCCGCGTCGCCACGAACAACGATTGGGGGCTCGGCCCTGACTACTCCGGCGGCACCTGCGGGGAGGTGATCGCCCCCGTGTCGATGTACGGCGGGACGGACGGCGATGCGACCTACCTCGACGTATGGGGGGACGAGATGCGGACGTGGCCGAAGCCTTAGTTAGGCGCGGGGCAGCGCGGTCTCGCCACCGTCACCGAGGCTCGCTGCCTCGCAGGCCGAGCGCGTCCGCCATAGACCCCGAGGACCAACTTGCGATCTCGTCGCTCGGAGCGCCCATGCACAATCACTGTCTCGCCTTCGGGCTCCTACTGGTCCCCCTGACCGGGTCCTGCAAGTCGACGATCTCGGCGGACTGGGAGTTGAACGGGATGACCATCTCGGGAGCGGACGTCACCGCGACGGGCACTATGCAGATCGGCGCTGGTGGTCAGGGCACGCTCGACATCGTGAGTGATGCCGGCGACCTGACGGGCGCAGTCCGCGCGAAGGCCACGACCGTGACCGATCTCGACTGGGAGGTGACCTTCGACGGCAGCGGGCTCCCTACGGAGCCGCTCAAGTGCAACTACAACGACCGATCCTGCGACAGTCCTCCGGCCCTCGACGAGTTCGGCTGCGAGGGGAGCGACGTGGACGGCAATCCGTGGAGCCTCAACTGGGTCAACCCAGCGGACACGACGTGTGGGAAATTCGAGGTGCCGTAGGTGGCTGCTTCACCGCGCGAACGGATTGACCGCAGGTGCCGGGCCGAATGGTCGGCCCGGCGACTTGATGCCGCAGGTCACATTTCGATGCCTCCGGGCGTATACTGCCGGGAGGAGCCCCGAATGCTCATCATCGTCCTCGCCCTTCTTCCGGCCTGAGGTCTAGTCACATCTTGACGCGTCAATAATATCGTGTGATTCGGCCGCAAGAGAGTGTTGAATGGACCCAGGACGATGGAGTATCGAGGAGTTCGGAGCTGCTGAGGTCGGCGACGCCCGGCTGCGACGACGGCT
>CAIMSU010000372.1 GCA_903844155.1 uncultured Pseudomonadota bacterium | reverse complement strand
CGTCGTCGCAGCCGGGCGTCGCCGACCTCAGCAGCTCCGAACTCCTCGATACTCCATCGTCCTGGGTCCATTCAACACTCTCTTGCGGCCGAATCACACGATATTATTGACGCGTCAAGATGTGACTAGACCTCAGGGCGTGAGCCCCCCCACCTGTACCAACGAGCCCTCAAAGGCACCCGTCGCGCCGTCGAGGCGCACGATGTCGGTGGCGTTGCCGTTCCAATCTGTGACGGCGGCGAAGAGGCTCGGGCGGTCGCGCGCGGTGAGTTGCCCATCCCCGTCGGAATCCGCGACGGGGAACGCGATCGGGGCGCTTACGACATCCCTGGCCTCGGGCTCCGCGGGGTTGTCGGACCAACGCCAGAGGGGAACGGGGGTGCCGGAGTCGGCTGTCGTTGGACACTCATCGACACCATCGGCCACACCGAACACTGGTGGCTCGTCATCGCATGCGGCGACGTCGGAGAGACGCTGGAGCTTGGACTCGGGCGCGCAGGCGGCGAGGACGCCCATCAGTAGCACGACATCCGACCGACTCGTCACCAAGACACTATGCTCCGACAACAACTCCGGCTCCCGCGGAGGTCCCCGGGTCGGCTGTGTCCGTACGAAGCCGATTCGAGTTGTCGACCCAGAAATAATGCGGTGTGCCGTTCTTGTCTTCCAGGATCAGGAGTCCTGCCCGCTTGTTGAGGAGGGCGCTATTCGGCAAGATCCGCAGCCCACCGCGCAGATCTCCCCCCAGCCCGATGTCCAGCACTCCGTCGGTGAGCGTAAGACGGTCCGTGCCGCTGATCGAGTAGGTGAGGGCGCCCGCCTCCGTTAGCGTGAAGATCGGATCGTCGGCGATGTCCTTGATGTAGAAGGTCGCGGTGCTGTTGTTGTCCTGATCCAGCTGGAAGATGATGTCATTGGCGCTGCGCACGGTCAGCATCGTCCCGGTCCCGCCCGAGAGAATGGTGGAGCCCGCCGAGCTGTCGTACTTGACGAACAACTGCTCCGTGCTGTCTTTCTGGGCGCTGACCATTGTGCCTGTCCCGCTGTTGTCGTTCCAGAACTCGATCTGCGACGACCGGAACACGTCGCCGTACAGAGTCACATGTCCGCTCTCGTCGACGCGGAATATCTCGGTCGGCCCCGTCTGTTTCTGAACCTTGAACAGTTTCCCGGCGTCCGCTGTCGTGTTCTTGTTGCAGACGGCAATGATGTTGTCGGGCCCGGAGATCGTAGTGTCGGCCATGTGCTTCTTCTCACTGGGTTCGGACCTCGGTGCCCAGCGCGTCGTTCGTGCCCGGGTCCGAGGTGTGGATGTGGAGTCGACTGTCTGAGGCTCGGACGAAAAGGTAGTAGGGCGTTCCGTCCTCGCGCTCCAGGACGAGAATTCCCGGACGTCCAACGGTCGTGTCCGCACGCACGTGCACGCTTGCTCGAAACCCGGCGGCCGTCCCGCCGACCTGCATCTGGAAGTCTGTGGTGTCGGCGATCCAGTTCATTTGGATGACTCCGGCGTCTGTGGTCCACGTCGCCCCACCCGTGCTCGTGAGCCAGAGGTTGTTCCCCGCCGGCGTTCGAAGGCCCACCCCGCCGAAGGCACCGGCACGCAGCACGAGATCCTTCGCTGACTTGAACGCGAGGTCGTGGTCCGAGCGGTCCGGCGTGCGGATGGAGGCTCCGTAGGCTGAGTCGTACGTGAACGAGACGATCTCGGTCGAGCCGCGCTGGAACGTCGCGATGGTGCCGTCCCCCGCGGTGGTGTTGTTGAGCACGTGGCTGCCCAGCTTGCGGAAGGCTCCGTACACCACGACGACGTCGTTCACCTCTCGAACCTCAAAGATCACCGGCGGATTCGGCCCGCTCAGATGCACGACCTGAAAGACCTTCGAAGCATCCGCGGCCGCGGCGTCGTTTATCCACATGACCACGTTGTCGGCGCTCTGAATCAACAAGTCTGCCATGACGCCTCTCTCCTATGATTGACTGCCGACGCTCACCCCGAGCGTATCGTCCGCTCCCGGGTCGCTCGTGTGGATCCGCAGGACGCCGGACGCGTCCACCCAGAGAAACCCCTGGATGGTCCCCTCACCGTCGAGTTCGAGAAGAGCGGCCCGTGCCGTGCCGGTCGTCTGTGCGTGGACTTTGAGGTACCCTTGCACGCTGGCATTGCTGCCCAAGGTGAGGACGACGTTCCCCGAGCCCGCAGTGTACTCGGCCTGGACGGCGGAGGCTGAGTTGTACCAGGTCATCGACTTGTCGTCGCCCATCACCCATCGGTCGCTGCCCCCTCCATTCCGAATCCTCACATAGTTCGGCGAGCTGTCGGCGTCGGCATCGAGGATGAGGTACACACCAGGGTTGCCTGTGAGCTCGAGGCTGGTTTCCGGCGAGGTCGCGGTGGTGATAAACACCGCCTGCGAGGATGTGTACTGGAGCTCCAGGCGGGTCATGGACTCCATGCGGAATCGGGCGATGATGCTCGCGGATGTGTCGGTGTTCTGGAACACCAACGGGTTCGCGCGTCGAATCTCCCCGATCTCGAATACCTCTCCGCCCTCGAGCACGCGGAAGAGCACCGAGCCCGTGGACCACTTGTGCACGGCGAACTCGTTGGCCGAGTTCGTCGCTGAGTCGTCGTTGACGTGCAGGTACACATTCCCCGTGGCAAAGACGACGTTGTCAGCCACGGTTCGCCTCGGAGGACTCGGGCATGACGTCCACGCGGCCTGACTCGAGGTCCAGGCGCAGCTTCCCGCTCAGCCCCACAGCTCGGCCCAACTCGCGAAGCGCGAACGCCTTGCGGAGCGCGACGTTCTCCGATCGAGCCTCGAGAAGCTGGCGCTGCACGTCGATCAATTGCCCATCACGCTGGCAGGCGCGCAACTCGTCCAGAATGGCGGCCGGCGCCTGACCAACCTCAGGGGTGGATGAATCCGGCATCTTCGGTCTCCAAGCACTCGTGTCTTAGCAAATCGGCAGCGCTGCGTCCAGTGCCAGCGAAGTCTTGATCTCGTGAACTTCAGCGCCGCGAGTTGAGTTCACGAGGGAGGTCGGCCGACGCCGTCGATGATCTCGCTCTCGGCGTACCTGACCGATCCCTGGGCACGTTGCGGGTGCCGCGCACCACCATTTCGCGTCATTCAACCCGGAGGAGCCCCGCCGCGCTCGGCCCCGCTCCGCCACCGCCGCCCCGCCCTCAACACGTACTCCCATGCCCCCACCGTCGTTCGCAGCCCGAGCCGCTCTTTCGTCGCCTGCAACCCCAGGTACAGCGCAGGCTCAACCCGCACACACACGTCCATCCGGTTCGCGGCCGCCGCGTCGTAGGTCAGCGGGTTCCCGATGGCCTCGACCAGCCACGCGGGCACGCCGCCTGTCGCTGTGGGGGACGTCTCCAGGCGGGCCAAGATCGCGGCGAGCAGCGCAGTGGGGACCTCCTCGGTGCCTCGGCGCGGTTGGACCCGAGGAAGCGCAACGATGCGCGGCCGGGCGCGTCGGGCCTCGCCGCCCGCTTCCCCCTCGACCGGGACGACCTCGGGCTGCGACACCGCCCCTGCCGTCACCGCCTCCCACTCCACCGGCCCCGCCGCCCACAGCGTCCCCGCCCCACGCCGCTCCGCGGCATCGGCCTCGGCGCGGGCGCGGACCGGATCAAGCACAGTCGTCCCAGCCGGGGATGTGAACGGCGGAGGCCGCTGACGCGGCGAGCAGCGGCAGCGTTGTACCGGGCCGGATGCGCTCCCATGCCACGCCCGCCAGCGATTCGAGGCCTTGGATGAACTCGCGCGTGGGACCGCGCCGAGGGAGCGTCCACACGGATTGCCGCGGTTCAATGCCTCGCGGATCTCGTCGGTGCGCGGGAGCGGGCCGGGGAGGTAGGAACCACCGGCATGGTTCGACGCATCGTGGATCGTGGTCGCGTCGCGCTCCCACTCCTTCTTCGGGACGGCGTCGATGCGAACGAGTACGACGTCGGTGTTCGCGGGCGTCGCCCGGAGCATCCGGATAAGGTTCGCGGAGGCGTCGTCGCCGTCGGTCGGGGCGATGAGCAGGACACCGGGCAGGCACTCGCCTTTCTTGACCGGCGGCGTGTCCACGATGATGACGTCGAACTTCCCGAACCGGCCCGGCCCGGCCCGGCCCGGAGCGGTAGAGCACATCGACGGCGTGCGTCCCCGCCAGACCGACGACGGTGATGCTGCCAGAGCCGCGCTGGAGGCGGGCGACGTCGGGGTCGGACTCGGAGATGCCCAGCCGCCGGCGAGCATCGAGCTGGTCGTCGGCGACCAGGTAGAGCACGTCCAGCCCCGCGCACGCGAGCCGCTCAGCGACGCTTGCGGAGATGCAAGCCTGCTACGGAGCGGTATAGAACTACTGGGAGAGTTTCGTTTTGCGTAACGACATTGATCCCGATCAAGCGGAGACCTCGGGGTTTCAAGGCCAGAATCCACCGTGATGAGTGAGTGCGGGCCACGCGGACTTCCGCACCGCCGGCTGCCGTCCGCCTCCTCCTGCCCCCGGGCACCGTGAGCCCAAAGCCGGGCGGAGGTCCACCCTCGGAGGGTGCCGGACGGCATCGCGGCTTTTGTGGACGGCGCGCTGAAGCCGCCTGCTTTCGGCGAGTAGCCGCTGGCTGTGATCGTCGTAGCCGGCGAGCAGCATGTCGCGTTCGAGGCGCGGTGTAGACTTCGTGCCATGCCTCCCAGCAATGGCCAGTCCCCCAGTCGCGCCGCTCTCGCAGAGTACCAGGCGGACCGGCTGGTGGTGTGTGCGCGCTGCGGAGACCTCGCGGCGATCCACCGCGAGTGCGACCGCGGGCAGCGGTACTGCTCTTCGAGCTGCTCCGCCGAGGCACGGGCGGCCGGCGTGAGGCGCGCGAGGGCTCAATACCAGAGAACCTCCGCGGGGCGCGACCGTCACGCCGCGCGCCAGCGCGCTTACCGCGAGCGGCAGTCCGCGCGCGTGACGCATCATGGTTCCGGGGAGTGCGTGCCCGAGTCGGACCCGGACACGTCGACCGGCCTGCAGTTGATGGCAATTACCACCTACGAACAAGCACTAATCAAGGTCCCGGTCGGATGCTGCCTCCGGTGTGGGGCCCCGCGGCGACTTGCCCTGCGCAAGAGCTCAATCCGATCCACCGGCGCCCGACGTCGGGCACGGCGACGACGGCCCGCTGCATCTGACTAGACCCAGCGATTTCCCATTGTGGTCTTCCACAATGGGAAATCGCTGGGCCGCCCCGCGAGGGCCACTCGCCGATCCGTCGTGTCGGGCACGACACCCCGCTCGCCGGCCGGGATGATCGCCGGCGCGCTACTCGCCGGAATCGGGCGGGTCTTGACCACTGGCAACAGCTTTCCTTCAGGCACAGGGAATCATCAAAAAGCTCTCGAAATTCACGCCGCTGCCTGCTGACTCCACTTGGCAATCAGTTCGGGACAGCTCTCCTCGGCGCGCGTGAACACCCCGGTCAAACCGCTCGTCGCGGGACAGAGTTAGCCCCCATGCGGGCCTAGCGGTTGCAGGGCCGCGCGCGCAGCACATCCGCCGGAAGCGGCCAGCGTGCATCTTCAATGGCGGCGAGGCCGGAGGTCGTCCCCGAGGTGGAGTATGGCAGCCCGGCCGGGCGTTGCCGCGCTCCCGCGAGTGGTGCCGCCCCGAGCCACCGGAGAGGTGCCAGCGGGCACGGAGGAAGTGCCAACGGCGCTGCTCGCCGCGATCCTCGCGCGCCTGGAGATGGCTCCGGCGGCGAGCGGAGGCGTGCCTGCTTGGTTGGCTGAGGCCGTCGGGAACCCGCTAACCTACGACGCCGCTGCGTCGAACCGGAAGGACGTGTGCGTCCGCGTCAAAGCTGTGCTTTACCGTAGTTCGCAGACGATGAAAGAGCGCCTCGGGCTGCGAACGACCGCCGCGCGCGAGCGGCCCCTCCGTTCGGGTAGCGCGTCACGGCTCGTAGTAGCAAGAAAAATGCCCACCCGCTGCCACGGAAAGCCCCGGGCGTGGTAATGTTCCAGCATCCCCTTCTCGGAGAAAGCATGGCCGACTTCAATGTCCTGAGCAACGACAGCATCATCATCCGAATCGATAAGTCCGGAACCGGCACGGAGGCGTTCTACGTGCAGCACGACGCGGGCACGACGGTCCTCACCGCGTTCGAGGACGGGCGACTGGAGATCAACGACGCCTGGGCCCGGGGGGCGCCTCACCAATTCGACAATACGTCCGGTTCCGGGCACATCCTCGACTTCGAATCTGGGGATCCGAGCGCCGGCGGCGCAGTCGTTGGAAGCATCAACAACGCGGGGAAGGGCATCTTCGACCAGGGGTACATGAATCTGCTGGTCGTGACCGCAAATCCGGACGGCTCGTTGCCGGGAAACGCGGGCGACATGCTTATCTACAACGACACGAGCACCGATTGGCCGCTCATGATCTGCCACGGCAGCACGGTGTGGAAGCGTGCCGGCACGTGAGAGCCCCACGGTTCGCTCGCCCTTGCGCGACCGCGCGCGGCTGCCGCCGGTTCACCTTCTGATGTGCGCGGTGACAGTCGGATGCGGGAGCCTTTCGGTGCCGAAGCCCTCGGTGACTCCGTTCGACAGTAGCAGGCAGGACAGCCCGGCAGCACCGGATAGTGAAGACACCGGAGACACCGCTTGTGTCGAGGCAACTTGGCTTCCCGATCAGGACGGCGACGGGTACGGGGAGGAGGCAGGCGCCTTGAGCGCATGCGCTGGGCCCGCCGGGTACGTCGCAGTCGCGGGCGATTGCGATGACCGAAACGCGGCGGTGAACCCCGGGGCCTCCGAATTGTGTTCCACCCCCGCCGACGACGACTGTGATGGCGTCGCCAATGATGCATCCGCCGTCGACGCCATCGCCTTCTTCGCGGACGCAGACGGAGACCGCTTCGGGGTCGCAGAGGGGAGCCTGCTCGCATGCGACTGCCCCGAGGGCTACATCACGAACTCCCTGGACTGCGACGACGGGAATGCCGAAATCCGACCCGACGCGCACGACGTCTGCGACGACGGGATCGACCAGAACTGCACGGGAGCCGATCTTTCCTGCCCATTCGAGGGAACGTCGGAGCTGGCGGACGCGAATATCGAATTCTCTGGGAGCGACCCGGAGCAGGGCATGCCAGAGGCGTTCTCCGCCGTGGGCGATCTCGATGGCGATGGGATGGTGGACGTAGCGATCGGTTCGGATCCCGGCGGGGTCTGCCTCCTGACCGGACTCGCGGGATGGAGCGGCTCCCATCAGTGGGACGAGTGCGGCACGCTCATCGAAGACGCGGACACGTCAGATCACTTCGGGCATTCGTTCGCCGCAGGGGACCTCGACGGGGACGGCGTCCCAGACCTCGTGGTGGGGGTGCCCTATGCGGACGCCGCCGGCACCGATGCGGGAGGAGTCTGGCTCTATTCCGGGCCGATCGCCGCAGGGACGGCCGACTGGGACGACTCCGCGAGCAGCCTGCTCGGCGAAGCCGCGGGTGATCAAGCGGGCACCGATGTTCTCGTGTCCGACCTCGACGGGGACGGCGTCGACGACTTGGTGGCGGGATCGCTTTGGAACGCGGACGGCGGAGACGGCGCCGGCGCGGTCTACGTGGTCTTCGGACCTGTGGGCGCAGGCGAGCTGGCCGACGCCGACATCCGCCTGCTGGGCGCCCCAGGCGAGAACTTTGGCAGGAGGTTGGCCGCCGGGGACTTCGACGGGGATGGCGTTCAGGAGCTCGCGGTCGGTGCGAACAACGACGCCGCCGGGGGCGAGGGCATGGGAGGCGTCTCGGTCTTTTCGCTCCGTGGGATGACCGGCGGTGAACCGACGTTGCACATCGTTGGCGACCAGGCCGGCGCCGGATTCGGCGAGCCGGTCGGCGCAGGCGACTTCGATGGCGACGGTCGCTCGGACATCGTCACCGCGGCCGAGGAATGGGACGACGGCACATCGCACAAGCGTGGGCGAGTGTACCTGTTCCTGGATCCGGACGGCTCCGGCGTGGTGTCCGCGGCGACGGCGGATGTCGCGCTGACCGGCGACGACTCATCCTCGTCGGACAACGCCGGTGAGCTCCTCGGGAGTGCAGGAGACGTCAACGGCGACGGATTTGATGACTTGCTCGTCGTGGCCCGTGGCCACCAGGAGGTCGGGTGGGGTGCAGGCGCGGCCTACCTCTTCTATGGCCCGATCAGTCCGGACCTCACGTCGGTGACTGGCGCCGATGCGACCTGGTTCGGCGACCTCCTCGGATCGCAGAACTTCGGTGAGACGGATGGTCCAGTACACCCCGGACTCGGCGACCTGGACGGTGATGGCTTCGACGAGTTCGCGCTGCCGCTGCCCGGCCACTCCAACGGCGATGTCCAGGGCGCTGGCACGATTTTCATATTTTCTGGCGGTTCGTAGCTACTTTCTTCCAAAGAGGACTCTAAAATGGCAGACGTTTTTCTTCCCGTAGGCGGCGCCGACCACAGCGTCATCGCCCTCATCGACAACGACAACAACTCCATCTTCATGAAGTTCATCGTCGAACACGACGGCGGCGGAGCGGGGAAGGGTCTGCTGCAGGTCTGGGAGAGCGGACGAGTGATTGTCGAGGGTCCGGTTCAGCGGGCCGGCACGATCCAGATCCGCAACAACACGGCGCTCTCCGATCCGTGTATCTTCTACGCGTCGAGTCCGCCGACGACGACGACTCAGGTCGTGAAGGTGTGGGGCGACGGCAACGTCTATTTCGACGTCGGCGGCGTTCGCCTTCCGGTCCGCACCTCGACTCCGAACGGCGTGGTGAGCGGCGAGGATGGAGATGTGCTCATCTACAACAACAGCGGGAAGTACGAAGTTTGGATTTGCAATGGGGCTGGCACCACGTGGACGAAGGGATAGATTCCCGAGGAGGTTCTGATGGCTGACTACTACATCAATCCGACCGGACCCGGCTCCGCAGAAAGCATCGTCTTGCGGATCGACGCGGACAACAACGCCACAGACAAGGAGCTGCTGGTCGAGAAGTACCCCGGCGGCGCCGGCAATCAGATTTTGGAGATCTTCGAGGACAAGCATGTCGTGCTGTACGGGCCGATCTCCTGTACGAGTTCACAGGTGAAAATCGACCGTACGGGCGGCTCGGGCGATGTCGCGACGTTCGCGCTGTCCGGGACCGTGAAAGCCCGCATCACGTCGACCGGGCTTGGCGACTTCACCCCGCCATATTCGTGCCAGAAGAGTGGTACACCCTCTGAAAACGGCATAGAACCGGGTTGATCTCTCGATCCAACTCGTTCCGGAAGGTGTGCCATGGGTGAAGCGTATCACGGCCCGATCCCGCTCTTCAACGCCTCGAT
>CAIMSU010000371.1 GCA_903844155.1 uncultured Pseudomonadota bacterium | reverse complement strand
CGGCCTCGATGACTGGCCGCAGCGATTCGAGAGACTCCATTCCGAACTCCTTGTTCTGGCCCGGAGTCTCACGCGGTCCCCGTCAAGCGACATGGGGGCGGGGCGAGGATGTACGGTTGGTGTGGGCGCAGGGGCAGGTCATGTTGGTTCCCGGGAGAGGGTGCTATGATGGAAGCATGAGTTCTTTGAGCCACCGGATCCTGCTCGGAAGCCTGGGGGGCTTGCCGTTTCTTTGGGTCATGGGAGCGCGCATGTCCGGGTGGCAAGCGGTTCTCTTCCCGTCCGTCTACTTGGCGACCACCATGCTGCTCGCCGTGACGGTGCACGTTCTGGAGCGGGCCTTCGAGCGCTTTGACTGCGAGTAGAGGCGCGCTGCTCGGTGTGGGCGCAGGGGCAGGTCATGGTTGGCTCCGGGGCGTTGAGTTGGGGACACTGCGGTGCGGGGGCGATCCAACCTGGGCGTGGTAGGAGTTGGCATGAGCATTCCCTGGACGATTTCCGCCACGCAGATTGCGGCCGTCCGGCGTGCATTTCCAGATGCTTTCGTGGGCACGTCCGAGGCCGATGTCGAGGACGTGGCCAAGGATGCTCTCCGAAACAACGCGACCGGCGTTCGGAAGGTGTGGGCCTGGGGCGCAGACGAGCCGTACAGCATCCACATTCGTGGTGTCCCGGGAGCGTACTTCGTCAGTGCGAACGAGATCGATCCCGCTGGCGTCGTGTCGACACGCCGCGAGGCCGACGCGCTCCTGGAGGAGGTGTGTGATGGTATCGTTCTGTTTCGCAGCGAGAGGGCGGCTGTGAGCGGCGCTCGCCGGCTCGGGTGGATCTGAGAGTACGACGATCATCCGGAGGTCCTCGGGAACAGGGCGACGCGCACAAGCTCGCGCAGGCGGGCGGCGTTGCGGGTGACGAAGCCGTCGATGTCGTCGCGGTCGATACCCCTCGGTGGACGCTGACGGACGCCGGCCACGGCGGCGGACAGTACGCGCTCGACCGCGCCCGCGATCGACGGCAACGCGCCGATCACCGCCTCCGCGCCTTCCTCGGCAGCGCGGACGGCGCGGGCGACGGCGGCAGCGAGCGTGGGCGGGACGGCGTTCCCGACCTGACGGTAGCGGGCCTCGGTGTCGCCGGCGAAAGGGTAGCCCTCCGGGAAGGTCTGGAGGGTCGCGCACTCCCCGAGAGTCAGCTTTCGCCGCGCTCCATCGGTCGCGAGAGCGAGCGCGTCGCTCGCGTTGTTCAGCTTCCGCCACCAAGCAGGGTCGCTCGGCCGACCCTTCCACTCGTTCGTCATCACGCACGGCGACGGGCGATCCCAAGGAACCGCGATGGCATCGCGCATCGTGCGGCGCTGGACGTTCGGAGCGGGCGACCCCACAGATCGCGGCCCGGCGATCACGAACAGGCGGGTGCGGCTCTGTGGTGCGCCGTGGTCGGCGGCGTTGAGCACCCAGACGGCAACGTGCGTGTAGAGCTTCCGCAACTCGGGGACGACGGTTCGCTCGACGTAGGCGCGGGCGTTCCTCACGTTCTCGAAGATGGCCCAACGCGGGCGGACAATCCGGACGATGCGGAGCGTCCACGGCCACCCGTTTCGGGCCACGTCATCCTCGCCCTTCGGCCCCTCGTGCTGGTTGGCGCTTGACCACGCCTGGCACGGCGGCGAGGCCCAAAGCACGTCGATGGTCCCGGCGAGCGCGGCGTAGTCGAGATCGCGCACGTCGGCCTCGACAGCGGGGAAGCCGGCCGCTCGGAGCGTCGCAGCGGCCGAGGGGTCACGCTCGACGCAGGCGACGTGCTCGAACCCGGCGGCGTGCAGGCCGAGGGCTGCACCGCCGGCGCCGGCGAAGAGGTCGAGGACGGTCATCGCCGCGCCTTGCGGCCGGCAGTGGAGGTTAGACCGGGAGGGGCTTGCGCGGGTCCAGCGCCACCGCCGCGAGACATACCGGTCTGCCAAGCGCGGCATTCAACTCGTCGAAAAACGTTCGTTGCGAGTCGCTTAGCGAATCGCCCGGTCCCTTCACCTCGCAGAAGAACCAATCGTCCGTCCCGGCACGGTAGACGAACAGGTCCGGGCACCTGAATGCGTCGTACCGACCGAGTCCCGCGACGAACCTTGGCCACGCCGCGCCTACGATGCTCGTGACGCGGTCGCGCTTTTTCGGGTGCGACTTGTATGCATAGCCCTCGTGGACGCTGTGCAAACCGTGGTTCTCCAAGAGATGAACAGCCGTCGCCCACTCGTAGAAATGGTAGTTCGGCTGGTTGAGCGCCGTCTCTGTATCCCTGGCGTCGAAAAGGGTGGGGTAGCGGGAGGACCACTCGCCAACAAGACGGCCTGCTCGGAAGTCCTCTCTTTGCGCGAACGGAAGCTCGAAGCTGAGGTAAGTCGTCAAGTGCCCGGGCGGTTGCATTGGGGTCGGCTCCAAGCCTCGGCGGGTAACCGAATTCCTTCACGCAAAGCCCCCAGGCCGACCCTTCCGCTCGTTCGTCATCACGCACGGCAACGGCCGATCTCAGGCGAGCATGGCATCGGGCATCGTGCGGCGCTCGGCGGGCGGAGCGGGCGCTCGAACGCTCGACGTAGGCGACGTGCTCGAAGCCCACGGCGTGCAGGGCGAGGGCGGCGCCGCCGGCACCGGCGAAGAGGTCGAGGACGGTCAAGATGCCTCCCCCGTCCACGATTCGTTCGCGTGATACCTGCGCATGAGCCGCACGAAGGACGGCCCTCGATGACGAAGGACCAACTTGATCGGCTGGACCGGCTGAAGGCGCTCCGCGACGAGGGGGGCCTCACCGAGCAGGAGTTTGAGGCCAAGAAGGGGCAGATCCTGGCGGAGAACGGGGCTGCGGCTGGGGCCCGCCTGCGCCGGTCGTAGGAGCGAAGCCGCAGGCGTCCGGGTACCAGTGGGGAGCGGGGCGTGTGTTGCTGGCGCTCGTCGCCATCCCCGCCATGCTCCTGCTGATTTTCCGCTTCGTGGGCGGCGGAGCAGCGGTCACCGCGTTGCAGGGCGGCAAGGTGCCTGACCACGTTTCGATCATCCCGGCCGCCCACCTCCGAGTCGACGACGTGAAGGTGGACGACAGTTGCGCGCACCTCGGCGACTACTGCGTCCGGGTCACCTGCACGGTCACAAACGATGGAAACGCCCCCGGGGCCGTACCTCTTCGGTTCGAGTACGAGGCGACCGGACGGCCTACGGCGACTGCGACGGAGTCGGCCTCGGTACCGGTCGGCGGGCAACGGGCGGTCACCCACGACTTCGGCGAGGCTCGACTGTCCGACCACGGGTCGAAGGGGAGCTGCAGGGGCGGCTGACGCGACTGCGCGCGCGAGGAGCGCGACGGGGTGCAGGTGACGATGGACAGCGACAAACACGTTTCACTCACGACGAAGTCGCAGAGAAAGCCCCAGGAACCGCTTCGACGGCCTCGGGAGGGGTAGGAGTCGGTCCCTCGTCGAGGCCCGGGAAGCGGCCCTGGACGCCGATCTGCGCGGGGGTGGATCAGGACGAGGCGGAGTCGTTGTCCGGGACGCGGCGGAGCCTGCCGCTCGCCTTGAGGGTGGCGAGCGCCTGGGCGAGCGCGCCGCCCTTCGGCCGGTCCCGGAACTGGAGATCGGCCACGCCCGCGATGAGGAGGTCGATGAGGTCGTCCTGGTACTCCAGTGGAGCGAAGTCCGTGGGTTCGTGCTCCAGATCCCAGATGAGCGCGGTCTTCAGCGCGCCGCAGACCCAGCGCTGCTTCCGGTATCCATTCCCGGGCCCGAACGACCGCTCGGCCACCTCCATGAGGTCACGGAGCATTGGCATGAACCATCGCGGGAGGCGGACCATCGACAGGTCCCAGGGCGGCGGAGGGGGCGGCGGTTCGGCCTCCCGCTCCGACACGAGCGTGAGCCGCGGACGACGACGACGGGGACGGCCCAGGATGGCGTCGGTGAGTTCTTTGGACATCACGCCGCCCGCGGCAGGCGCACGACGCCAGTGTAGTCGAGGGGCCGGAAGTGCAGCCCCCAAATCACCTCGATGATGAAGTCCACCACCAGCTCCTTGGCCGGGTTCTCGATCCAGTTGGGGATGACGGCGATGTCCACGCTCTTCGCGGCGTCGAGCAGCGCCTGACGCACCCACGCCTTCTTCGTCGCCCCTGTGCCAGGTCCGAAGACCTCCTCGGCGAGGTTCATGAGCTTCCTGGTGGTGCCCGGGAGCCAGGCGGGGAGGTTGATCTTGGAGAGGTCCATGTGCGGATTCCTTGAGGTTCGTTGTGGCGGGTTGACTGGCGGGGAGGGTCAGGCGACGGCGCGCTGGACGCCGAGGTCCACAGGCGCGTCGCGCAGCAGGGGGTCGGTGAGGATGTCGCTCGACCGCTTCACGATGAGGTCGTAGAGGCTCCACGGCTTCGACGGCGGGCCGGTCACGGCGTGCCAGACGCCGGAGACGGCGACGCGGCGCACGTTGTAGGCCCCGACGCCCAGCTTCGACCACTCGGTCGGGACGGGCGACCACCAGATGTTCCCGTCGTCGTTGTAGTTGCGCCGCTCGGGCGCGGAGGTCCGCCGGAACTTGGCCGCGCACATCCAGGCGTACTGCGCGAGCACGTCGTTCACGGCTGCGGGCCGGCGCTTCGGGTCGTCGGTGTACCAGGCGATCAGCCGCTTCGCCGGACCGAGCGCCCCGGCGGAGCCCTGCTGGACGGTGCGGTTGTACAGCAGGACCATCGCCCGCTCGGTCGAGACGCCGAGCAGCTTGGCGATATCGATCGCGCCCGCCATGTACCCGGACTGCGCCGCGTCGCGAGCCTGAACCTGCTGGAACGCCGGCCAGCGCCCGGCGGCGGTGAAGCGGGACACCCACGGCTCGGCCCAGAGGACCGCGCCGTCCACGGACTCCAGCGAGGCCCTGGCCGTCACCTCGAGGAGCCTCGCCCAGCTCGACCCGAAGAACCGGCCGAACGCGACGGGATCGGCGGCGGCCATCTCGCGGAGCAGCCGGCCGAGGGAGCCCGACTTCTGCGTCCACTGGAGGATGCCGTAGCTGACGCCGTTGCCGTCCAGATTGGCTTGGACAGACCAGAACTGCCCCTCGTGCTCGCTGGTCTTGCGAAGCAACGTCGGGATCCAATCGGTGATGAGTGCTTCCACCTTCTCCTCCAGTTTCTTGGCGGTGCGACGGGTCGATGGCGACGATGCCGCTGCGGCGAGGACGAGCAAGCCGAGCGCGCCTGCGCCGAGCAGGAGCGGGGTTGAAGAGGGCCGGCTCATGGCGTGCCCCGCAGATCGGCGGACGCCTGAGTCGGGTAGACTCCCAACCAATGCTTCCGCTGCTCTTCGCCGTCCGTGCCCTCGCGACCACGTGCATGGACGGCTCGTTCTCCGCGTCGAGCGGGCCGGGAACCTGTTCGCACCATGGCGGCGTGTCGAGTGACTACAGCCCGAACCTCCCATACACCGGCAACGGCGGGGGACCGACCGTCTGCGCGGACGGGACGGTGAGCGACAGCGCCGGACCGGGCACCTGCTCGCACCATGGGGGGATCGCTGGCGGCCAGACCGCTGGCCCTGCCGGTGTCGCCGGCGGAACTGGCGACGATGCGAGCGGAGCCAGTCGGGGCTCGGCCTTCGCTCCCGCTCCTCCAGCGACGCCCGATGCCGATCATCCCATCGTGATGCTCGTCGTGGGCGCGTTCATGGTCTTCCTCTACGTGGCGCTGTTCTGCTTCACCGGCGGTTTCGGGATGCTGCTCAACGCCGGTCTGACATCTCGCACGCCGCTCCGAAATCTCGCCTACGCTCCCCAGCGAGTGGCCTTGGCGGTCGGGGCGGCGGTGTTGCTGTCGTCGAGTTGCGCTCTGTTGTCGCGTCCCCACTTGGCCGATGGTTGGCTGTTCGTTGGCCTCCCGAC
The DNA here is from genome assembly GCA_903844155.1 of uncultured Pseudomonadota bacterium. Lineage (GTDB taxonomy): Bacteria > Myxococcota_A > UBA796 > UBA796 > SXON01 > CAIUMM01. The sequence goes on along the minus strand of CAIMSU010000371.1, from coordinate 1,084 downwards.
CCTGCTCGCTGGCGGGTTGGTAGGTGCGGGGCTCATCGCTGAGCTCGTTCTCCACGGCGTCGCGGCCTGGCGGGGCAGGGGCAAGGCTGCTTGATCGCCCTGCTGGGCTGCCGGTTCTACTCATTGGCGTTCTCGGCATCATCAGCCTCCCCCGACAGCAAATTCCGAGGAACCGACCGCCCCCACCACCATCTCCCCGCCTCGGCCAGCTCCCCAAACTTCAGCCTGGACCCCGGCGCAGCGTCGATGAACGCCTGCCAGCCGCTCTCGGTCGGCGGGATGATCTCCACGCCCGCCGTCCCAGCCGCCGCGCCCGCGTTCACGATGCGGAGCCCGGCCGGGGAGACCACGGGGATCTTCTGCGCCTGCTGGTTGTAGTAGGACACTTTCGCGAGCGCGCTGACGACGACGTCGGCAACCTGCGGCCACGTCCGCTCGACCCAGGAGTCGGGCGCGTGGTGCCAGTTGAGGCCCGGCCAGTCACCGGAGTACCGGAGCTTGTCGTTGGCGATCTGCGCGACGGCGCGCACGGTCGCGGTCTCCTCGTCGGCGGGGAAGGTCGCGCCGTAGTTTTCCGGCTTGAGCGCGCTGAACTTGGCGTCGTCCGACTTCGTGAGCCGCCAGGCGCCTTCGCCCGCGCCACGCTGGCCGATCTGACCGTCCTTCGTGACCTTCCCGAACTCGATAAAGTCGATCCGAGAGGCGTTCCACGCGCTCGGGATGCCAGCTCGCAGGCCCTCGTACACGGGGCCGCCACCCTCGACGACGAGCACCGGCCGGTCGCGCACGACGCTCGCCGTCGCGGCCCAGGGCCACGCCTCGACGTTCACGCGCGACAGGTGCTTCAGCCGCTCCTCGGCCTCGCCCCGGAGGCGCGCGGCTTCGGTGCCGTCGCGGCTGCGCTCGGCGTTGCGGAACCGGGCGTTGATGGCCCGGAGGAGCTTCGACGCCTCGGCGGCGATCTTCTTCTTGGCCTCGGCCTCGCGCTGGGCGCGCACGGCTTCGAGGCGGGCGCGGGTCTGCTCGGGGTTCCGGCTTCGGTCGCCAGTGGATCACGGTGCGCAATGACACCGGTGCCGAGCTG
>CAIMSU010000370.1 GCA_903844155.1 uncultured Pseudomonadota bacterium | reverse complement strand
TCCACCTGAAATCGCGTGGATGGCTGGTCGGATTGGCCCCCCGCGCGGCGTTCCCCGCACGTTCGGTGCCGGCTGCCGTCTTCGGCGGCTGGCGGCGAACGTGGCCTTGGAACGCCGAAAAATCAACGCCGAGACTGGCGCAAGGTACTCCGAGCACCAAAATCGGCGGCGGGAGGTCAATCGCTGGCTACATTGACGGTCGGAGCGTGTGCGATGGATAGCCTGACGATCGCTGTTGGTGGGATGACGTGCGGTGGCTGCGTGGTGAGCGTGGAGCGGGCGCTGGAGCGCGTCCCGGGCGTCACGCGCGTGCGCGCTGACCTCGCGAAGAAGCAGGCCGTCGTGGAGGGCCAGAAGCTCGACTTTGCCCGTCTGGCGGCTGCCCTCGACGATGCGGGCTACGAGGCCGCGCCGGGATGATGCGGGCGGTTCGCGGTGGGCGCGTCGTCGACCCGGTCGTACGCTCACTGGCCGAGCGCGCCCGGTCGACGATCGAGGCGGCTGAAGCCGCCGGGACGATTCCGACCGACCGGGCCGAGTGGCTTGCGTGCGCGGCACAGGAGGTTGCGGATGGCCGGGTTCCTGCGCCACCCGGTGTGGCGGGCGTCCGCGCGGCGATCATCGGGCGGGCCAACGAGATGATCTGCGTCGGGCCTCTGGTCACGGACGCAGAATTGCCGGTGTTCGCGGCGGCGGAATAGCGCGGCGACTACGCTGGCTTGCTGACCGTGCTGCCCAGCGCCGTCTGCTTGCGCTGACTCCACAACGTCCAGACCCCGATGGCGACGAACGCGAAGCTGCCGTACTGGGCCGGTGTCAGCCCGGCGTACCGCACATCGATCGACGCCGTCCGGAAGAAGTCCATCGGGAACCGGATCAACCCGTAGCTGAGCGACAGAAGCCCACAGTAGAACCCGGGGAACCGCGGCTTCATCGCCAGCGCCGAAAACACCAGGAACATCGCCCCGGACCACAGCCCCTCGTACAGGCCGAGATCGTGACAGGCGATCGTCGGGTTGTTGCCGGGACACATCCCGTAGACGCCTAGCCAGAACTCGGTCTGGGTGCCCGGATGGTCGTGCGCCGAAAAACACCCCATCCGGCCGAAGAACCATCCCAGCGTCAGCCCGATCGCGACCCCCTCCGCGTGAGGCCAGAACGGCTTCTTCTCCTTCCAGAAGAACCAGACCGTGAGCGGCACGCACACAAAGAAGCCACCGGTGCTGGAGAGGCCGTCCCACACGCGCAGGATGAGCGGGATGTCCGCGCTCGTCGGCACGTGGCCGGAAAACACCGTCGTGAACATCTGCTTGAAGAGCGCCGGGTCCTTGTCGAGGTCCTTCGGGCGGTACCACAGGACGTCGCCCAGGTGCCCCCCGATGAACGTGCCGGCGATGAGCCAGCTCACAAGGCGGTTGATGAGCTCCGGATCCCCGCCGAATTGCTTCGCGCGCGCCGCGGCGACCGAGCTGCCCGTGAGGAAGCCCAGGGCGACGAGGATGCCGAACCCGTGGATGGTGAGGGGGCCGAGTGAGTAGGCGAAGGGCTCGAAGAACGGGATGAGCGGGTGCATCGCGGGCGGGGGTATCAAGAAACCGCCTGCCTTGATACCCCGTGCGGCATGGTCCTCACCCCGCTGCTCGCCCTGCTCGTCGCCTTCGCTCCCGTCGCCCACGCGGCGGACGCACCAGACCCCACCATCCCGTTTGAGACCTACAAGCTGCAGAATGGCCTCACGGTGGTGCTGTCGGAGGACGATTCCGTCCCTTTTGTGCAGGTCCACGTGCGCTACGCGGCGGGCTCCAAGGACGAGCTGCCTGGAAAAACCGGCTTCGCCCACCTGTTCGAGCACATGATGTTCCAGGGCAGCCAACACGCGGATGATGACTACTTCGCGCCCTTCCAGGCCCTCGGCGGGCAGCTCAACGGCAACACAACGCTCGATCGGACTGTCTATTTTGAGGGGGTCCCGTCCAACTACCTCGCGCTTGCGCTGTTCATGGAGAGCGACCGCATGGGGTGGCTGCTCCCGGCGATGACCCAGGCGAAGCTGGACAACCAGCGCGACGTCGTCCGGAACGAGCGCCGGCAGCGCTACGAGACGCCGCCGTATGGGGAGGCTTGGCCCAAATTGCTCGAGTCGGTCTGGCCCGAGGGCCACCCGTACCACTACGCAACCATCGGAAAGCACGAGGATCTGGAGAGGGCCTCGCTCGACGACGTGCAGGGCTTTTTCCGGACCTGGTACGTGCCGAACAACGCGACCCTGACCGTCGTCGGCGCCTTTGACCCCGGCGAGGCGAAAACCCTGATCAACACCTACTTTGGCGACGTTCCGATGGGGGACGCGCCCGCGCTCGCGGATCGGGTCAAGGCTGGGGGCACGGTCGCCGCGCCCGTGACGTTGACGGGCACGAAGGTGGTCAAGGTCGAGAAGGAGACGGTGCCCTTCCCCAAGGTGTGGATCGCGTGGATCAGCCCGAAGGCGTTCGCGCCCGGCGATGCGGACCTCGATCTCGCCGCGTCCCTGCTCTCCGACGGCGAGGACTCGCCTCTCTACAAAGCCCTCGTCCGTGACCAGAAGATCGCCCAGTCTGTCGATGTTTCCCAGCAATCCCAGCAGGTCGGCGGCATGTTCATCATCGAAGCGACGGCCGCGACCGGCCACACCGCAGACGAGCTCGTCGCGGCGATCGACAAGGTCATGGCCGGCGTCCGGGCGTCTGGATTCTCAGCCGCAGACGTGGACATCGCGCGTACCCAGTACGAGGTCGGCTTCTACCAGGGCCTTCAGACCATCGCAGGGAAGGCGGACACGCTGGCCAACTATGTTGGTCTGACCGGCGACCCCGGTTACCTCTCCAAGGATCTCGCGCGCTATCGGGCGGCAAACGCCGATAGCGTCTCGGCGGCGCTGCGGACCTACGCGCCAGCCGAGAGCCGCGTCGTCCTTGAATTCCTGCCGAAGGCTGCGCCACCACCGCCCTCGCCAGCCCCCGCCACCAAGGGAGGGAAGTGACCATGTCCCTGCACGCCCGCCTCGCTCCCATCGTCCTCCTCGCCCTCGCGGCCTGCCATCACGCCGCCCCGCCACCACCTCCCGTCGTGGTCGCACCGCCCGTTCCGGCCGTCCCCACCCTCGCGCCGACGCGCCTCACCGCACCCGGTCCCACCGCGATCCGACCGTTCACCCTCCCGGAAGCGAAGGTCGGCACGCTCTCCAACGGCGTTTCGGTGTACGTCGTCGAGAACCACGAGGTCCCCCTCGTCAGCCTCCGCATGACGTTTGCGGGGGTCGCCCTCGCCGATCCCGCCGGCAAGGAAGGGCTCGCCGTGATGGCCGCAGCGCTGATGAACCAGGGCGCGGGCACCTACGACGCGGAGGCCTGGGACCATGAGCTGCGCCGGCTCGGCACGTCGCTCGGGTTCAGCGCCGGCGCCGAGAACGCCACTGCGGAGATGTCGTCGTTGACGCGGAACCTCCCATCGTCGCTGGACCGGCTGAAAGACCTCGTCCTTTCCCCGAAGTTCGACAGCAAGGAGTGGGGGATCCTGTCGTCAAGGACGGCGGACTCTGTCCGCTCCCGTCGCTCGGACCCCTCGTCCACGGCGAGCTGGGTGCTGGACCGCGTCGTCTACGGCGATGCGTACAAGGGCAGGAAGCTCGACGAGAAATCGCTGGCGCGGATCACGCCTGCGGACATGAAGGCGTGGCGGGCGGCCGCGGTCGTTCCCCAGCGTTGCGCCATCTTCGTCGGCGGCGACGTGACCCTCGACCAGATCCAGCCGCTGCTGGAGGCCAGGTTCGGCGAGTGGAAGGCCGCGAAGGCACCCGCGAAGGTCCCGAGCGTCACCGCGCCAGCAGCGCTGGCCCACACCGTCCTCACCCTCGTCGACAAGCCGGGCGCGAGCCAGTCCGTCATCGTCGGGATGGGCTACGTCGGGCATCCGCAGGACCCCGACTTCTTCCCCCTGCTCGTCGCAAACTACGAGATCGGTGGGCAGTTCATGTCGCGGATCAACCTGAACCTCCGCGAGGACAAGGGGTACACCTACGGTGCCCGGTCGTCGCTCTCGTTTGACCTCGCCGGGGCGCTGTTCCAGACCTCGGCGCCCGTGGTCGCGGACAAGACGGTGCCCGCGCTCGTCGAGCTGGAAAAGGAGCTTCACGGCCCGTTGCTCGACCGACCGCTCACGACCGTGGAGGTCCAGAACGCCCAGGGTGGCCTCACGCTCGGCCGCCCGTTGAAGTTTGAGCAGCCGGCCTACCTCCTCGGCCAGCTTGAGAATGTGTGGGCCTACTCCCTCCCCGCAGACTGGGTGAGCGGGTATGAAAAGCGCGTCCTCGGCGTCGATTCAACGTCCGCCGAGGCGGCCTGGGTCGCCACGATCAAGCCAGACAGTCTGCACTACGTGATCGTGGGCGACCTCGCGAAGATTGGTACCGACTTGAAGGCCCAGGCCGCAGCCTGGGGCTGGACGGTCGAGACGCGAGACGTCGACGCGAAGATTCGCAAATAGCGGGTTAGTACGATGGCCATGATGGTGCTGTGCGCTTTGTTCCTCGCGCACCCGGCTGCGGCGAGAGGGATGTGTACCGAGGGGATGCCCTGTGGCGACGGGTGCATCCCCTGGGACCAGCCGTGCGTGGCCGTCCCGAAACCGGGGGAGCGCGAGGGGGGGACGCACATCCCGTGGGAGCTGCTCAGCGGCACGTTCGCGCGGCTCGCCGTGTTCAGTGGGGTGTACGTGGGGCTCTACGGCATCGCCCGGAAGAAGAGCGTGGGGCCGAGAGAGGTGTGATGAACGGGGCAGCGGGGTCAATCTGATGGGGATCAAGGCGCATCGTCCGATCCGGGTCTCGCGCGGCGAGGTCGTGGACATTGGCGGGGCCACGCGTGTGGCCATCGGCGGGCGGGGGCGCGCGTTGATGCGTCAGCTCAGGGTGGCCGAGCGGGCGCAGGTGACGCAGCGGCGAGCGGCGGCCCGCGCGGAGAACCGCTACGGGGCCGTGGAGGAACACACGGAAGTCACGCGCGAGATCCAGGCTTTTGGGCAGATATTGAAAGACCGGCCTCGGGAGTCGTTTGACTTCTACCGGTTCTGCGACACGCTGGGTCCGTACACGCCGGTCCCCTTCCAGTCGACCGAGTATATGGAAAAACCGGCGTTGCTGTTGGAGCGCTCCGTTCGGGCCTACCCGCTGGATGGCTGGGGACTGTTTGGTGGCATCGGCGCGCTCGCGGCCGTGATGGTGCTGCAGGACGCGTGGCGCCTCCTCGGCGCGGTGGCGGTGCTCGGCCTCGCTGGGCCGATGGCCGTGCTCCAGGTGCGGGAGCGCCCGGGCTATGGTCAACGTCTGGACGCCAAGCTGCGCGTGGAGTTCGCCGCTGAGCAGGAGCGCCTTCGGCTCGCGCACGTTGCTGCGGAGGAAAGGACGCGGCGGAACAGGCTTCGAGACGAGGACCTGCGGGTGCGGCTCCGCGAGAGCTTTGGGACCCGCAACCCGGCGCCGTTGGGCGAGCACCTCGAAATTCAACTCCTGGGGTCGACGTTCCCGCTCCCCGTCGTCCTGGACGTGGACTTCGACGGCTTTGAGGCGGTTACTATCGACCTGCTGCTCCCGGAGTTCGACGACCTGCCGGACGAGAGCACGTCGATCACCCACAGCGGGCGGCTGGCGGGGAAGAAGATCGAACGGGCCCAGAAAGCCGCGTTGCATGAGGATGCGTGCTGTGGCCTGGCGTTGCGAGTCGTGGCGGAGGTGTACCGTGCGTTGCCGATGGTGCCCCGGGTGGTGCTCCGCGGACTCCACCCGATGCAGGAGGGGGCGAAGGAGGTCGACCGGGCCCTGCTGACCGTCGAGGGCACGCGAGAAGAGTTCGCCAAGTTGAACTTGACCATTGGCGCGCCTCCGGACCTTGTTCGCCAGCTCGGGAAGTGGGGCGGGAACCGGCGAGGGGATCTGGCGACGGTTTGAAGAGGAGGCTGGAGGCGCCAGGCTGGAGGCCGTAGGGAGAGTCGCTCCGTGGTTTGTCGATCGCTCATGTAAGCCTGCCACGTCTCCGGCGTTCTCCCTGCGAACCCCCACGGAGCCCCGATGTTCTCTCTCTCCCTCCTCGCTTTGACCGCCATCACCCCCGCCCGCGCCTGGTCCACGATGGACGTGTTCAACGGCGCCATCGCCCGCGTCGAGGGCCTCGTCAACGACGGCAACGCCCAGGCGGTCGTGCAACAGCACGGCTTGAACCTCATGAACGTGACATGGGAGGACACCGGCCGGTACAAGGGCTCGTCCGTCGGCCCGAACATCTCGGACATGACCATCGGCGTCCGAGACGGCAACGGCGCGTTGCACCCGATGCCCGTCATCCGATTCGACGACTTCAACGACAATACGGCGGACGTCCAATCCTCCAGCTTCTACCTCAACGTCGGCAACCAGTCGGGCAGCCCGCTCTACCCCGTCTCCCTCGCCACGCTGCTGCAGAACCCACGCTCCTTCCTCACGAACCCCTCCTCCTGGAGCGGCTACCACTCCAGCCTCTGGGCCGGGCGCGACAGCGAAGTGCTCGTGAGCGCGCAGGCCTGCCTGCTTCCGGTCCCGCGTGAAGGTCAGGCCACGTTCACGCCTGTGCTCTACAACTACCAGAGCTACCCGGGAAACCCCGCTGTGCTCGCGATCATCGCCACGCGCCAGGGCACCAGCATGCAAGTGATCGAGAACGACGGCGGGTACATGTCGCAGCCGCTGTTCTTCAACCGGCAGGGTCAGCGCGCCCCGGTTGTGGCCGAGCGCGCGAGCGACTGGCAGGCCCACGGCGGCGACGACGGGAACAGCTACACCCGCGACGATCCGCGCGGGGCCGACGCCGTTCTGCTCATCCAGATTCCCCTCAAGCAGGCTGCGCCGCCAAGCTACGGCTACTACGGCGGCGGCGCGCCGATGGCGGAGGACGACGAAAAGTCGATGGCGGCGCCTTCGGCCTCGGCCATGGGCAGGTCGAACATGGAGCAGGCGGTCGTGAGCTATGGCCAGGTCGAAGGGCCGTTTCGCGAGGTCGACAACCTGCCCATCGAGCGCGACACGCGCTTTCCGGTCCGCGTGACCGTGCAGTTCTACAAGGCCACCTCCGACGGCTACCTCACCGACGCGGACGTGAGCACGCTCCGCGCCCAGATCGACAACGTCTACCAGCACGCCGACGCCGTCGGCAGCCTCGTCACCGGCGGGTACACCGGCCGGCAGACCGAGTGGGCGCCCCAGGCCTACCCGGTCCCTCAGCCGACCAACACGGCGAACGCCACCTGGGCGAACGGGTTCTGGAACTGGTAGCGTCACTGCCCGATGCGCTTGAGGTTCACCTCGTCGCCCGGATTGTGCAGGTTCCAGTAGGGGAGTCGGTCGATGCCGCGGAGCACGGCCGACTCGCCGGTGGTGGAGCTCCAGCCGAGCAGGCGATGCGGCCAGGCGGCTTCCACGTCGTAGGTGAGGGTCGCCCCGCCCGTGATCGCGGCGGTGAAGATGTCGGCCCGCACGTCGCCGACCCCACAGTGAAATGTGCCCGATCTGAGCTGCTCAGATCCGGCTATTGACGAGTCAATGGGCGCGGGCGTAGGGGGAGGCGAGCGCGTGATGACGACGGCGGAAAATGCAGGTGCCGTGTGGTCAAAGCGGACATCGATCTGGCGAGGGAAGTACGGTGCCTGAAGGGTGGCGCCGGGTTTGACCCAGTCGCCGCCGAGCTGGCGGACGAGGATGGGGAGGTCGTCGCCGTAGATCGTGGTCGGCGGGGCGGTGAGGGTGAGCGGCGGGTTGTCGTTGCCCCCCGCGTCGTCGTCCGAGTCGAAGTAGGTCTCGCGGTGGATGGTCACGCGACGGGGGCTCGGGGTCCAGCGCTCAAGCACGTGGCCGCACCATTCCTGAACGGAGGTGCTGATCTTGAGCGGGTCCCAGCGGGCCATGTCGTCGCCCGGGTCGACGCGGGCGAAGGTGCTCGTCATGGTGTGGTAGGTGTAGATGCCCGTCTGAAAATCGCGGAGGAGGTTGAGCTTCAGCACTTTGCGGATGTCGCTGTCGGGGTGCTGGGCCGGTGCGGTCTGGCTGGTCGGGTCGGCTTTGATGCGGGCAGACCAGGAAAAGTCCTCGGTGACGTAGATGAGCGTGGCGGTGCCGGTGCGCAGGGATCCGTAGCGGGGCTGGATGAGGTCGTAGGTGGCGACCTCAGCGTTGCCGTCGCCCCAGGTCGGCCAGAACTCCGCGGGCAGGGGAGGGGAATTCGCGGCGGGAGAGGAGGCGTCCGGCGAGGAGGCCGGCGCAGGGTGGCAGGCGAGGAGGAGCAGAAGGGGGAGCATCGGTGCGAGGTAACCGCGGGACCGGCGTGTTCCGAATCCGTAAGTCCTCGCACCATCCGCCCCATGCGCGGCCCGGGCCGGCTCGCGCCTCTTGACGTTGGCGCCTGCATCGGGCACATTCGGTCGCCCTTCAGGCCGGTGCTCGCGCCGGTGCTTTTCGCCCGACCATTCCTGGCCGGCGGAACTCGAACCTACACCCAAGGTATCTCCCGATGGCCCTCAAGAACTACCTCTTCACCTCCGAATCCGTCAGCGAAGGCCATCCCGACAAGATGTGCGATCAGGTCTCCGACGCTGTCCTCGACGCGATCCTCGCCGTCGACCCCCGGGCGCGCGTCGCCTGCGAGACGGCCGTGAAGACCGGCTTTGTGATGATCGCTGGCGAGATCACCTCAACCGCGCACATCGACTACCCGCCCATCATCCGCAAGGCGGTCAACGACATCGGTTTTGACCACTCCGAGAAGGGCTTTGACGGGCACACCTGCGCCGTCCTCGTCGCCGTCGAGCAGCAGAGCCCGGACATCAGTCAGGGCGTGAGCGAGGGTGAGGGCCTGCACACCGAGCAGGGCGCTGGCGACCAGGGGATGATGTTCGGCTACGCGATCAACGAGACCCCCGAGCTCATGCCGGCGACCATCCAGTACGCCCACCAGCTCATGTTCGACCTCGCGAAGCTCCGCAAGACCGACAGCGCCTGGTCGTGGGTCCGGCCGGACTCCAAGAGCCAGGTCACGATCGAGTACAAAGACGGGAAGATCGCCCGCATTGACGCCGTCGTCATCTCCACGCAGCACGCGCCACGCTCGCACGCGGACATCCAGAGCCAGGTGATCGAGGGCCTCTGCAAGAAGACGCTCCCCGCGCACCTCCTGGACAGCAAGACCAAGTATTATATCAATCCTACCGGCAATTTCGTCGTCGGCGGGCCGATGGGCGACTCCGGGTTGACCGGCCGCAAGATCATCGTCGACACGTACGGGGGCCACGGGGCGCACGGCGGCGGCGCGTTCTCGGGCAAGGACCCGTCCAAGGTGGACCGCTCGGCGGCCTACATGGGTCGGTACATCGCCAAGAACCTCGTCGCGGCGGGCGCGTGTGACCGGGCGCTCGTGCAGCTCGCGTACGCGATCGGCGTGGCCGACCCCGTCAGCGTGAACGTGGAGACCTTCGGGACCGCGCATGCCGACGAAGAGAAGATCATCGCGTGCGTTCGCGAGCTTTTCCCCACGAAGCCCGCCGGGCTCATCAAGCACCTGAACCTGCTGCGCCCGATCTACAAAGAGACGGCCGCGTACGGTCACTTTGGCCGCGCCCACTTCCCGTGGGAGCAGACCAGCATGGTCGGCCCGGTCAAGGACTACCTGGGCTTGTAGGCCCGGTTCGTCGGGCCGGTCGGCTGGCCAAGTCGAAGGCGCGACTTCGTGCCCCGCACGAAGCGTGCCTTCGACGCGGTCAGCAGCGGTCGCGCTCGCCGGAACCTGCACAGGTGTGGACCGGTCAAGGGAGGTCACGAACACAGGTCCCGGCCGGAAAACATGGCGCGACGGGCAACAAGCAGCCATCACCGGACCGAAGGGGCCGGTGATGGCTGGCCAAGTCGAAGGCGCGACTTCGTGCCC
>CAIMSU010000369.1 GCA_903844155.1 uncultured Pseudomonadota bacterium | reverse complement strand
GTGTGGACGCGCATCGCGCGCCCGTTTCCGTCCGCCGCCGCGCAAATCCTGCGGTACCTGCGCGTCCCCGAGGCCGTTTTCTGGACGCCGCCGGGTCGGAAAATCGCGGTCCTGCGCGTGTAAACCCGGGGAATGTGGGTTACTGAAGCGTTTTATGGGCAGCTCGAGCCGCTCGGTGAACTCTGGAAGACCGAGGTGGCGGACCTCGCCCGGTCGCTTGGTGTGACGGAATTCCTGTCCAACCCTCGTGCCGGCTGCGAGGACTACTGGTACGATGACGAGGTGCTCGGCGCTGGGTACGACGTGATCGATCCCATCCTGCATCTGATGTGCGAGGAGCGACGGTCCCCAGAAACGATCCTGGGGCGGTATGGCGGAGATCTTGGCTGGCTTACCGCGATTGCGAGCCGGGTGAGGGCGCAGCCGCTCCGGACCACTTCACGAGGGTGTCGGCTCCGCCGGCCCGAGTTCCAGGGATAGGGGTCGTTCCCAGTTGCTCGCTCCCGGCGGGTGATCGGGAACAGGGGAGGCGGCGCCGACATCACCGCAGCGCGCCGTCCGCAGCGTCAACACCGGCGTCGGCGCCCCATCGACCAGGACCTGCGCCAACGGCGCTTGCAACGCAACAGCATGGCTGCGGCGGCCGGAACACACCGAGCAGGAGCGGGACCGCGCGCCGATCATTGGGCCGACCAGCTTGTCTGATCCGCGATCATCTCGGCGAACTGCTCGGATGTCTGTTGCCCCACATAGTTCATGCAGTACACCGCGTACCAGTAGTGGGCCATCTCGTGAACGAGGATGTGGTAGTCTTCTGAGAGACCGTGAGATGAGACGACGATGGAGTCAATTCTGGATTCGGCTGCCCTCGGATCATAGAATCCCCAGAGTGGGCCTCTTCCCTCCGCGTAGTCCGCCATGAACTTGGCTGGGAATCTTGAAGGATCGTTGAGCGTACCCACGGACACCTCATAGAGCTCGACGGTGTCGCCGACTGAGCACTGTCTCCGGTTTGGATCGGCCTTGAAGATCGCGATCATCGAAAGCCTGGACGATGCTTCGATGGCCTGTGCGATCAGGGCGTCGGAGTACTCCGAGTTCTGTTGACGGCTGAGCTCAAACCTGGTCTGGTTGGGGCTCGATCCGAACACCTGCTCTTCTCGGGTTGCGAAGGGGATTCCATCGACCGGCGGATAGCCAAAAGCGAACGATGCAAGAAGTAAAACCATGATTCTGGCTCCTATTGCCAAGTGTTACGGAGGCGGCGACCCACCCCGTTGAGATTTCCGACGAAGATCCCCATGAACAGGACAGCCTGGTGTCGCGGGACGCCCAGCCCGGAACGCGGGATTCGCGTTCGTAGCCAGACTGGGCGCGGCGCAGTGTTCAACTTGGAGGGCAACGGACACCCCCGGTCGCTGCCAACACGCCCACCATCGCCTGCGCAAGCCCCTCGACCCGCTCGACGACCACGGCGCGTGGGTAGAAATCCCGCACGTGCGTCGCGCCCGGACCCACGCCAACGCCGATAATGTCGATGCCAGCACGTCTCGACCGGGCGACAGCCGCGGACAGCTCGGCAGGCCCACTCCGACGCCCATGTGGCAAGCCGTCGGTGAGCACGACGAGGACCCGCTGGGCGACTGGGATGGCGTTCAGCGCCTCGACCGCGAGGAGGATGCAGGGCCCGTCGTCGTTGTGACCGGGTCGGTTGTGACCGCCGGGGCGGCGGCCGAGGACCTCGAGGCGCGCCCCAGCGATGGCGGCGCTCGCGTCAGCCGGGCTCGCGCCCACGCGCGCGAGGGGGATGAGGACGTCCTGAAAGCCCATGACGAAAACAGGGGCGCCAACCGTGCTGATCGCCTCCAGGAAGACGAGGCCGGCCTCGACCGCTGCGACGATCTTCGGGCCGCGCATCGACCCGCTGCAGTCGATGAGCAGGCAGAAGGCGGCGTCGGGGCGCGAGGGAACGGCCTGGTGCCACGCGGGCTGCCAGCGGGCGGGGTCGCGGGCGTAGGGCCCCTCGTTCGCCATGACCCGGCGTAGATCGGCCCGAACGCCCGTGTTCGCGTAGCCACGGCCCACTGCCCTACGTTGCTCACGAAGCTCGTCCCGAAGGACGCGCTCCAGCCGGTCGACGAGCATCCCGCGCGTCGGGAGATTCTCCGCCTCTACCCATGGATGTGTCGACACATGGTTCGGTGCGTCACCGTCCGAGGCGTCCTCGACGGGCGCCCCGGAGCCGTGATCCTTCCCCGCCGCCCGGTCGCTAACCGGCCCAAGAAACGGCGTCGCGCCCCCGACGCCAAGCGCTGCTGGTCGGGTCGGCTCAAGCCGCGGGTGGTCGAGCCAAAGCCTCGCCAGCAACCTCGCCTCGTCGTCCGGCCGGTCGCCGGGTCCGCGATGCGCCCAGATGCGTCGCGCGAGACGCAGGCGCTTGCCGAGCGGTGGCATGCGGGTGGTCGTCTGCTTCAACTCCAGTCGGAGCGGGGGGGAGCCGGCGATGAGGGTGGCGACCTCTTCGACGTCGGCCTCGAACAGGCGCTCGACCTCGGGCGCGATGTGCTTTTGAAAGTGCGTCCAGGCGGCGATCGCGAGGCTCTGGACCCACTGTTCGCGGGGTGAGACAGCCCGGTCCAGCCCATGCCTGTCGCAGAGGACGCGGTGCACGTCTGGCATCGCTGTGGGGCCGGGGCCGTCGTCGTCGGGCAAGAAGTCGTCGCGGTAGCGGCGACGGGCGGCTTGGGTGCTCGCGAGGGTTTCCTGGACTTCGGGCAGGAGCAGACCTGCGAGCGTGGCACCGGCGGGGTTGCCGTCGATGCAGGCGCCAAGGCACCACTGACGGTGGCGCAGCGGAGGGATGTCAGCGGGGCTCCACGCCTCCAGCAGCAGCGCGTTTGCGCGGTGGAGCCATCGTCCAACGCCGGGATACCGCCGGGACATGTAGGCCTCGACCCGCGGGTCCTCGGCGGAGTTCAGCCAGCCGGGAGCCTGCTTTCCTCCTCGCCCGAGCCCCTCCATACCCAGCAGGTGGTAGCGGCTGATGGACGCGTGCCCGACCTCGTGCGCGATCACACCCGCGCAACCCTCGATCCCAAGTGTCACGAAGGACTCACGGCCGACGGTCAGCACCCTCGTCGCCCCGGACCACGACCAGCGGTCGCTCCGACCCATCTCGACCCGGGCGATCCCACCGTCCCTGCACAAGCCTGCGGCAATGCGGGCGAGGATGGCAAAACGCATGGTGAGATCGGCTGAAGCGCCGCCCGTCGCGTCGTCGTCAACCTCCAAGGGTTCGGCCCTCACGTCTCCGCCCCCGCCGAAAACAATCCTGCCGCCTCAGCCAGCCGCAGGACGGCGTTGCGATCCGCCGGGGTCCCAAGTCGGGCGGCGTAGTACCGATCGACGGCCTCGTCGAGCGCCCGCTGCAGTCCGACCTCGTCGACACGCAACACAAGGTAGTCGAGGACGGAGAGCAGCGTCCGCCGGGAGACGAGCACGCCGCCTCGTCGCCCGGCGCCGATCCGCTGGTGCTCGGCCTCAGCGTGGGCCGCGGCGTCCACGTTCATGTGGAACCGGGCGAGGCAATGCAACGCCCCGCGAATCCCTGACACACAGGCCAGTGTCCCGTGCGTCGTCTCATGCCCGGTGGACCGCCCCCAATCCACGCCGCAGACGCTGATGGCAGGCTGCTCGCCGAAGACGACCCGAACCAGCAGGTGGCGGGCGTCCTCGTCATTCGGCGTCGCGCAGAGCAATTGCGCGGCGAAGCGGTCGCGGAGTGCGGGGCTGAGCGCGTTTCGACCGCCGTAGTCGCCATCCGAGGGGTTCATCGTGGCGAAGACGTGAAACCCGGGGGCGACGGGGACGCCGCCCGGCCCGAAGCGGGTGCCGTCGCCCTCCGTCAGCAGGAGCGACGGCGTCCGCTCAAGCACCGGGTTGAGACGCTCGATGACAGCGGGATCCGCAAGGTTGACCTCGTCGAGGATGACCCACGAACCTTCGCGCATTGCCCGCGGGATGACACCCTCCTGCCACGCCCAGCCGCCGTCTCGCGGTGCGAATCGGCCGATCAGCTCGCCCGTGTCCGTCTGACCGCTGAGGTTGACGCGCACAACCGGCTGACCGAGGAGCGCGGCCAGGAAAAGCACCGTCGACGTCTTCCCCGCGGCCGTCGGGCCCTCCAGCAACACAGGTTCGCGCAGGCGCAGGCTCGCCGCGAGGTGGGCGAGCAGGCTCGCGGTGGGCGCGTCGATGCAAGTGTGTGTGTACAGGTCGAGCGACGGGGCGAGGGGGTGGCCAACCCTGCGGGGCAGGGTGTGCTCGCCGAGGCGCACGGCTACGTCGGTGATCTCCAGAA
Organism: uncultured Pseudomonadota bacterium; assembly: GCA_903844155.1. GTDB lineage: Bacteria > Myxococcota_A > UBA796 > UBA796 > SXON01 > CAIUMM01. The sequence continues at coordinate 3,187 of CAIMSU010000369.1, read as the reverse complement.
ACGGACGTCCATCCTCGGTCCGACCACGGCTTGCTTGGCGAACCGGGGCTGGCTCCAGACGCACCGTCACGTCCTCGGGGAGGATGACCGGGATGTCGTCTGCCGGGCTGCCCATGATTCGGTAGCAGGGGACGCGGACGCCGGTCTCGGCTTCGATGGCCGCCCTGATCATCTGGCCGATCTCCAAGGGTGCGTTGCGAACCGCCACACATGGAAAGCTTTGAGAACGCCCGTCGCTTGAGACCCTCGCCCGCGCAGCGCCCGATGAAAGCGTATTTTCTAGGCGTCGCGCGAGATCAGCGGGCTTGCGCACGTTGGACAGCCGGACGTGCCATCGCCCAATGGACCCACGCAAGCTTCGCAGCAACGACCCGTCTCCGCCCGAGTGGGTCGGCAGATCGATCTCGATCTCCTCCCGGCGCCCCGGCACATCGCCGGCGTAGATGTTGACGTAGTGCCGATCCTTGGCACCACAAAGGTCGATCGCTTCCGCGACGAGCAGGTCCAACTCTCGCAACAGCTCGGTTGGGTGCTCTGGGTGGTGGCGCAGCGCGAAGCCGCTCGCAAAGTCGCCGGAGGCCTGGACCCGGACGGCCCGAACGCCAAGCTTGCGCAGAGAGCGGATGAAGGCGTGGACGTCGGCCGGCGCGTCGGTCCGGAGCAGCACATTCGGCAGGGCGGGGGCGGGATCCCGAAGCTCGGGGAGCCGGACCTCGACCCACGGATTTGCGTGGGTGGTCACCGCCCGGTCAACGACCGCGTTCACGATGTCCCGAAGCGAATGCGCGATCTGTGCATGGACGCTTGGGTCCAGGTCTGCTGGCACCCGGATCGACACTCCCTCCGCCGCACGCTCTGTCTCGACGACCTCCACCTCCCAACCATCCCTTCGCAACCCACGCAGCTCCCGTCGACAGACGGCCGCGGTCCCGGCGTCGCCGTAGATTCGCATGATTCGAGCGGGCTGAATCCCCCGACAGGCGCGCTCGTTCACGCGCAGCGAGAGCCCGTCGCCGTCCTGCCAACAGCCCGTGTCCGGCAGCCCAAGGATCGCGAGCAGCAGGTGGGCGGCGAGCGAAACCCCCGCTGGAACGCTGATCACCGCGACGTGTACGCAGGGCGTCAGAATCGGCAGTGACGTCAGCGCGACCGCGTCCCGCCAGGCCGGGGGTACGCGCACCCGGACCGGCGTGGCGACGCGGGCCACGCTCCCGACGTGCAGGACCATGCCGTCGACGGTGTCGTCCTCGACGACGTCGATCTGGACGGGGTGCAGCTGCGTGAGCAAGTTGTCCACCTCGCTGCGAGGAACGGTTGGATGAACGCGAAGTTCAGTCAGCCCCTCGGCGCCGCGCGCGGTCCTCGCGGAGAGCTGCACGGCGAGGTCCGCGAGGAGCTGGGGACGGGGGCTGGTGAGGAGGAGGGGCGTGGGCATCGCGTCGGGTCCGGGGTGAGGGTTCGCGGGTGGGGCGTGGGTCGACGGGGTCGTCAGTTTGGACGGCGACGATGTTGCAGGGCAATGAGAGTGTTCAGGCCGAGGCACTCGGTGATGGCGGCAGCGTCGACGGGCGTGAGGACGCGCGGATCGCTGAACTCGGCGAGGAGGTCGGCGTCGAGCACGGGCACGACGCTGCGACCACAGAGGATCGCGGCGGCCGCGCAAGCGTTGTCGCTGGGCCTGAGGCCGTGGGCGCTCGCGAGGTCGCGGACCAGGTTCATCTGCAGGCGGATCATCGCTTCCGGCGCGTTCGGCGCGGAGAAAGCGGCCTCGACGGCACGAGCGGCCTCGGCGATGGGGTCGACGGTGACGGGGTGGATGCGGAGGTCGGGAGTCGTCATGGTGGCTCAGGTGGAGGGTGTTGGGTGCGGCCGCAGTGGGCTCCAGAATCGCGTGGAGTCCTGCCTTGGAGGTTCAGGAGGGAAAAACTTGTGGTGTGGAGTTCGCTGGGCGCGATCGCGGGATGCGGCGATCTCAAGTTCGGGAGTTCGTCGGCTTCATTCGGGGCGTCGGTTCCTCCCGGATCGGAGGCTGTTCGCCCCGCGGCAGCCGGGTGAGCTGAGGCGGTCGAGGCGTCGCACGATGGCCGTCAGCGAATGTCCGGTCGGCGCCGAGTCTGCATCCTCCCCGTTGATGTCCGCGTCCGCATCCCGGCACCGGACTGCTGGACGTGAGCCGGGCGGTCGCCAGGTCCACAGGTCGGGCTGCGAGCAAGGGGACGGGAGCGGGTCGACGAAGGGGCAGCGCATCGGATCCTCGGGGGTGGCGAGGAGGTAGACGCGGTGAACGCGCGGACCGGACACCGGGGCCCGGAGGGGGGCGGCGAGGGCCGCGAGGAGCTGGGGACGGGGGCTGGTGAGGAGGAGGGGCGTGGGCATCGCGTCGGGTCCGGGGTTCGAACATCAGACGCGATGGGAGGGGCGGAGCGGACGGGTGTCCCCCGCGCGACCGTTAGTCGTTGATCTCCGCCCGGTGCCCTACGACGAGGTCAATGTAGCGCCCTCCGCGCGCGGTCAACTTCCCGTCGGCGACGAGCAGCCGAGGGTGATGGCATTCGCCGCACTCTCGAAAAAGGTAATAGGGTGACAACGAAACATATTCACCGGTGGCGCCGCTGCGGAGCATCACCGGCGCGTTCCGGGTGTCCACAATCCCACGGTCCAGCGGGGCGACGCCTCGGGGCAACTCGTCGTCGAATGTCGGACACAAGGTGTTGCTCCCGACCATCCGCTCGCCGGAAACCTCGTAACGAGCATGTGAGCCGTGCGAAGGCTTGTTCAGGGCGATCGATCGAACCACCCGCAACTCCCACCCGAACTCCCGCTTCTCAAACAAACGTCGAAGCTGGGCGATGCCCTGCTCCACCTGGACCGCCGCTTCCGAGAGGTGCGTGGTTCCCTCGCGTACGTACCCATGCGCACGAAGCTCGTTGCGCCAATCGACCACCGCCTTCTGTTCTGCGTGGCCCACCAGGTTCCAAAACTCCGGTGTGTCATGCTGTAGCTTTCGACACCACCATCCCAAGCTCGGCGCATCTGGTAACTCGAACGGGTGCGGCTGAGATCCGACGACAGCAGTATTGTGTAATATCAATATGTTAGGCACTATTTTGCCTAGACAAAGGGCGGTTTCCGGGGTAGATTCGAGGTTGGAACCAACAGAATCCCCAGGAAACGCACCCATGACCGC
>CAIMSU010000368.1 GCA_903844155.1 uncultured Pseudomonadota bacterium | reverse complement strand
GCCCTACCCGACGGGGCAGAAGGTGCCCGACGCTGACATGGCGGCGCTGGCGATCGACCGGGCCGACTTCCACGGAGAATGGAACTACACCATTGCGCCGCGAGCTCAGAGTTAGATGGTAATATCTGAACGACTCCTTAGTGATTGAGTGGCTTCCAGCAGCAGGAACCGGTATCATACACGTGGGTCATCCGCTTCGAGAGGAAAGCGAACAGGTGGCCGCTGTAGACATCGAGGCCGTTCTCCTCGACCCAGCCAAGCGGCCGGTCTCGTCGAGGATCCCCTGGAAGCGGCAGCCTGCAGCCTCCTGCTTCCTGCTTCCTGCTTCCCGGAAGCGCTTCCGTTGAAAAGGTGCTTCCGCAATAGTCGGCCGCTTCCCTATGGAAGCACGGAAGCGTAGGTCGTCTCCGGACTGCTCACCGGGCCAGATCACCGCCCCAGCGCGGCCGCGAGCGCGACCTGCAGCTGGTCCCCGAGCACCTTCCCCGGAAGCAGCTCGGCCTTGGCCACGGTGCTTGGCGCGACTCCGAGGATGTCTGCGGCCGGTCGCTGGGCGAGCCCCCGAGCCGCCCGCCATCTGGCCAGGTCCGCGCCGGTGAGCACCCGCCTCTGGACGGGCAGCGCCGGGCGCGGGGACTCGGGGACGACGACGGGCAATGGCGCCGCGGTCGGGCGGCCGAGCGAGGGCCCCGCCGGGGCGGTGGTCGAAGCCGAGAGCGGCGGCCATGACGCCGCGGGCGGTGCCCATGCTGGCTGCGTCGAAGCGGGGGCGACTCGGCGCTGAGGCTCCAGGCGCAGCGGCTTCGCTGGCTGTCGAGCGAGTTCGGCCGTGGGAGAGGTGCGCGTCGCAGGCCGGGTTTGCGACGGCGGCCGGATCGGCTCCGGCGACCTCGGGCTGGTCTGGCACGTCCGCGTCGTTCGAACCGGTCGCGGCTCCGACATCATGCGATTCGCCGGGGCGGCCGCCGCCGGGATCGTGGTCGGGAGCGCGGCCGGCGCCGCCTGCGGGTTCGTCGCCGCCGGGCTGGCCCGTCCCTGTTGCGGTCTCACCTCGCTCAAGCGCTGCGTCGCCACCTGAATCGGCCTCGGTCGCACCTCGGCTTTCTCCGCCCGCTCCGCGGCCTCGCGATCCTCGCGCCCCGCCGCCCACGCCGCGTTCGCCGCCCGCGTCTCCTCGTCTATCCTCGCCCATCGCTCGTCGAACTCTACACAGAACTGCCCGATTGACTCCCGACTCCGTTTGGCCTTCTCCTCGTTCTCCGCCTTCCTCGCCGCAGCCTTGGCAGCGGCCACCCGCGCGGCCTTCTCGTCGGAGGTAGCCTTCACCCGGCGCTCGCGCCCCACAGCCAGCGCCTTCTTCGCCATCCGGACCCACATCCGTCGATGATCGGCGTTCGTCTTGCCGCTCCCGCCGACCTTCGCGGCTGTGGCGATGTACGCCCCGGCCTCGTCGCGCCCCTGGTCGTCAGAGGCGGCCTCGTCCTCAGCGGTGATCGCAAGGTCCGCGCCGTCGTCGTGCTCGTCGAAGATGTTGTCGTACTTGTTGAACCTGCTCATTTCGTCCTTCCTGTTTTGTCGGTGGTGGTCGTTGTCGTGGTGGCCCGCTGCTGGCCCGAACTTCCTCGTTTGAGGTTAGGCCAGGTTGGGCCAGTGAATAGAAGTGATTGAACGTTGGCTATTTGCTGGCCCAACCTGGCCCAACCTGGATCATGCAATTTCGCTGTGAGGTTGGGCCGGCTCCCAGAGGTACTTCCGGCCGGCCTCGGCCCGGCGTGGCCGGAACTTGGTACACCCCAGCCGGTGCAGCATCCCGCCGAGCTTCATCGCCAGCCCGCGGTCCACCTTCTCGACG
>CAIMSU010000367.1 GCA_903844155.1 uncultured Pseudomonadota bacterium | reverse complement strand
GCCTGGACCTACGAAACCTCGGGCTCAACGACGCACAGCGCGTGCGGGCTGGCCGCGAACGCCTGGGGCTTGTGCGACATGAGCGGCAACGTCTATGAGTGGGTGAACGACTGGTACGGCACGACCGATGGCTACTCGGATGGCCTGCCCGACACGGATCCAACGGGTTCCGCGTCAGGCTCCTTCCGTGTCGTTCGCGGCGGCGGCTGGTACTTCGACGCGAACCGCGCGTCCGTCTCCAACCGCTACTACGTCGCCCCGGTCTACGCCGGCAGCAGCGTCGGCTTCCGCCTTTCGAGGTCGAGCCCTTGACGCTTGATCCCCCGAACCCTTGGGCACCCAGGGGCGGACCGGCTTTCGCCACATCCTCCTCGGGTCGGTGGCGGAGCGGGTGCTCCGGCACTCGGCGGTACCGGTCCGCGTCACCCGCTGACCGGCTGACCGTGGGCGCGGCGGGCGGTGCGCTGATTTGCGTGGTAGTCTGAATGCCATGAACCTCCGCATGCTGCCCCTTTGCCTCTCCATCGTCTGCCCGGCGCTCAGCGCCTCGTGCTTCTACATTCCGGAGTCCGAGGTCAACGGCCGGGTGACGGATCGCCCGGCGCTCGACAGCGCGGACAGCGACACGGACACCGACACGGACACCGACACGGACACCGACACCGACACGGACACCGACACCGACACCGATTCGGACACCGATTCGGATACCGACACCGGCACCACGCCGGTCTGCGGCGTGGACCCCGCGACCGATTGGGCCTGGTCGGGATTCTGCCCGGTTAGCCTGACGAAGTGCCAGGTGGCCATGACCGACTGCGCCATGGTCATCACCTACACCGGCAGCGACGCCGGCATGCCCCACAGCGGGACCGTGTCCGGATCCACCGTCACTTTTGTCCACGGGAGCGCGATGACCGGCTGCTCGGGCACGCTTCAGAGCGCTGACAAGATCGTCGGCACCTGCGCCAACGGCTGCACGTTTGAATTGTCGAGGTAGTTCACCGCGAAGCGACCAGTCCTCCCCCTTTCGGGGGGAGGATGCGGTGGAATCGGCCCTCAGCGGGGCGCGGGAGGCGGAACGGGGGCAGGGGCGACGGGCGCGGGGGGCGGAACGGGGGCAGGGGCGACGGGCGCGGGGGCAACGGGCAGGGGCGCGAACTCGCCGGTGTCCATGGCGATGTCCCCCATCATCGGCCCCTCGATGTGCTTCGGCGCGCAGCCAGCGAGACCCGCAGCCCGCCCCTGGAGGACGCCCGCAAAGGGCGGCCGCGAGGGGGGGCGCCGAGCGCCGGGATCGGCCGCAGGCCTCGCGTGTAGACTGGGGCGACGGTGTCCCAGCGGGGATCGCGTGTCGCGGTCATTCGCCACAGGGCCTGCGCGGGGAGCGAGGAATCGCGGCGTTGGTCCGTCGCCGTTCGCTGGTGCCGGGGTGGCTCGGTTCTTGCGGCTCTCGGCTGCCAACGGAGCGTCCATGCGTGCAAGTCCTGTCGCCCTCGGCCTCACCCTCGTCGCCCTCGGCGCCGTCCTTCTCCTCGCGCCGGGCTGCGGCGGCCTCGGCCTCGGCCAGTACAGCGACGCCGCGCAGCTTGCCGACACCTCCGGCGCGGACGCCGACTCCGGGCCCACCCACGGCAATGCTGGCAACGGGGCGGACTCGTCCGGCGACCCGCCGGTGAGCGTCGGCCTCGCCGGTCACACCTGGGCCGTAGACCTGAAGGACGTCACGTTCGCCGAGCCGCCCGGGATGGCCATGGTCACGTCGCTGATGACCTCGACGATCCTGCTCTTCCACGCGACCGCCGAGACCTCCGGCACGCTCGACCTCGTCGTCGCCCTCGCTGCCCCCGACGGAACCCAGGACGCCTGTCAGCCGGTGCAGCAGCTCCCGACCGCCGAGTGGCTCAACCCGACGTTTGACCTCAACAAAGGCGAGCTGGACATCACCATCAGCCACCAGACCGTCGCCTTCCAGCACGCGCTCCTGGACGCGACGATTGGCGCCGACGGGCAGACGTGGTCCAACGGCGAGCTCTCCGGTCGCATCGACGGGCGCCAGCTCTCCGCAGCCCTCAACGGTACTGACGTTTGCGCGCTGGTGCAGAGCATGGGCGGGGCCTGCTCGCCCTGTGACGACGGTGTCGTCCAATGTTTCGACCTCGATATCCAGGACATCGGCGGGGTGTCGGCCGGGGCGTTCGCGGACCCGCCGAGCGGCTGCTGACCGCATCGACGTTGCGGCCGGGGACCACCCCGTGGGTTAGGTCAAGAGGATGACCAAGAAGATCAAGATCCACGACGGCATCGTCGTCGCGCTCATCCTCACCAGCGTCGCGGGCGCCTGGTTCATCGACCCCCGCTGCATCGCGCTCGCCGGGTTGACCTCGCTCATCATGATCTCCAGCGCCTTCACAGGCTTCTGCCCGGTGCACTACGCGGTCGGGAAGCTCGTCCAGGATTGACCGGCGCAGCCCTCTCCAAGGCTCACGTCGTCGCCGCGGTCATCGCCGCGATCACCGAGCAGTGCGCGTCTGTCGAGCGTGTCGCGGCCATGGCGCGGGACGAGGCCTCGGGGGACGAGAGCCGCTCGGAGGGCCAGTACGACACGCGGGCGACGGAGGCATCGTACCTGGCGCGCGGGCAGGCTGAGCGCTGGGGTGTGCTCAGGCAGTCGCGGTCGTGGTTTGAGAGCGTCGGCGCGGCGCCGTGCGATCATGCCGAGGCGGGCGCGCTGTTGCGGGTGCGCGTTCGCGGGGGCGAGGAGTGGCTCTACCTCGCGCCGGTAGGGAGCCCCTCGGTCGTCGTAGACGGGCAGGTCGTGAGGATCGTGGCGGTGGAATCGCCGCTCGGGGCTGCGCTCGCGGATGCGGTCGCGGGCGACGAGGTGGAGGTCGACGGGCCGTTGGGAGGCGGAGAGTGGCTGGTGCTGGGGGTCTCCTGAACGGCCGGTGATGGCCGCAGTGATACAGTCACGGATGACCACCGATCGGGCAGAATGGCGAAAATGGGCGGCGGAGATCGCCGCGACCGACCTCGGACCGGCGTGCGTTGAAGCGGATGTTGCCGCTGCAGAGGCCCGGCTCGGCGTCAAACTTCCGGCTTCCTACCTGAACTTCCTGCTGGAGGTCGGGGGAATGCGCTCGCCGCATTTTGAGAGCTCGCGCCTGCTTGCGCCCCCGGAGCTGCGGTGGCTCAGGGAGGCCGATCCCGAGCTCGTCGCGGAATGGCTTCAGCCGGCGGAGATGATCCTGACCTTCCTCGACCTGCCGAAGGGCGAGGCGGAGGAGCCCGAGGGGTGGGTGATGGAGCACCTGCGGGACGCGCTGCTGATCTCAGCTGTCGGGGAGCCCACGGTGTTGCTGCTCAATCCGCGGGTGGTGGTCGACGGCGAGTGGCAGGCATGCACGCTCAACGACTGGCATCCGGGCGGCGAGGTGCATGCCAGCTTCGGCGAGATGTTGAGGATCGAAGCGGCGATGGCCCGTCGCGACTGACGACGAGCCGGCTGGGAACGGACGCTCACCACCCGGCTGGGACGTCGCCACGCAGGCAGGTGATGGTATGGGGGAGCCAGGGGGCCGATTGCGTTGACGACGTCGGCGCGGACGGCGTCCCAGACGCCACGCCTTCTGCGGCTGACCAGCGCGGCTTCGTGCCGGGGAGGACCCGGTGCAGACCGCTCTGCCACGGCCCGATGATGTGGGTGTGCCCCGCGGCGGAGCACCCAAAGAAGTCGGTCCAACGCCGAGCGAAGTCGTGTCCCGCGTCGCCACCGAACGTGTCGCAAGTGCGGAACCACCAGAGGCTGTCGGCCGACATGCGGGCCCGGATGCGGGCGAGGGGACCGTGGAGCGGACCGCCGGGGAGCGCGGTGGCGTCGAGTGAATTCCCCGCGACGAGCGCCCGTCCCCGCGTCCCGTGACCCCAGAATTGGATGCTGGCGATGGCGCGCTCGGGGCTGACGGTGGCGAGCCAGTCGAGCGCCTCTGGCCAGCCGGCTGCAGGAAAGGTGGCGTCAAAGCGACCCATCCAGCCGTAGAGGCGGGCACCGGCGATCCAGCTGTGGGTGAGGCCGATCGGGCCAAGGCCGCTGGTGCAGGTGCGGTCGTAGACCATGAGGTTGAGCGGGCTGGCGCGGTCGGGCACCCGCGCAGGGTAACGCCGCCGCGCTCGGCGCTTCGGATAGTGGACGCCATGGTCATCGCCGTACACGTGCAGCCGGGGGCCTCGACGGAGTCGCTGCGCGCGGTGGCTGGGCGAGGCTGGGTGCTACGCGTGCGGGCGAAGCCCGTGGACGGCGCCGCCAACGCCCGCGCCCGGGAGATCATCGCGGCCGCTTTGGGCGTTCGAGCTGCCAAGGTGACGCTGCGGATCGGCGAGCATGCTCGGGAGAAGGTGTTCGTTGCGGAGGGGGACGAGGACGACCTCGCCGGGAGGTTGGAGGTGCTGGCGTCCGCGGCGAGGTAGGCTTTCGCGATGCCCGACTCCCGCGCCAGGCCCGTCGTGACCCTCCGTCCGGTGGTGGGCGAGGATTTACCGGCGTTCTACGAGCAACAGCTTGACCCGGAGGCCAACGCCATGGCCGTCGCGAACCCGCGGACGGCCGAAGCCTTTCGGGAGCACTGGGACCGCACGCTCGTCGACCCGGCGGTCACCATCCGCGCGGTCCTTGCTGACGGCGAACTCGTGGGTCAGATCGCCTGTTTTCCGATGGATGGCGTGGATGCGGTTGGGTACTCGATCGCGCGGGAGCACTGGGGCCGGGGGATCGCGACACGCGCGCTCGCGCTGCTGATCGTCGAGGTTTCGGCTCGGCCTTTGCACGCGCGGGTTGCACGGGCCAACGTGGGCTCGATCCGGGTCCTGGAGCGCTGCGGTTTTGTGGCCGTCGGGGGAGGGATGTCCGAGGCGACGGAGCGGTTTCCGGCGTGCGAGGAGGTGTTTCTGGAGCTGGGGTGAGGGCGAGCGCCCCGCGCGCGAACTGGCTACCCGCCGGCCGCGCCGTTTCGGCTCGCCGCCAACTGCTCTCGCAGCTCGGCCCAACCGGCGTAGACATCATCGACGGCCAACTCGACGTTCAGGGGCGGGATCTGGAACCGCTTGCCGGACCCGAACCGCCTCTGCGCCCAGGTCTCGGAGTCCGTTCGCGTCCAAACCTCCACCCGCACCCGCACCGAGTCCACGAGGATGTACGCGAGCAGTCCGGCGATGGAAGCGTAGTGGTCGAATTTCTCAGTGCGGTCGTAGGTCGCGGTGTTGGGCGACAGCACCTCAAACAGCGCGGTCGGGTTCACGCAGGCGTCTGCGTCATCGGCGTGGGGGTGGAACGCGCCACAGACGACGGTGAGGTCGGGGTAGGTGTGGAGCCCCGAGGGGGTCACCACGCGCAGGTCGGAGTCGAACGGCTGGCAGGGGCGGCCGCGCAGCGCCCAGCCGAGCGTGTTGGAGAGGCGGGTCTTGAGGAGTGAGTGCTCGGGCGTGCCCCCGGCCATGGCCACCACGGCGCCGTCCAGCCACTCGTGCTTGGCAAGGCTTCCGGCCTCGTCCGCCAGATATTGGGCGAGAGGGATGCGGGCGATGGCGGCGGAGGACATGGGGGGATCGTAGCCGAGAACGGGGGGATTGGCACGGGGAGCGGGGACAGCGTCAGGCGGAACGGGGCACTTGTGATCGCGCCGGCGCCAGCCGCCGCCCGGGGGATCAGTACACCTTCTTCGCCCGCAGCTCCTGCGACTGTTGCTTGACGAGGGCGACCTCAGAGGGGTCGAAGTAGCGCTGAACGTCGCGAGCGTCGATCGCGCGGAGCCTTGGGGCCGGGAGGTGGCACGGGGGCCCGCGACGGGGCGCAGGTGTTGGCGGGTGGCGGTTGGCGGCTGCGCGATGCCGTCGGGTGCTTGCCGGGCGGGCCGTTCGCGGGGATGTTCGCGGGGATGTTCGCCAGACCAGCTCAAGGGTGCGCCCTGAGGGGGGGGCGCTCGGGCACTCTCCCTGGGAACCTGCCATCGCCCCCCGCTCGTATCCGAGTTCGAATGCGGAAAGCATCGGATTCCCACGGATTCAGTGTTGGTTGGCTGGCGTCCGCGGCCTGGTGTTGCGGGTCGGGTCGGCACGCGCGGCCTTCGCGGCTGGTAGTGCCGCCCGGCGAGCGATTTCGTCGTCGACCTGGCCGTAGGCCCCCCCGTGGTAGACGGCGACCTCGGTGAGGAGGTGGTCGGCCTCCTCGGTCGTGATTCGACCGGACGCCAGTAGATCTTGGATGGCCGACCTCCTCGCAACCTGGCGTTGATCCTCCGCCGTCGCTTGGGCCGATCGCATTGCCTGCTCTGCAGCCCGGTCTGGCGGGAACAAGGTGCTAAGACAACCGGCGCAGACAAATGGCAGGGATCCCAGGATCAATGGGGCACCAACGATCAGAGCCGCGATGCTCCTCCCACGGGCGATGGCCCCCCGACCCAGCGGGTGGTTCAGATCGATCAGGGAGGAGACTCCCGATTGACGACCGACCTAACCGCCGAGGGGCGGAGCCGACCGCGGGACGCCAACCCGCGGGGACGCTCCCAGGGAGCCGGACGGCGGTGGCGCGCGCGCCAGATGCTCCGGCGCACTGACGGAGCCGTGCTCGCCGTCGCGGCGAACGCTTTCGGGGGGTGCGCATCGCCGACGGTTGGACGCGGGAAGCGGCCGAGGAACCCGCTGGCTGCATGCCCGTCACGATCTTGCCACGCGCCTGCTCCGCGAACTCGCCCGTTGAGGCTTGCTGCCGCACCCTCGGGGTTCCCGGCGCCCCGCTTCGGTTACCCTGCAGCAATGGCCCAGCGTGCGCTCAACCGCTACGTCCCGTACGCAGAGTACCTGGCCGCGGAACAACTCTCCGGCCAGAAGCACGAATACTGCCGTGGCGCGGTCGTCGGGATGGCGGGGGGCACCGTGCTCCACGCCCATTTGATCTCCAACATCCAGGGGCGGCGCTGCTGGACGAGCCGGCCGACCCGCGCCGCTGGCAAAGGTAGCGGGAGCGCCCGATCAATCGTCGGAACACGCGGGACGGCGCCCAGAATGAGTCTGAACGGCTGGTCCCGCCCCATCGTGACGCCCTCATCCGCCCCCGACTACGGGGGCACCTTCTCCCGGAGGGAGAAGGGGAAGAACAACGACGAAAACTCGGAACCGTCCCCGCCTCAGCTCAGGCGCCGAAGCCCGGCTGAGGCTCGCCCGGTCACGGGTCGTCTGGTGGCCTCTCCGGCGGCGGCTTGGTCCGAAACATCGGCAACCAGCGTTCGAGCAGGGGTTGCCCGCCGATCGCGTAGAGCCCGAAGACTACGAGCGTCGACACTTGGGCCCACGCGGCTTCCGGCATCGCTCCGTGCCAGACGCTCGACAGAAGCGCGGCGAGGCCGCCCAGGGCCATGCTGCCTGCGCAGCCCCGCTTCAGCATCTCAGCTCTCTTCGAGCGCTTCCTTCCTCGAAAGCCGGATCTTGCCCATCTTGTCGATGTCGATCACGCGCACGAGCACCTCGTCGCCTTCATTCACGACGTCGGTGACCTTGTTCACGCGCTCCTTGGCGAGGTGCGAGATGTGGACGAGGCCGTCCGTGCCCGGGAAGATCTCGACGAACGCGCCGAAGTCGGTGATGCGCTTGACGACGCCGACGTAGAGCTTGCCGATCTCGGCTTCCGCCGTGATCTCGCGGATCATCGCGATGCACTTGGCCGCGGCGACCTTGTCGGACGAGGCGACGTCGACCTTGCCGCTGTCGTCGACGGTGACGCGGCAGCCGGTTTTGTCCTGCAGGCCGCGGATGACCTTGCCGCCGGGGCCGATGAGCTCGCGGATCTTGTCGGGCTTGATGTGCAAAGACGTGATTCGCGGCGCATATTCCGACATCGTGTCGCGGACGGTCGGGATGGTCTTGAGCATCTCCGAGAGGATGTGCAGGCGGCCTTCCTTGGCCTGGTTCAGCGCCTTGGCCATGATGGCACGGGGAACGCCGGAGATCTTCGTGTCCATCTGGAACGCGGTGATGCCGTTGGCGGTGCCGGTGACCTTGAAGTCCATGTCGCCGAGGTGGTCCTCATCCCCGAGGATGTCGGAGAGGACGGCGAACTCGTCGCCCTCCTTGATGAGGCCCATCGCGATGCCGGCGACGGGGGCCTTGATGGGCACGCCTGCGTCCATGAGCGCGAGCGTGGAGCCACAGACGGTCGCCATCGAGGAAGAACCGTTGCTTTCGAGGACGTCCGACGTGCAGCGGACGACGTAGGGGAACGACTCCTGGCTCGGCATGACGTACTGGATCGCGCGGTGGGCGAGCGCGCCGTGGCCGATCTCGCGGCGCTTGGGGCCGCGGAGGGGGCTGGCCTCGCCGGTGCAGAAGGGCGGGAAGTTGTAGGTGAGGAGCCAACGGCGGAAGAGGCCGGTGGTACCTGCGTAGTCGAGGCGCTGCGCGTCGTCCTCCACGCCGAGGGTGCAGGCGACGAACGCCTGGGTCTCGCCGCGGGTGAAGACGGCCGAGCCGTGGGTGCGCGGGGCGATGCCGACTTCCGTCCAGATCGGGCGGATCTCGTCGGTGGCGCGGCCGTCGAGGCGCACGCCCTCGGCGATGACCATCGTGCGCATCTCGTGCTTCATCACCTTCTCGAAGATCGCGTCGGCCTGCATGGCGGTGCTGGCGGCGAGCGCCTTGTCGTCGATGCCGGTGGTGACGGCGGCGATCGCGGCGACCTTCGCGGCTTTCAGCGCGTCGCGGCGCTCGAACTTCGCGGGGGTGCGCAGCGCCTTGGCGACGCTCATCCCACTCGCCGGAAAGGCAGCGTGCTTCTTGACGGCGTCGACGAGCGCGGCGTCGGGCGCGGGCTGGTCGTCGACAGGGCGCTTGGCGACGCTGCCGGTGAGCACGCGAAGCTGCTCGATCGCGGCGCAAATCTTCTTGATCTCGGCGTGGGCCAGGTCCATCGCGTCCATCATGGTCGCCTCGGACACCTCCTTGCCACCGCCCTCGACCATGCACACGGACTCGGCCGTGCCAGCGACGATGATGAGCAATTCCGCGCCCTCCATCTCGGCCATCGTCGGGTTCACGACGAACTTGCCCTCGATCGAGGCCACACGCACGCCGGCGACGGGCGTCTTGTAGGGCACGTCAGAGATGTGGAGCGAGGCGGAGACGCCGGAGACCGAGAGGACGTCGGTGTCGCAGCTGGGGTCGAACGAGAGCACGGTGGCGATGCACTGCGTCTCAAAGCGCCAGGTCTTGGGGAGCTGGGGGCGGATGGGGCGATCGATGACGCGAGAAGCGAGGATCTCGCGCTCGTTCTGGCGGCCTTCGCGCTTGAAGAAGCCGCCGGGGATCTTGCCGTAGGACGCGGTGCGGTCCATGTACTCGACGGTGAGCGGGACGAAGTCGAAGCGGCTGGGGCTCGTGCCGGCGACGGCGGTGCAGAGCACCTGGCTGTCGGCCATGCTGACGACGACGGCGCCGCTGGACTGCTTGGCGTACTTGCCGGTGGAGAGGGTCATGGTGCGACCGCCGACGTCGACGGACACGGAGATGGGAGTGAGAGGTTGCATTGAATATACCTGTGGTTTTACGACGTGACGCTACCGATAGCCGCCACGCGGGATGAGTGGGCCCGCCGGTCACAGCGACCGGACGAAGCCCGATTTGCCCATCACAAACCCGAAGGTACCGCCAGCAAAGTCCCCGTAGACCTACTCAGGCTGAGCCCGGATCCTGCCCCGCCTTCGTGGTTTTCGTTCCAGAAAGCGAGGTGGACGCGCTCAGCCCGCGTAGACCTGCGAAGCGTATGCCTGCAAGTATGCGAAAAGGCAGAGTTTATTGGTCTTGCGACCGGTGAGAAAGAACGGTGCGGGGGAAACCGCGTGGGGCGAATGTGCGCCCCAAAAGCGCGAACGGCAACCCTTTCGGGCTGCCGTCCTGGTTTACTTGCGCAAACCCAGCTTGGCGACGACCGCGTCGTACCGCGCCACCTCGGTGTTGCGGAGGTACTTCAGCAGGCGGCGCCGGTGCCCGACGAGCTTCAGCAGACCACGACGGGAGTGGTGGTCCTTGGAGTGCGTCTTGAAGTGCTCGGTGAGGTAGATGATGCGCTCGGTGAAGATCGCGATCTGGACTTCCGGGGAGCCGGAGTCGGTTTCGTGAACCTTGAAAGTCGAGATTACCTCGGTCTTTCGGGTGTCTGTCATGGCCATGGGGTCTCCTGTGGGTGGATGCGACCGCTCCGAAGTGGGCATGGCCTCCCGCAAGGGGGCAGTACGCAGGGCGCGGCGTGTATCCTGTTCTCTCCCGGCGTCAAGGGTTGGAGCCGGGCTTGGGGCTGCGGGGCCGGAACCACTGTGACCTTGCCGTGGGGGAGGAGAACAACCGCGATCCCGCCCACCGTGAGCGCCGCGCCGGCCACCTCGAACGGGAGGCCCGAGCTCTGCTTGGGATGCAAGATCGTGTCGTAGTCGCCCTTGCTCGCCAGCGCGACACCCGCAAGCATCGCCGCGTTGCCCCCGTACGCGAGCGCGGCGGGCGAGGTCTTCACGTTCAGCGTGGCGCCCGACTTGGAGAAGTCATAGGTGAAGCGTTGAACCTTCGCCCCACCCGGACGAAAGTTCAGGTCGTGGGTGCCTTTCGGCAGGGTGATGTCGCAGGGCGCGTAGCCGAGCTCGGTGTAGTGCACCGTCGTGAGCGTCACCGTCCCCGTCTCTCCGCCGGAACCGTAGACCGTTCCGCGGGCCGTCGAGACGTCGTTGATCCCGATGACTTGTACCGGCCGATCCGCCTCCACGTGCACCGTGACGCTGTTCGGGTCCGGCGGCGGCGTCGCAGCGGCTGTGGAAGGGGCCGCTGGCGTGGCCGCGAGCGCGAGGTGGGAGAGCGGGGCGATGAACAGCACGGTACCTCCGGGATGGGAAAAGGGCAGAGTGGACGCGGGTGTTCCGCCGTAATCGGGCACCCCCAAGCAAGGTCCGTGCCGTGATTTTCCGCTCCCAGTCCTGGCCAGCGGGGCCGACCGGGTCGGGAGTCGGAGGTCATGGTGCCTCGGATGGCGCGAATCTGCAGTCATGGTCGCCTTTTTGGCGCCGCCGCCGCGTTCACCCGACGCCGACCGGGCGTTTCGGCCCTTCGCGCACGTTCTCGATGGGCGAGGTGGCCGCCCTTCGTCGAAAAATGCTGGATTGTCCGTGGCGTCATCGTGCCGCATGCTCCTGTGGGCGTTGCTTCGCCCGTTCGACGGGGCTCGGCGCGGTCGTCGGCGCCAAACGGACGACCATGACTCCGTAGTCGCGCCAAAATCAACCCGTTGACCCCGCCAGTGCCGATCTTCGAGCCTGCCCACACCCGACTTGCGGCGGACTCGACGCAGCGGAGCGCTCCGGTCGGCCCGGTTCCCGCCTCTCCATGCCGTTGACCAGGGTCAAGGTGCCTCGGATGGCGCGAAGCTGGAGCCATGCCTGCCGTTTTGGCGCGGGCTTCGCGCTCGGGCGCTCGCGAACCCTGGCTCCGGCGGGTTCAGGTGCGCGCGAAGACCGTCGGCCGATCCCCGCTGACTGAAAACGCCGGATCGTCCGTGGCGTCGCTCTCAGCGGTCGGCCCTGCGCGCCTTTTCGTGGACGGCCGCCGCCAAACGGAACACCATGAGTCCCGCGTCGCGCCAAAGACCAACGCTTGACCCCGCCGCCGTTGCCGGTCCGCCTCCATGGCAGCCCGAGAACACCCGTCCCCGCTCGCCTTCCCTCCCCACAGACCCGTGGCCGGCGTCACCCATTCGCAGTGCAGCGAAACCTGGGCCGTCAGTCGACCGACGGACGTCTTGTCATGCCTTTTCGGCAGATCAACTAATAGCGATGCTTTGACGCGGATACGCGCTCAGACCCGCCAGCCGCGACCGCCAGCATTCGCCAGCTCCCGCCAGCCCTCGGTGTCCGGTGTGTGTCCG
>CAIMSU010000366.1 GCA_903844155.1 uncultured Pseudomonadota bacterium | reverse complement strand
CTTGGAATTCATCGAATTCGTCAGCGGGGGGTAGGCCGTCCCGCAGGGCGGCCGGAGGGGGCGCCTTCAGCGCCCCCTCAAAAGAGAAGGTAGCGCCTCGATCTGAACGCGATCTCGGGCGAAGGGTACCCGGTAGTTTCACGATAGAAAGCGGGCGTGACGGCGCGATTCATCGCGCCGTTCGCCTGCCGCAGCGAACCGGATTGGCACCCGAGACTCCTTGGGGCGGCTCGCTCCCACCTGCTCCGCTCCAGAATGCCCGTGGAACGCCGCTTCAGCCCCGCGCGGGTCCCGTTACCTGGCGCCACAACCCGCGCCCGGATCCGCCAGCGCGACGGTGCTCGCAGAGGCCCAACCACGCCGGGCGTCTGGCAGGGCGACCAGGAATTGCCCGCCGCCTTCGCCCTCAACCCGCAGCTCAGTCCCAGCCGGCAGCGTGAAGAGCTCCGACCCACCGCCGAGATCGCTCGTCACCTTCGTCGGCGAAAGCGCGACCCCAACCGGCAACGCCGACGCTGACACACCGCCCGCGACGGCGACCACCACGCCCAGGAGCACCGCTGCCAGCCCCGCGATCCGCGCGCGGGCAGCGCCAAACGCGACGACGAGGAGCCCGATCCCAGCCGCAAACGCCCCGATCCACTCCCCCTCCGCGGGCGTGAGCGCGGCCTGCCAGGGCGCCCAGCCCGGCCGCTCGGGCACCACGCGTCCAGTCGCCAGCCCCGGCAGCTTCCGACGCGCGACGTCGAGGTTGCTCTGGACGTCCGGGTCACGCGGCGCCAGGGCCTCCGAGCACCGCCAGGCCAGGATCGCCTCCGCGTAACGCTCCTCCCGGTACCGCAGGTTCCCAAGGTTGTAGTAGACGTCTGCCGTCCTCGCGCCGCCATCGAGCAACGCCTGGATCGCGGCGTCCGCGCCCTTGAGATCACCCGCCGCGAGGCTTGAGTTGAACCCCTCCGGAGCCGAGGCGGAGGCCTCCGCAACGCCATCCGCAGCGCGGGCCAGGCCAGCGAGCAGCAGGACGGCGAGCGTCATGCCAACCGCCCCAGGAACTCGCGCATCGCAGCTTCCAACGCGGCGATCGCAGCACCGGCCTGCTCCGAGCCGCCCGACTCCGCGTACCGCGCCCGCTCCAGCAGCCGGTACACGCCCTGAGCCTCCACGGCAAAATCGCCCAGCCGCACCAGGTCCTCGCCGTGCACCGCGGCCGCCCCGATGCCCAATCGCGGCGCGACCGCCTCCCGAAAAATCTGCTCCAACCCGGAGAGCCGCCCATGCGGGTCTGCCGGCAGGTCATCAAAGCCGAGAGCGCGCGTGCGCGACCCCGCTGCCTTGCGCCTGCGCGCGAGAAGCTCCCGACCGCCCCGTCCAAGCAGGGCGAACGCCCCTGGCACCAGGAGCGCGACCGACCAGCGCCCCCGCCATGGCGGCGACGTTGCCGGGTTCGGCCGCACGGGCAACAGCTCGTCGGTGGGCGGAACGGGCGCTGGAGCTGCGGCGCCCGACGCAAAACTCGCGACCTGGGCGCTCGCTGCTGAGCCGACGACGTCCAGCGTCATCGCGTCGCTCTGGAGCGTCACATAGTGGCCGGTAACCGGATCAAAGGCCGAAAGCGTGACCGCCGGGATGGTGAGCGGTCCCGGCCGCTCGGGCACGATCGCCCGCTTGTAGCTGGCCGTCGCGACGAGCTTGCCGTCCTTGATCTCAGCGTTGGTGACCGGCTGATCGTCGTACACGCGGAAGCCGTCTTGCGTCAACGGCGGCAGCGTCACGCCCGAGATCGGCGCGTCGCCCGCGATGTCAATGGCGAGGGTGACCGTGTCGCCGACCTTGACGCTGCTGCTCCCCGCGGCCCCGGCGACCGGCCCGTTGATCCGGCTCTGAATCGTGTATTGCCCGACGAGCCCGCTGTATCCGGCGGGCCGCCGGTCCTTTGGCGGCGACTTGAGGTTCAACGACACCGTCGGCGCCGAAAAGACTTCCTGCTTGATGTCCTGGAACATCCCCAGGTCCGGGAAGAGCTGCTCGATCTGACCGGGACGACCGCGCCGCTGCCGGTCCACCGCGAACTGCGCCTGGAGCGCGCCGCCGGGCATCGTGACGGCGCCGGGCTGCGTGAATTGCAGGGGCATCCACACCTCCTCCACCGCCATGCGCGACCCGCCCTCGCCAACCGTGTAGTCGCTGGTCACCGGGTCGATGCTGGCCAGTCGCGTGAACCCCTTCCCCTCGGGCGCCACCCAGCCGCGGTTCCCCATCTGCCGATCCGTCGCAAAACGCAGGTGATACACCACGACCTGCCCGACCCACTGGGGGACGCTGGACAGCTCGCCGATCAGCTCGTTGGCGCCACCGGTGGTGACGCCACGCGCCTCGACGTGCAACGACACCGGACCCGTCAGCAGCGTTCCTGCGGCCGTCGGAACCGGCAACGGCGGGATCGTGTAGTCGCCTGCCTTGAGCGCCGTGAGCGTGTAGCGGTACTTCGTGGAGGTCGTGAGGTTCATGTTCAGGAACAGCTGCTCCTGCTCCTGACTCTCAAACTCCGACGCCAACCCGTCCGGCACCCCGAATCGGGGCGGCCCGCCCCGAACGCTCGTCTCCGTGACCGTAAGCACCAGCCCGACCTGCTGGCCCTCGCTCACCGTCGGCGAGTCGACCGCCAGCGACACCTGTGCCGCCTCGGCGACCGGGACGGCCGAGAAGAACGCGTGGAGGAGCAACGCGGAAACCGGGGGCATCTACCAGTCCTTTCCCCCGGACGGCTGTCCCTCGACCACCCGCGGCTTGCCGTCCTGCACGCTGTTCACGAGCTGTGTCGCCTGCTGCGCGGACATCTGCCCGTCCTCGCCGCTGCCGTCGCCCTCTGCCGCGGCGGCCGCCTGCTCACCGTTTGGGTCGGGCTTGGCGGCCGGATCGCCCGCTGCGTCGGCGGCCTGGCCGTCCTTCTGGTCTTTGGGATCGCCCTTGTCCCCGCCGGGCTTTTCGCCGTCCGGCTTGCTCCCGTCCGCCTTGTCGCCGGGCTTGGCACCGTCGCCGTCGTTCGGCTTCTCTGCCTGCCGGGTCCCGTCGCCCTTGTCCGGGTTCTGGCTCCCGTTCTGGTCACCCGGCTTCGGCTCGCCCTGCTGCCCGCCGTCCTTCGGGTCGCCGTCCTGGGGCTTGGACTCGCCGGAGCCATCCTGCTGGGCGTGCTGGGTGTCGTCCTTCTGGTCCTTCTGGTCTTTCTGGTCCTTGTCGTCCTTCGGCGGAGGCGGATTCTTCCGGGCTGCGATCTCCTTCTGGACGGCGGTCGCGTTCTTCTGGGCGTCGGCGAATTTCGCGTCCTTCTGCATCGCCTGCTGGTAGGCGCTCAATGCCTCGTCGAGCCGCCCGCCTTTGTATGCGGCGTTGCCCGCATCGTATCGGGCACGGGCAGCGTCCGCGTCGTCCGACTGGGCAGCGGCGACAGAATTGAAGATCTGCTCCGCCTCCCGGTACCGGCCCGCCCGGTAGAGCGCGGTCCCGAGGGCGCTTCCCAGCGACGTGTCCTCGGGGTGCTCCACGCGCGCCTGCCCGAGCAGCTTCGCCGCCTCATCGTAATGACCGGCGGACAACGCTGCATATCCGTCCTCCTTGGCTCCCGCCAAAGCAGCGGGGGACATCGCACCCAGCGCGACGCCACACAACAGCACAACGGGCAGACGGACGGAGGACACGGAACGCATGTAGGACCGCCAGGGCGCGGCGGCAAGCGGCGATGACGGAGCGGGACAACCAGCCCGCCGCCGATGCCCGCGCTCGGCGAACCCCCGAGACTTGCCCGAATCCTCAACGCGGCGATCACCACTTCGATATTTTTTGACTTCGGCGCTCAAATGCCTCGGCCTCCGTTTCATGTATACTCGGCGCATGCCTGTACACGTCCTCCTCCTCGACCCGAACCGCGCGAGACGAGACGCCTATCGTTGGGCGTTGCACAAGGACATCGTCGTGCAGGCGTTCGGTGATGCGACAGAAGTCAGTCAGGTCTCGGTGCTGGACATGGCGATCGTCGCCCTGCGCCAGACCACCAGCCACGGGCTGGAGATCGGCAAGGAGCTCAAGGCGAAATTCCCGCGTGCGACCGTGGTCGTGTACGGCAAGATCGAGGGTCAGGCCACGTCCGGCAAGGTGAATGAGCGCTGGCGGATCGACACGCACATGCCGTTCCTGCCCGAGCCGGCCGACATCGCGGCACTGGTTGAGTCCGCGCGGCTGGCAGAGCAGCGGGTCATCGCGGCAGAAGCGGCAAAGAACCGCCCGTCTGTCCCGCCAACGCCCCGGCCCGAGCAGGCCTGGCGCGAGCTGCTGACAGAGCCGGTGACCCAGGAAACGCTGAAGACGATGCTGAAGAAGGACGTTTTCAGCGGATGGCGGCGGCCGACGACCAGCGTGGGGTAGCCGGCGGCGCCGTCACGATGTGTGAACGGCGTGCAGGCCTCGTGCAAGGGGGAACCGGAAGGGTGCGATGCGGTCTGTAAGTCCGCTACCTTTGAATCGTTGTAGACCCGTCCCACCTGTTCGGCCGATCGGCTGATCGGCTGATCGCCCCCTCGCCCCCGGAGCTCCCATGCGTCGCTGGATGTTCACGACCCTCCTTGGTCTCGCCGGCAGCCTCGCCGTCGCCCTCTCCGCCTGGTTTGCGGACCGCAACGCCGAGAAGCCGGCGATTTCTGCCGATGTCGGTGTGATCAACGCTGAAGAGGCCGGCGGCGGCATCCAGCTTTACGACGCCGCACCCTACACCGTCACCGCGCACCTCGATTACGAGGCGATCCCGACGTCCGCCGACAAACAGGAAATCACCAGTCGCAACCTCGTCATCACGGTCACCGCACCGCCCACGGGCGATCTCGATGCGGTCACCGTCCCCGTCGACCTCGCCGTCGTCGTCGACACCTCCGGCTCGATGAACGACGAGGGCAAGTTCGACGAAGCCCGCGCCGCAATGCACGCGTTGGCCGGGCAACTTCGGCCGGACGACCGGCTCTCGCTCGTCACGTTCTCATCGCTCGTGAACACCCCCGTCAGGCTGGGATCGGCGTCCGAGACCGGACCGCTCGCGGCGACGCTGCTCGACAACATGACAGCGGGCGGTTCAACCTACCTTTCTGGCGGCCTCAACGCGGGCATGGACACCCTGCGCGGCACGGTCGGCGATGGCCACGTCCACCGCGTGCTGCTGATGACGGACGGGCGGGCCAACCAGGGCGTCATCGACCAGGCGGGGCTCGTGGAGATAGCGAAGTCGTTGCCAGGAACCTCGGTTTCGACGATCGGGATGGGGCTCGACTACGACGAAGCGGAGCTCTCCGCGATGGCGGACGCGGGCGGGGGCGACTACCACTACGTCGGGGTTGGCGGGCGGGCGACGGACGGAAAAGCCGTGGATCTCGCAGCAGTGTTTGGCGAAGAGCTGCGGACGGCGGGGTCGGTGGTGGCGACGGGGTTGACGTTGACGGTGGATCTCGGGCCTGGCGTGACGGCCGACCGCGTGATCTCATGGTCGGACGCCCAGTTTGCCGGTCGGACCGTCACCGTCGGCCTCGGCGACCTTTCGGCCGGGCAGACGCGGACCATCGTGATTCCCGTGCGGATCTCTGGCGGGATGTCGCTATCGGCAGACGGTCAGGCCGACATCGCCTGGACGAACGTCGTCGGGACGCTGCCGGGTGGCGCGCGTGTGGCCAGCCAAACCACGCTGTTCGTCCCCATCGTCCCCCTCGCCAAGGTCAAGGACCACGAGGCCTCCGACGCCGACGCCGCCGCCACCCGCGCCCTGGCCGGTGAGGCCGTCGACGAAGCCCGCCAGGCCTGGAACCGTGGCGACAGCACCGCCGCAAAGGAGCGCCTCGACTGGGGGTCCGACTACATCCGCTCCAAGCAGGCCGAGGGCGTGGTGACGGGCCGTGGCGCCGACACGCTCGACGGTAGCCTGCAAGCCCTGAAGGCGCTCGGCTATGCTTCGGATGAAGGTGAAGGCGCCAAGGCGGCCAGCGAGACTTCCCGCACGATGTCGAGGTGAATGATGGAAACCCAGCCCGTTCCTGATTCGACCCAGCCCCGCTCCCCTCGCCTGCCCGTGGTGCAACCCCGGATGGTGGGGCTGGACCCGGCTGCCGCGCGCGCGCTCGTCCGCGCGGAAGCGACGTGGGCGGTCGTCGGTGCGGCCACGGCCGGCGCCATGAGCCTCGGCACCCTCGCCGGCTACGACATCGGCCCGACCACGCCGACGTTCTGGGGCGTCGTCGCCGCGCTCGGTGCGGTGGCGGCGCGTCCCCCGCGGATCTACCTGCTCCCCTTCGCGTTCCTTTTTGTGGTGGGGGCGACGATCATGCTCTCCGCGCTCGGGGTCGCGCCTGCGGTGGCCAGCGCACTCGCCGCGGGTGTGATCGTCGGACTACCCGGTTGGCAGCGCACTTTTGAGAGCGCCGCTGCCGGTGCGCTCGGGGCGGCGCTGGCCTGGGCCCTCGCCTCGGAGATCGGTGCGGCCGGCAGCGCGCTTGCCGTCGGCGCGCTCGTCGCCATCGGCGCATCCCTCGCGCTCGTCCCCGCCGCTCTGCGCTTTCCCGAGTCCAAACGCCGCGTGCGCATGCCCGGCGACGACCTCATCAAGGTCAGCCTGACCGAACCCTACCGGGGGCCCGTGCTGACGGCCGGTCGCCTCGAACACCACCTCAGCATCCAGGCGCCCGACGCGACCACGCGCGACGGCCTGACCGAGGTCGCCCACTGGGTCTGGCAGCTTGGCCTCACCTTGCAGGCGTTGGACAAGGACATCGCGACGATCTCTCCCGAAGACGTAGCCGCCCGCCGCGACGCGCTCCTCGTCACCGACGCGGTTGCGGGTGTTTGCCCAGCGCCCGGACTGGCCCCCGGCGTGAGCGACGACCCCTTCGTCCGCGAACGGCAGCGTGGCACCATCCTGCACCTCGACAAGCTCCTCGAGCACCGCGGCGTCCTGCTTCGCGAGCGTGCCCGCGCTGAGAGCCTGCAGACGTACGCGCTCGCCTACCTTGAGGAGGCCCGCGCGGGGCTCGCCGTCGCGCGGATGCTGCCCGGAGAGCACACCCCCGAGGCGCTCGGAAGCGTGCTGGAGCGATTGCGGGAGCACGCGGCGGACCGGTCCAGCCGTCGGAACGCGGCGCGCGAGGTGGGCGTGGCATTGCCGTGACGTGCGTGGAGTTTGGCGCGGGTTATCCGGCCCGGCCTCCGGAGCCTTGATGTCCGCCGCCCGCTGCTCGTCCCCCTCGTCGCCCGTCCGATTCGCCGCCTGGACCCTCGGCGCTGCCCTCGCCCTGCTGCTGGCGAGCCCGGGCGCCTACGTCGCCGCCGCCGCCGCGCACGTCGCCCCGAGCGCACAGGCCGCAGAGCTGAAGATCGCCTCTGTCGACTACCAGAAAGCGCTGGAGAGCGTGGCCGAGGGCGAGCAGGCCCGAAAGAAGCTGGAGACGATGTTCCAGTCGAAGAAAGCGGCGATTGAGCAGATGAAGACCAATCTTGACGCGATGCAGGCCGACTACCAGAAGCAGTCGGTGCTGCTCTCGGACACCGCGAAGAAGCAGAAGGAGGACGCCATCGACCTCGCCGGCGCCCAGTTCCAGCAGGCCTACCAGCAGTCCGAGGGGGAGATGCAGCAGGCGTACCAGGGCGCGATGGAGCAGCTCATCGCCAAGATGAAGACGATCACCCAGGGCATTGCGACGGAGCGCGGGTACACGCTGGTCATCGAGGTCAACGAGGGCGGTGTGGTGTACACCTCGCCCTCGATCGACATCACGGACGAGCTGATCAAGCGGTACAACGCTGCGAATCCCGTGACGGGCGGCGGGACGACGCCGACGACCGCCCCTGCGAAGTAGGCCAGCCACCCGTGAGGCGATGAGCGCGGTCGCGCAAGACGGCTGGACCGTCGGGGCGATCGCAGCCGCGGTCGGCGGGACGGTTGACGGCGACGCAACGCTGAGAATTCGCGCCGTCGCCAGGCTTGAGACCGCCGGTCCCAGCGACATCGCATTCCTCTCAAACCGGAGGTACGTCCGCGTCTATCGCGAAAGCGCTGCCGGCTGCGTGCTCGTCGACGAAGCGCAGGCTGCCGACGGTCGCACCGTTGTGAGGTGCCGGGACCCGTACCTGGCATTTGCGAAGACCCTGGAGCTGTTTCACCCCGCAGCCGACGCCGGCGCCGGCGTACATCCCTGCGCGGTCGTCGAGCCGGACGCGATCGTAGAGGGGGTGCGGGTCCACGCGCTCGCGTATGTGGGCCCGGGAGCGAGGGTCGGGCGCAGGGGCGTGTTGCACCCCCACAGCTACGTCGGCGCCGGTGCAGTGCTCGGCGAGGGCTGCGTGCTGATGGCGGGTGCGGTCGTCCAGGCCGGCTGCGTGCTCGGGGATCGGGTCATCCTCAACCCTGGCGCGGTCGTTGGGGGCGACGGGTTCGGCTTCGTCCCCACACCCACCGGGCTCTACAAGATTCCCCAGACGGGACGTGCCGTTCTCGGCAACGACGTGGAGCTCGGCGCGAACACCTGCGTCGACCGCGCGGCCATCGGCGAGACGCGGGTTGGCGACGGGACCAAGATTGACAACCTCGTGCAGGTCGGCCACGGCGCCGAGATCGGCCGTCATTGCCTGCTGGTCAGCTTCGCGGCGGTCGCCGGCAGCGCGACGCTCGGCAACGGCGTGGTGATGGCGATGAAGTCGGGCGTGGTCGGGCACATCGACGTTGGCGATGGCACGCAGATCGCGGCGTTTGCGCTGGTCACCGGAGACACGCCTGCGGGATCGCGTCGTGGGGGCATCCCCGCGATCGACCAGCACGCCTGGCTGCAGGTGGCCGTCGCAACACCGCGCCTGCCAGAGCTCGTGCAGACGGCCGCCGAACAGCAGCGTGAGATCGCCGCGTTACGCACGGAGCTTGTGGCCCTGCGCGCCCTCCTTGAGGCGAACCGGCCGAAGGACCCGGCATGAACGAGACCAGCCCCCCACCCGAGCGCGCCGCGACGACCATGTCGGTCCAGGAGATCCTCGCGATCCTGCCGCACCGCTACCCGTTCCTGATGATCGACCGCATCCTGGAGTGCGAGCCTGGCGTGCGCGTTGTCGCGCTCAAGAACGTGAGCGCGAATGAACCGTGCTTTCAGGGCCATTTTCCTGGCTACCCGGTCTTTCCGGGTGTGCTGCTCGTCGAGGCCGTCGCCCAGGCCGCGGGCATCGTCGCCATGACGGCGCGCCCCGACATGCGCCACAAGCTCGTCTACCTGACCGGCCTCGACGGCTTCCGGTTCCGTCGCCCGATCACCCCGGGCGACCAGATCCGCATCACCGTCGAGAAGCTGGCCGAGAAGCGCGGGATCTGGAAGTTCGCTGCAAAGGCGACGGTCGCGGGCGTGCATGTGGCCGAGGGCGAGGTGATGGCGACGGTCGTGGACGCGCCCTGAGTTACGGCGACGGCGCGACGTAGTCCTTCGCCTGCCCCCACACGACCCAGCGCTTGCCGTCCCAGGTGTAGAGCACGGACGAGATCGGGTTCGCCATCGTCTCGTACATGCGCTTCACGCCGACAGCCACGATCTTGTCGAAGTCGAGGTCACCGGCGACCCACGCGATCACGACCCCCTGCGCGGGCACGGCAACCACGCACTTGCCCCCCACTTTTCGTTCCAGGGCATCCGGGTAGAGCAGCGCCGCGTCGGCCCGCACATCGCCGGCGTCCAGGTAGTAGGGAAACGTGTAGTTATCAACGTAGACCGGTGCGAATCCGGCCACCGCCGCGTCCTCCGTACCCTTCGCGTCGGCCCGAAGCTGGTCCGCTGTCTTGCCATCCGCACCCGTGTAATACACCCGATTATCACCGTCCTTCCTCGTGAAGCACAGGTTCAGGCCATCCGCGAAGGGGGAGCAGGCCAACTGCGCTGCCGGGCCCTTGAGCTTGTGCTTCCTCGCCCAGTCGGCGTAGTCGGTGAGGACGGTCGGCCCTTCCAGCGACGGATCCGGTCCGGCCGCGGGAGGCGAGGCGGACGGCGACGAGGTCGTGACGGGGGCTGGCGCGGCCGGCGGCGAGGCCGGGTCCGCGGCGAGCGCGCGGGCGAGGAGGAGGGGGAGCATCGTCAGACCAACCCGGACGGCGCCGGATGTCGTCCGCAGCGAGCGGAAGTGGGAAACGTGCATTCGCGCGCCTTACCCCGCTGGTCGCGGGGGAGCCCGTATCGGCATGGTGACCGGGATGGGCCTCGCCGGCGTGCTTCGGCAGCACTACTCCAAGTGGCTGCTTTACCCGCTGATCGGCGCGCTCGTGATCGCGAACACGATCAACGCAGGCGCCGATCTCGGCGCGATTGGCGCGGCGTTCAACCTGCTCATCCCGGCATTGAGCGTGAGGCTGCTCATCGTCCCCATCGGGCTCACGGTGTTGCTCATCGAGATCTGGGGCTCCTACCGCACCATCGCGCGCGCGCTGAAGTGGCTGACGTTCAGCCTTTTTGCCTACATCGCGACGCCATTTTTTGCCCATCCAAACCTCCATGCCGTCCTGCTCGGCACCGTCGTCCCCAGTCTGACCCTCGACCGGAAATTCCTCGCCATGATCGTGGCGATCCTCGGCACGACCATCTCGCCCTACCTGTTCTTCTGGCAGGCCAACCAGGAGGTCGAGGAGGAGACCGCGCAAGGACGCGTGACCGTGGCGGACCGCGAGGGCGCGACGACGACCGAGATGGAGGACGCGACCACCGACGTCGGCATCGGCATGTTGTTCTCGAACATCGTCATGTATTTCATCATCCTCGCCACCGGCGCCACGCTGTTTCAATCGGGAAAAGTGACGATCGAGTCCGCCGCAGACGCGGCACTGGCCCTTCGCCCCCTTGCCGGCAACCTCGCCAGCCTGCTGTTCACGCTCGGGATCGTCGGCACCGGGTTGCTCGCGGTGCCGATCCTGACGGCGTCCTCGGCGTATGCGGTGGCGGAGCTGTTCGGCTGGCCGGCGGGCCTTGACCGAAAGCCAAAGAAGGCCCGCGCGTTCTACGCCGTCATCGCGCTGGAGACCGTCGTCGCCATCCTCATGAACTACATCGGGATCAACCCGATGAAAGCGCTGGTGTGGACCGCCGTCATGAACGGCTTTGTCGCCCCACCGCTGCTCGTCGTCATCCTCATCACCGCCCGCGATGAGCGGATCATGGGGCGTTGGGCGACCGGCCGGTGGCTGAACGCGCTGGGGTGGTTCACCGTGGTCACGATGACGCTCGCGGCGGTCGGTCTGCTGTTTTCGTAGCGTAGAAAGCCACTACTCCGAAACCGACTGCCCCTGCACGACGTTCATCGTGGCAACCCGAAGCGGCTCGGCCTCGCGGGCGGCGAGCGCTTCCGTCAGGTCCTGGGTGATCTTCCGTTGACGCGTCGAGAGGACCTTCGCCATCTGGTAGATGAGCTTGTACGCCGCGAGGTTGCCCTCGGCGAGCAGCTCCTCAAAATCGCGACGCGGAAAGCGGAACACCGTGCAATCGTCCATCGCGACGACCGAGGCCGAACGCGAGGAGTGGTCCAGGATCGCCATCTCGCCGAAACAGGCGCGCTCGGTGAGGATCGAGAGGCGCTGCGTCGGGAGGAACTCGTTTCCCTTGAGCACCTCCGCGCGCCCCGAGTAGATCACGTACCACGCGTCGCCAGCGTCTCCTTCGCGGAAAACCGGGTTTCCAGCACGGACCCGCTGCACCTGCATGATGTGGACGATCTCGGACAGCTCCGCCGCGTCGAGCTCCGCGAACATGGGGGCTTCAAGGAGGAAGGTGATGATCTGTTCGAGGGTGATCGTGGTCATGGCGCGCCACGGGTATACCACAAATCGCGTGCCAGCCTTGTTCGGGATTGCCTAGGCGTCGTACTTCAGCGTCACGAGAAATTGCCCGTCCGCGGGCGTGGTGCCGATGGAGACGAACGCCTTGTCGTCGATCCGGACGGAAAAGCGGACCTCCATCGCGACGGGCGGCACGTAGGCCTCCATCTCCAGCGCGCGGCCGAGGTGTGCGGCCACGAGCCGGACCGCAGCGCTCACGTTCGTCAGCACCTCGTCCGGGTTCGCGGCGCGGGCGACACCGCCCTTCTCGACGCTGGCGCCGCTGGGCACCTCGACGTGGAGCGGCACCCCGTTGATGCTGGCCTCAAGGCGCATCTACGACCCTGCTTTCGTCGACGGACCGGCCGCACCTGCGGCTTCCTCTTTCGCGTCCTTCGGGCGCTTCAGGCGCGCGCGGGTCACCGTCGCACCCGGCGTGGCCGCGGTCGCACCGTCGTCCGCCCGAATGTCCCCCTCTGCAGCTGAGTATTCGCCCGAGAACTTGTCAGCGACGCGCTTGATCAACGAACGCAGGCCCATCGGCCCTCCAGGCCTACGGGCGTATCAAGCTACGACCACTCCAGCGCGAGCGTGGCCACCATGAACCCCGCCGCCGCCGTCCCGACGATGACCTTCATGCCCGGCCGAAGGTGGCCCCGGTCGTACAACGTCCGCAACGTCAGCGCGGCAGAGCTCGACTCGCAATTCCCAAAGTCAGCGTGCAACGCCGGTACTTTTGCGGCGGGCACGCCGAGGGAGTGGGAGATCTCGGCTAGCGCGCGGTCGGAGGCCTGATGGAGGACCCAGAGGTCCACGTCCTCGACCGCCCAGCCGGCACGCCGGCAGGTCTCCCGGAATCCGTCGGGGAAGGTCTTGGTCAGGCGGAACATCTCCGCGGACTGACTGCGGAATTTCCCGTAGACCGGCACGCTGCAGAGGCCGTAATGCTGCGGCATCGTGTGCGCGTAAAGCGCGACGATTCGACCTGCGGGGAGCGGAACATCGTCGATGGTCCGGCGCTCACGGGAGACCAGCGTGGCCGTGCAGGCGTTCCCTACGGTCAGGCCCGCCGCGTAGAGCGCAACGTCCTCGCCGGTCTGGATGTCCTCATTCAGCCGCCCGGCGCTGATCGCGGCCGTCGCGACGATGGCGGACCGGTAACTGTCATCCAACGCGAAGCGGCCGACGACGTCCTGCACCCCGACGACCATGCCGGCGCAGGCCGCGAGAACGTCGTAGCAAAGCGGCTCACCAAGGTCCGACCGGCACGCGATCTCCGACGCCGTCGCCGGTTCGAAATACTCCCGGGCGATGCTGCCATACACGACCAGATCAACGCCGCTCTGGGCCCCACGCCCGAGGCGCTGCTCGGCCCGGAGCTGCTCGACCGCGCGCGTGGCGTGCGTGCCAAACGCAAGGGTGTCCAGGTCCTCAAGGTACCGGGTCTGAGTCCCGCAAGCGTTCAGCACAGCCCGCAGAAGCCGACTGACCCGCGCCCACTCCTCGGGCGTGCCCCGAAAGTTCGCGTGGACGGCGTCCAGCGTCTGCTCGCGCGTCACGCTGCGCGAAGGCAGGTGGACCGCGGGAAGGGACATCCAGGCAGTGGGCAGGGCCATCGCGGCCCACCTTAGCTCCGGACGCCCGCATCCGCGCGGGCATCCGGGCGCCCACCGTCAATTCACGGATTCTTCGCCACGAGCAGATCCTCCGCGCGCAGCGAACACCCCCGGAGCTCGGCGCCCTCAGCCCGCCCATCGAGCCAGACCCGGTCGCCGTCGACCGAGCGCTCGACGCGGCCGAGATCCATGGTCTCGATCGCGACGACGCTGTCCGTGTTGGCGAGGTCGACGAAGCGGAGCAGGCCACCCGCTGGGCTCGGCGCCCCGGAGATCGGATCCACCGTGTAGACGTGCATCCAGACGGGCGCTCGGAACCACCCGGGGACGGCGCCAGCGGGCACGGGATCGGTCCAGAGCTGCGAGCAAAGCTCCGTCATCCCGTATTCACCCACAACCCGGGGCGCCCCGAAACGCGGGGCGATCGCCCGATAGACCGCCTCGGAGTCGAGCCGGACCCGACGCCCCTTGAAGCCGCCCGTGACCATGACCAGGCTCTCGGGCCCGAGTTCGGAGCGTGCGGCCCGTCGCCCCGGATCGAGGACAGCATCGAGTGAAAACGCCGTTGCGGGGAGGAACATCGGGCCCTCCATGCGCTCGAATGCGGCGCCGGCGATGCCAAACGCAGCGTCGAACAGCTGGTCGAGCGGGTGACCGGACGCGGCGGCGAAGTGCCCGATCATGTGGCCGAGCGAGCTGTCCCCGCCGGGCGGCGGGCAGAGAGAGCGTACGGGGCCGGGAACTCCGCCGCAGACCTCGGTAAAGTGGTGCCATGACGACGCGTCGTAGACCGCCGCGTCGAGCAGCTCGTGCACGCCGCGCTCGGAGCCTGTCGTGCCGCTGGTCAGAAAACAGCAACCGGGCGTCCCCGAGAAGCTCCGCAGCGAAAGCCGCTTGTAGAGCGAGACGGGGATCGCCGGGATGTCTTCCCAGCCCTGAGGGTCCGGCGACGCGCCATCCGATCGCATCGTCATCGCGGCGATCAGGGGGCTCGCGGCGCGCTGCGCATGAAACAACGCGATCGCCAGGGCCTCGGGGTCACCCGGGCGACCGCGCAGGTAGGCGAGGACAGCGTCGCGCATGCCCGGCGGTAATGACTTCGCAGGCCGACCGCCACGACCACGCCCCTCAAGCCTGATCCGCCTCACGCGGATCGGGCCATTGACGCGTCGAGAGCCCGATCCGCATGAGGCAGATCGGGGCGTCGGCGTGGGAGCGGATAGAGTGGCGCGAATGGCCACGCACGACTCCGACGACCTCAAAGGCAGCGAAACCCGGCTTTGGCACCTGATCGCCGAGCGTCGCAAGCCGGGTGCTGACGCCGACGCCATCGACGCGCGGATCTGGGATCTCTTCGGAGAGACCTGGACCATCATGTTCACCGACCTCTCCGGCTTCTCCCGGCACGTCGCCCGCTTCGGGATCATTCACTTCCTCAAGATCATCCACGAGCAAAAGGAGCTCCTCCTCCCCGTCGTCGCCGCGCACGACGGCATCCTCATCAAGATCGAGGCCGACAGCTTCCTCATCCTCTACAAGCGGCCTGAACGCGCGCTCGCCTGCGCGGTGGCCATGCAGCACGCCTGTCAGCGGGTGAACAAGGACCGTGCGCCCGAGGACATGGTGCTGCTCTGCCTTGGGCTCGGCTACGGCGACATCCTGCGGATCGGCGACAGCGACGTGTTCGGCGCCGAGGTGAACGCGGCGAGCAAGCTGGGCGAGGACACCGCCACCTCCAACGAGATCCTGGTGAGCCAGGCGGTCCGGGACGCGGTCATCGCCACAGGGACGTTCACGGCGGGGCAGTTTACAAAGATTGACGACGACATTCCGGGAACGACCGCGGCGTTCCGTTTCAGCTACCCCCTGGCCTGACGAATGCTGCCTGCGTTGCTGACGGAGGTGCCAGGACCCGCCTCGCGCGCCTGGGTGGACCGCCTCGCCGCCCGCGAGTGTCCTGGGATCACCGCCCGTCGCGCTCGCCGTGCCGCAGCGATCGGCACCGCCGACACCGACCCGATCGTGTGGGCCGAGGCCGAGGGCGAGAACGTCTGGGACGTCGATGGCAACAGGTTCGTTGACCTGTGCGCGGGCTTCGGCGTGGCGAGCGTCGGACACCGCCACCCCGCCGTCGTAGCGGCCGGTCAGGCCCAGCTCGCGCGACTCCCGCACGCGATGGGCGACGCCTTCCCGGACCCGCGCCGTATCGAGCTGATGGAGCGACTATGCGCGTTGACCGGTCAGGATCGCGTGATCTTCGGCTCGTCCGGCAGCGACGCCGTCGAAGCCGCGCTCAAGACCGCCTTCCTGGCCACGGGTCGCCGACGGATCCTGACCTTCGACGGGGGTTATCACGGCCTCGCCGCCGCCCCCCTCGCCGCGATCGGCTACCACGTCGAGGCGTTTCAGCAGCCTTTCTCAGCGTTGCTTGGTAGTTTCGCGGACCGCGCGCCCTACGGCGGGGGGCTCCAGGACCTGTCGGCCTACGCAGCCGTTCTTGTCGAGCCACTTCAGGGCCGCGGCGGCATGCGGGCACCGCCGGTCGGCTGGCTGCGATCGCTGGCCGAGGCCGCCCACCGGGCCGGCACGCTCGTCATCCACGACGAGATCTACTCGGGTTTTGGGCGCACGGGCACGATGTTCGCCTCCGAGAATCCTGCCGACCCCTGCCCGCGCCCGGACCTGCTCTGCGTCGGAAAGGCACTTGCAGGGGGCTTTCCGCTCTCCGCGTGCCTCGGCGGCGCGGCGGTGATGGACGCATGGGGCGCGTCCAGGGGCGAGGCCATCCACACCCAGACGTTCCTTGGCAACCCGGTCGGCTGCGCAATGGCGCTGGCGGTGCTGGACGTGATCGAGGACGACGGGCTCGTCGCGCGCGCCCACGCGACCGGTGAGACACTGAGGGAGCGCCTGCGGAGGACCTCCGGCGTTCACGCCATCAGCGGTCGCGGCCTGATGGTCGGCATCCACGTGGCCGACAGCCTTGCCGTCACGCGCCGCTTGCTGGAAAATGGCTGGATCATCCTGCCCTGTGGAGAGCACGCCGAAGCGCTTGGGTTCACGCCGCCGCTCGCCATCGCGGAGCCCACGCTCGACGCATTCACGCGTGACCTTCAGGACGCGATCGCGCTCAGCGCTCCAACCACCGCGTGCTGAACACCTCGTCCTGCAGCGGGATCGCGAACGTGACGCTGTCGAAGATCAGCTCCGTCATCGACCCGGTCTGGACCTCGTCAACGACGGTCATCTTGAAGGGGAACTGGCGGTTGCCGACCGTGCGGATGTCGCTCATGGTCCAGGTCTTGAGCAACGTCCCGGAGAGCGCGTACAACTCCTGCTTCACAGGGATGTACGCCGACTCATCGACCCAGATGGTGCGCTTCGGGTAGCTGACGTCCGCGGACGTCGCCGTCAGCTCCACCTTCCAGCACTTGCGACCATCCACCGAGTCCTCGCCCGAGACGACGCCCGAGTACATCGTCTGCCACTTGGCGGCGTCCATCATGTCCTCGTAGGACATATCGGACCCCATCAGCCCCTGCCGCAGCATGTGCCCCGAGATCTTCTGCGTCTTCTCGACGCTCGGCAGCCACATCCACAGCTCGTCCTTGCTCTTGAGCATCTTGGTGCCTTCGTCACGCGAGGGCGCGAGGTACTCGATGGCCGCCTCGTCCTGGCCGCGGCCGTAGCTGTGCATCTTGTACTCCTTGACCCGGTCGGCCTTGGTGACGCGCATCGTGATGTAGCTCTCACGCGTGTCGTACGTCATATTCGTATCGATCTTCGCCAGGAGTTCGGCGACGGTCGGCGTTGCCGCGCGCGCATGTCCGACGCCGACGATGGCAGCGACGAGGACGACGAGGACCCGGAGGGGGGCGAGTGCAAAGGCGAGGATGGCGGGGAGCAGGGTTTTCATGGCAACTCCAGAACGTTTGAGGACCGACGAATGCGCCGGGCCGAGACAAGAAGCGACAGGACTCACCGGCGGGACCGCATGGCCTCGACAGGCTCGATGCGCGAGGCGCGGACGGCGGGCAGGGCGCTGCCGACGATCGCCATCACGAGGCCCAGGCCGAACGCCTGGAAGAACATGTAGGGCTCCCAGTCCCCGTGGATGACCGCGTCCAGCGCGAGTCCGGGCGGCATCTTGTTCACGGCGTTTCCGAGGTTCACGCCGTGCACTTCCAGCCCATAGTACGCTACCACCGCGCCAAGCGTGGCCCCGGCGACACCCCCGAGAGCCGCGATGCCCATCGCCTCGACGACGAACAACACGACCGTCTGCAACCGGCCAATCCCCATCGCGCGCATGACCCCGATCTCAGCGGTACGCTCCATCACGCTCATCAGCATCGTGTTGAGCACCCCGAGCGCCGTGATGAACACGATGACACCCACGGCGATCGTCGCCAGGGCGCCGATGATCCCGGCGATGGAGTTGAACGGCGGCCGGTCATTCCACGGGGAGATCGTGAACTTTGCCATGGCAGGGTTGGCTTTCAGCGCGTTCGCCACGTCCCCGGCGTCGTCCAGCGTCTTGCCGTAGATCAGTACCTCGGTAGCGCCGCCCGGGATGTCCGCCATGCACTGCAACGTCGCCAGGCTCACGTACACGAACTTGTTCTGCGCGCTGCTCCCAAGCTCCGAGAGCCCGACGATCTTCACCTTCACCGCGGAGATCGAGCCGTCCTGCGTCTGACCGTCCAGGATCAGGTCGTCCCCCAGCTTCGCCCCGACGGCCTCAGCCGCAGCGACCCCGAGCACCGCCTCGATCGGCGGCCGCCCGTGGTGCCCGCCCGCGCACTGTCCGGACGCGTCGTCATCGACCTTGAACATCCGGCCGCTCGTGACGTGGTGTTCCAGGTCGATCGCGCGTTGGAACCACTCCGGATCCGCGCCTTGAACCAGGGCGAAGTGCTCCCCGATGTCGTCGCCGACAGTCAGGGTGACGGGCATCTGGATCCGCGCCCACGCGCCCACGACGCCCGGCGTTGCCTTGACGGCGGTCAGGATCGGTCCAACATCCGCGATGTTGTCCTCCAACGGCAT
The DNA here is from genome assembly GCA_903844155.1 of uncultured Pseudomonadota bacterium. Taxonomy (GTDB): domain Bacteria; phylum Myxococcota_A; class UBA796; order UBA796; family SXON01; genus CAIUMM01. The sequence goes on along the minus strand of CAIMSU010000366.1, from coordinate 74,429 downwards.
CAATTGCTCTTTCTTGGCGAACTCCGGCATCACGATCCGGACCGGCCCCATCACGTTGGAGGCCTTCTCCAGGATTCCCCCGAACGCGCCCTTCGTCCAGGCCATGCCGCACGTCAGGAGCGCGACGCCGAACATGATCATCCCGCCGGTGAGCAAGGACCGGAGGGTGTTGCGGCGGGCGTTCCGCAGCGCGAGGGACAGGATCAGCATGGAGACTCCCGATCAGTCGGCGCGCACGGCGTCGGCGGGGTTGAGATGAGCGGCGAACCAGGCTGGGAAAAGGCTGGCGAGGGTCGCGATCAGGGCTGAGAAGCCGAGCGCACCAAAGACCGGAGCCCACGTGAACCGCATGTAGATGACTGCGCTGACGGGGAGGCTGCCGTTGGCAATAATCAGCTCCTCGCCGAGGTGGATCCCGTTGATCTGCCAGTAGATCACGGCCGCGCTCCCGAGCGCCGCGCCGACGATCCCGGCGCCAATCCCCAGCAGCAGGCCCTCGATGAGGAACAGGCCGCCAACCTCCCGTCGCTTCATGCCCAGCGCCAGCAGCGTGCCGATCTCGCGCACCCGCTCGTACGCCGCCATGACCACCGTGCTGGCGATGCCGAGCCCCGCGATGGCCATGATCACGCCCACAAGCATCAGGATCGCCCGGCGCCGGATGTCGTTGATCGCCAGCATGTCCGCGGCTTCCTCGCGGGTGGTCCTGGCGACCCAGGACTTGCCGTCCGCCATCTTGAATGCACCGGCGGCGAGGAGGTGGTCGCGCACGGCGGCCGGATCCTCAAGCCCCCCGATGCGCAGGGCGATGTGCGTGCGACGCCCGTGAAGCTGTAAAAGCTCGTCGGCCGCGGACATCCGCAGCCACGCCGCGTTGTTGTCGATCTGCCCATTGTCGGTGTGGACGAGCGCCGTCACGTCGTAGGCCAGCGCGTTCTGGGCGCCGTCCACGGTGCGCGCCTGGATGGTGACCTGGTCGCCAATCGCCACCCCGAGCATGCGCGCCATCGCGTCCCCCAGCGCCACCTGGGGCTGGTCCTTGTCCGGCCACACGCCCTGCACGCGCCAGCCTTCGCGCGGGAAGACGCGGTAGTCCTGGTCCGGCTCGTAGCCGATCCCCATCGCCCGCGCGGCGTCCGCATGATGCACGACCTTCGCCGAGAAGATGGCCCGAGGCGCCGCCTCCCCGGTGAACCCGGTGAGCGCGGGGGGCATCGCGGCGTCCTCCAGCGGGTACGAGAGTCCGTCGTCCGGGTAATCCGGGGGGCGCAACAGGATGTCCCCGGTCGTGGTCGTTGCGACGGCGCGGAGGAAGTTGTCATCGAGCCCGTTGACCATGCCCCAGCCGAGAATCTGGATCGCGAGGCCGAACACGACGGCCGCGGACGTGATGAGCGTCCGTCGTGTGTTCCGGAACAGGTTTCGAAGGGCGAGGGCGACGAGGAACATGCTCAGGCCCCGACGTGCGACGGGGAGGCAGCCTGCACCGCGCCATCGTGCCGTTCGTCCCCGACCACCGAGCCGTCGGACAGCCGGACGATGCGACGGGCCCGCTCCATCACCATGGGGTCGTGGGTCGAGAACAGGAAGGTGGTGCCGTTGTCCGCGTTCATGGACCGCATCAAGTCAAGGATTGCAGCCCCGTTTTTGGAGTCGAGGTTCGCGGTTGGCTCATCTGCGATGATGAGCGCGGGGGTCTTCACCAGCGCACGGGCGATCGCCACGCGCTGCTGCTGACCGCCGGAGAGCTGGGCTGGCCGCCGCTTCATGTAGTCTGCGAGCCCGACTGATCGCAGCGCCTCTTCGACGCGCTCCTTCTGCCCCGCCGTCGGCGCGCCGCTCAGCCGCAAGGCCAGCTCGACGTTTTCGAACGCAGTGAGCACGGGGATGAGGTTGAAGCTCTGAAAGATGAACCCGATGCGCTTCGCCCGGACGACGCCAAGCGCCCCGTCCGAGAGCGTGGCGACGTCCTGACCCTCAACGTACACCTTGCCGGCGGTTGGCCGATCAAGGCAGCCGATGCAGTTCAACACCGTCGACTTTCCGGACCCGGAGGGACCGGCAAACGCCGTGAACTCGCCGGCATACACTTTCACCGACACGCCCCGAAGGGCCTGCACCACGAGGTCCCCCATCGGGTAGTTCTTGGTGACGCCCTGCAGCTCGCAAAGCGGGGTCTGGCCGGCTTGGCCGTTGGGATCCGTGGACATCGGGAAGTCTCCTAGAAGCTGTACCGGACCCAGCCGGTGAAGGTGGCATCCGGCACGAGGCCGGAGAGGTCGACGCTGGAGGTTCCCAGCGTGTAGGTCAGTGACGAGGGTGCCGGTCGGAACTCGCCGTCCTTCCCGACCGGGATCTGCCCGGAAGCATTGATGACGACGCGGTCGGTGGCGGTCCAGGAGACGGCGGGAATGAGCTCGCCGGTGCCGTCCGCAAGGTTCACGAGGCCGCCGGCGGTGACACCCCACTCCTCGGTGATCCCCAGTCGCACGACGCCGTCCAGGTAGTGACGCCCGAGCGTGAAGCGGGTGGCGGTGCCGCTGGTGCTGGGGAGCATCGCGCAGTCAAAAGGCAACGATCCCGAAAGCCGGCTGGTGTAGTCGTAGTTCCCAGGCGCAGCGCCGCTGCCGTCGTACCGGTACTCAGCCGCCAGATACAGCATGTTGAGCACGGGAAAGCTGTAGTCGATCCCGCCAACGACCTCGACGTAGCCCTTCGTATCGATCGCCGGGGTGCTCACGGCGCCATGCCAGCCGCCCTCGGCCCAGTACCCGACGCCGAGCGTCCCCCGCACGTCCCCGCCCACAAACCAATTCTGGTCCGCCCGCGCCTGCCCGACAGCGGCCACGTCCACGCCCCCGACGCGAAGCGTGCCTTTCACGGCTGCCGAAAGTGGCACGTCCCTCGCCACGATTTTGTCCGCCGTCCCCTGTGCCACCGTGTAGAGCGACGACAGATCGTCCCCCATCGCAACGACGGCCGTGATGTCCGAACCGCCGATGGGCACGTCCGCCTTGATGGCGTTGATTCCCGCCGGCTCCTTCCACGGCTCGGTCAGCAACACCTCGGCGTAGAGATCCGTCGGGTGAAAATACAGGCCGCTGCCCCAGCGAATCGCCTGACGGCCAACCTTGAGGTCCACGTGCTTCAGGTTGAAATCGACGTGGAGCCGCTCGACGGAGAGCGCGCTCGCGATCGTCGCGAACAGGGGCTCGGGCGCGTAGGTGCAATTCGCGGCGGTGAGCAGGGGTCCCAGATCCGAGGCGAAGATCGTGTCCGACAGCTCCTTTCCGGTGTCGCGCCCCTGGGTGAGGGCGGCCTCGACGACGACCTCCGCCTTCAATCGGCCGGCCATGGGCCCATCGATCGGGGCGATGTCGAATTTCGGGCGGACGCGCTCCGCGAAGCCGAGCGGATTCCCGGTCACGCCGAGCATTCCTGTCAGACGGAGCTCGCCGTAGCCGCCAAGATCCGCGTCGATGGTCCGCGGCTCGGGCTCGTGGGACCCCGGCGACACCGTGACGATGGGTTCGGGCGCCGCCGCGGGATCCACAGGGATGCCGGGCGCTGGCTCGGCGGGCGTCCCGGGGCCGGGTTCGGAGGGCGCGCCCGAAGCTGGCTCGGTCGGGGCGCCGGGCGGGGGCTGCGCAGGCGCCGAGGACGCGGGCGGCGTGGTCGTTTGCGGGCTTTCGGCTGGTGCGGCCTCGACCTGCGGGTCCTGAGCTGCAGGGGTCATCGCGCCGCCCCGAACCGCTGCTTGAACGTGGCTTCCATCGCCTCAAGCTGCGATTCCAGAAAATCGATGAACAGCAGACCCTGGGCCACGCGAGCGTCCGGCGCTTCCAACGCCCGCAGCGGCGCGCCCCAGGCGGGCGGGGGCTCGCGAACAAGCATCGGCGCGGACGGCGAATCCGACATCCGGCGCCGGTAATCGTCGCCCTGGGCGATGGCCGACTGCGCCTGGCCGAACAGCCGACGCATGCTCTCCAGGTGCCGGCGCAAGAAAGGCAAGCGCGTGAAGAACACGTCCTTCCGCATCGCGTAATATTGCCGACGATCGCCGGAGATCGCGCGAACCTCGATGGCGCCGTTCGCGACGAACGCGCGGGTGTTGACGCTCACGCTGGCGCGGCTGATGTTCAGCGTCGTGGCGATCTCATCGAGCAGCAGCGGGCGTGGGGAGAGGATCAACAGGGCGAAAATACGCCCGCCGATGCGCGGCAGCCCCAGCGTCTCGAAGTGCAGGCCGACGGTCTCCACGAACTCAAGCTCGTCGGGAGAGAAGGCAAGGGGCGGAAGCATCGTGCAATCCGTTTAGTGCATTCAGTTCGTTCAGTCAAGACTGAATGAAAATCTACTGGGGCGGAGCAGAGGAGGCGGGTTCTACGACGGGGTCCGTCGGGGGCGCCTGGCTTGTCGCCTCCGACGCTGCAGCCGGCTGCGCAGGGTGGGCGTCCAGCAGCGCCTGCGCCTTCGTCACCCACTGGTTGGTTGTGCCCAGCGACGCGCTCTTGTCGAGGATCTTCGTCAAGGTCTCTCGGCCGAGGGCGTAGATGGGCTCGGAATAGGAGGCGAGCTGCGCTGTGTAGGCCGCCGAGAGCTCCGGGTTTGACGCGAGGGCGGCCGGCACGGGCACATGGGCGACCGAGTCCCCAAACTCCATGCGCGTCAGCGCCATCAGGTACCCGCTGGCGAACACCCCGTCTGCGTCCGGATGCGCCCGGGCGTAGGCGAGCAGTTGCGTCGTCAACCGCTTGATCTTCCGAGGCTCGACCTTCAGGATCAGCCGGATGTCCGCCTTCTCGCTGGCGGGGTACGTCAGCTTCCCGATCGCCTCAGCGCGGGTTTCCAGTGTGTCCAGCGAGGGCGCTGCGTTGGCGCTCCCGGTGGCGAAGCTGGCGATGCCGATGCAGGAGAGAACGAAACGCCGCATGAACATGACGTCAGGTAGCCAGAACTCGCGTGCGGCGCTCGTGCCGGCTCGCATTTGCTTGGAGCGGCTCGGCTTTTATGGAGCTCGTTCCTGCTGCTTGCGCCCTCCGGGCTCGCCGGGGAATCGGCACCGCAGCGCCGGTTCCACTCTCACTGGTCCGTCTGCGTCTCCTCCGGTCCAACGGACCCAGAAGTCGCGGGCGAACCAGCACTTCCGATCTCCGCCTCCAACCTGCTCACCATGACAGTCCGGTCCTCCCCCGGTGGCGCGTAAACGTCGGCTAGCCGATAGGCGTCGATGGCCCCACGAAGGTCGCCGAGGTGGCGCAAATCCCCACCGAGCAACCTGTAATAGTCAAATCGCACGTCCGTCGTCTCGAGCAGCCCCGCGAGGCTCGCCGCAGCAGCCACGCCTCCGATCCCCACTGCCGATCGCCGCCAGCCAAAGACCACGAGCAAGCCCGCGGCCAGCCCCAAAGCGAGCCCACCGCCGGGCAGGTTCGCCCAGACCCCGACAGTCAGGAGGCCGACGCCACCCAGGACGGCCCAGGCCCGGGGTCCGGGGACCTCGCGCGCGGGCAGCCACCCAGCCACGCGTTGCAGCGCCCCCTCGGGCATCAGGAAGACGCACGAAGAAAGCACCATGTACGCGCTGAACCACCCGATCTTGAAGCCGCTCTCCTGGATCGCGATGTGGAAGCCGGCGCCGACCGTTCCGGCCACCGCCAACGGCCATCGCAGCGCCGGGAGGCGATCGATCCACAGGCTCGCGATGTAGGCGATGCAAAGGGAAAATTCCGTGACGATGGCGCCGATCGCCAGGACCTGGAACGCGGACGGGCCGAGGATGTCCACCACCGGTGCCAGGGCCGCGTGCGCCGCGACCCGCAAGTCGTCGCCCGCGAGCCAGTCACCGTCGATCTTGGCGATCGCGGCGTAGAGATAGACGATCGCCACGGTGCTGGCTGCGAGTCGCCAGGCCCAGCCATCGGCAACGACCCCGTCCCGCCCGACCCCACGGGCCGAGAGGCAGAGGCAGGTGAGCAGCAGCGTCAGCAGATAATGGTGCTGCCAGGTGTCGAGGAGGCTCATCGACCACCCCCACGTCCAGCCGGCCGTCACCAGCGCCAGGTGCGTCCGGCTCGCGCCGCCCACCGCCCCTGCAAAGGCGAGAGCGCCGATCCCCAGCATCAAACCAACGTAAAGCGCGGGCGTTGGCGTCGGCAGCATGGCGCCGAGCCAGGCGGCGTGCGCCACGTTGAACCCGCCCGCCCCGAGCCGGCCACCGTGCGGCGCCTCGAGAAACCAGGCGTCGAACGCGAGCAGTAGCAACAGCAGGCGCTCAAAGAGCCAGGGACGTACCGCCCGGATCGGGCTGTGCCATACCTCGTCCCAGACCTTCATTTCGGCCCACAGTCCATGGACATGCGCTCGGGCTCGGGCGCTGTCCCATCCGGGCGCTTGCACGAAAGGCGCAGCGTCGCCCTCACCGAATCGGGTTCCTCACAGAGATCCGCCAACACGGCCTGCTCGACGTCCGGGTTTCGGTGCGTCAGCAGCGAGATCCAACCGTCCTGGTAGTGGTGGCTCAGGTCCGCGTCGCGGGTGCTTCGAACGCCGTCATGCACCTCCGTCAGCGCCCCCGAGACCTTGCAGTGGGTGAGCCTGTCGGAGGAGAACATGCGCCAGGCGAACCGCTGATCGGGGCTTTGTCCGCCGAGATACCACGCGGCGGGCAGGCCCACCTGGACCAGCAGCCAGAGCGCGATGAGGGCGTCAGCCGGTCGAACCCGAGGCATCAAGCAGCCTGCAAAGGGCCGATTGGAGCGGGTTCACCCCCCAAACCGCACCGCCACGCCACCCCACGCCGAGATGGCCGGCGTGGGCGTGAAGCTGGGGTCGCCCCCCGCTCGCGCGATCGGGAGCGGCACGCCGTACACACCGCGGGCGTACAGCTCCAGCGGCCCATAGACCGGCACCGTCGCCTGGGCGCCAACGCCGAAGTACCACGGAAACTCAGGTCCGAGCGTCAATTGTGCATACCGGATGCCCGCGGCGACGTGCGGGTAGACGAACGCGCGCGTCGCCGCGCCGCCGGTCGGCACGGAGTGGTACGCGCCAAGGGCGACCTCGGCGTCTACGCCAGCGCCAACCTCAACAAGGCCGAACCGCCACGCGACCGCCGCTGCGGCCGCCGGGGAGACAGCGTTGACCGTGGCGGTCGTATAGGGCGCTCCAGACCCGACGTTTTGCAGGAAGAAGTCGCCCGTGGACACCCAGCCAGCGCCGGCGGCGACCCGGGCGATTGGCCCGTCTCCGCGCTGCTTGTCGGCCACGATCGTCACGTTCGACGCGGTCCCCGTGTCGATGCGAACGAGGCGCGGCTGTCGGCCACCCGGAACGGCGAGGTACGTCGCCTCACCGTGCGCGTAGGCCACCACGGCCGGGGCGACGGTCCAGCCATCCTTTCCGCTCCCAAGCTGCCCAACCAACGCGTCACGCTCCGCGGGCCCGAACGGTGCTTCCACGGCCACGGTGGCGTTGGCCCCAACGTCGTCCGACCACACCCAGAGGAGGCTGTCGCCGACCTGAACGTGCACGTGGTGACGCCCAGCGGTGATCGGGACCCGGGCGCCGAGCGTGGCGGCGACGTGCTGTCCGTCCACGTAGAGATTGGCTCCCGAGGCGAGCTTTCCGACAACGAGCGCCGCGGAGGGGCGCGCGCGAACGGCGGCCTGCGTGGCGTCCCAGGCGATCCTTGCGGCGGCGTCCGGCAATTCGTCGGCGGTCGGGGCAGACGCCCCGTACAGGCTGGCGGCGTCCGCCCAGGCGGTGATCACGGCGTCCGCACCGTCGCCAGTTCGGTAGGGCGCAGCGGCCTTGTCCGTCCCGAGCTTGGCGCCGAAATAGCGCTCTACGGCGTAGCCTTCGGTCATCAACGCGTGGAACAGCACTTGCCGGTCCGCCTCGGACTTGAGGACCTTCGCGTCCGACGTCGCCTTCTGCAACCGCGCCATCACCTGCAGCTCGCCGTCGAAGACGTCAAAAAGCGGCTTCACGGCAGCCGTCTCGGCGCCGAGGCTCGTCATCGATTCCGTGACCGGCACCGTGGGTACGATGTCCGCGAAAGGGGCGATCGTCGCGCCTGCCACGGTCCGCGCCACAGCGGCATTGTCCGCGTCGCTCGGCGTGCCAACCCAGTAGACCTTCGCCGCGAGCGCGCGCGTGGCGCCGCCGGTCAAGAACGCGAGCAGGATCATGGACATGCGAGCGAATCTCCGGCGAGCGTGCAATTGATCTGACCAGGCGCATCCAGCGAGACCGTCGCTTTGTGCCCCCCGGCGGTCACCGTGCAGGGACCAGCCGGAAAATCGCGCACCAGCGCGTTCGTCGCGCCTGTCGCGGTCACGTCTCCGCAGGTGACCGTGATGCCCTCAGCCCCGGTGAGCACGAACTTCGCGGCGCGGAGGCGATTCACCGGAGCCGAGGATGCTGGCAGCGCCTGCGTCACCGCTGGGGCGGCGGGCAGGGTGGAGTGGTCCGGGAGCGGGCGCGGCGAGGCGGGGTGAGGCGGTTCGACGGCAGGTGGCTGCGGCACGGAGGTTGTGAGCGGTGCGGGCGATGGCGGCGCAATGGTCGGTGCTGAGGCGGGTGTGGTCGTCGAGGCGATCGGCGCTGGCGCGGACACGGCGGGGTTTGCCGGCGCCGACGCGACGGGGTCCGTGACCGGGTGAGGCGCCGGTGCGCCGAGGCGCCACGCGAGGACCGCCAGGAGCAGCACGATGACAACGCCCACCCCTGCCGCGACCGGCCCCCGGTTCGACCGAACGGGCACCGCCGCCGTTGCCTCGATCTCATGCAACGGCTCGGGCACCGCGAGGGTCGGAGACTGGCTCATCGGTCGCATCGCGACGGTAGGCGGTGCCGCCGACGCCGTTGTTCGCAGCATCTGCAGGGCAGCCGTCCCTTCTTCGAGCACCATGCCCTCAGCGGGGTCAGGGTCCGTCGCGGCCGCCGGGTCGAGCGCGAGCCCGCCGAAGCGCGCCACGGCAAAGTCCTGAACGTCGTCGCCCTGGAGCTTCCCGGCGGCCCTGCGCAACGCGACCTCCATCTCCCGCGCGGTTGGGCGCGAGGCGCCGTCATAGTCCAGGGCACGGGCAAGCAATTCGGGGATCTCGGTGCCGTCGCCCACCACCTCGGTGACCAGCGCGACCGCGACGCGCACCTGCGCGATCTGCTTGTCTGGTCCGAGCTCCGCGCGCCCGTAGCTCTCCAGCGTGAGCAGCTCGTACAGCATCACGCCCAGGGCGTAGACGTCGCCAGCAGCCGTCTCCGGCTCGCCAAGCACGCGCTCGGGCGCCATGTACCCGAGCGAGCCGTACCGCACGCGCTCCGTCTTCGCCTCGCGGCCGACGAAGTCCGCGCGGGCAACGCCGAAGTCCAGCACCTTGACCTCGCCCGTCTCCGAGAGGCGGACGTTGGAGGGTTTGATGTCCCGGTGAACGACCTGCAGCGGCGTCCCATCGTCGCCGACCGCCGCAAAAGCCGCGTCCATCGCCGCCGCCGTCGCCGCGCAGATCTGCAGCATCGCGCGCGGGGGGAGCTGGACGCCGGTCGCCCGTGCCCGGCTGATCAGCGTCTCGACGTCCAGCCCGGCGATGTACTCCATCAACAGCGCCCAGCGGCCGCCAAGCTGCAAAAGATCGTCGACCCGCACGATGTTCCGGTGCTGCAGCCGCCCAAGCAGGCGCGCCTCGTCCCGAAGGCGTCGGCCCGCATCGCTCTCCGGGTCCCAGGTCGAATTCAGCAGCTTGAGCGCGACCCTTCGGCGAAAGCCACCGGCGCTGACCATGTCCGCCAGGAACACGCTGCCAAACGCGCCTTCGCCAAGCGTGCGCACGACCGAAAAGCTGCGGCGCCCGAGCCCATCGTTGGCGATCGGCTCCACTACGATCCCGAGTCCATGCCCATGCCGGAGTCGTACGCCGTGTCCGTGGGCGTGGAGCCGAACTCGGCGCACGTGGCGGAGGGGACGTAGTGCAGCGGGATGGTGACCTGGTACGGATCACCGTTGGCGTCGAGCAGCGGCTCGTGGATGTTGTTCACGAGCTGCACAGTGAGGTCCGCGTTGGAGTCCGGGATCTGGTCGAGCCAGGAGATGAGCGCGTAGGGGGTGTACACGGGGGTGTACCCCAACGGCGTGGTGACGTGGTAATGCCCTTCGCCCGGAACATCGGTCGTGTTCGTCGCGAAGTCCGTCAACGTCAGGTTCTTGATCTCCACCGTCACGACCGTGCAGCCGACGGCCGTGGATTCGGGGAGCGGCCAGGTGACGGTGATGCTGGGCTCGGTGCTTCCGGTGTCCGGCGGCGTGTAGGGCGGTGGGGCGCATCCGGTGAGCAGGACCGCGATGACGACTACGGGGCTTGAGGATCGAAGGCGCATAGGCAGACTCTATCTCCGACCGGGTACGAGCCGGGCTCCCAAACGGATTATCGTGCGCCCGACTCCGAGCGCACCATGCTGACCCTGATCAAGACCATCCTCCTCGGGCGTCCCCAGGGCTTTCGTAGCCGGGCGCGAGCGAAGCTGTTCGGCGGCAACCGATCCACCACATCCGAGCCTACGCCTGCGCCGACGCCGAAGCGCGCCTCCCAGCCGGTCGAGGCCGCTGAGAAGTCCCTGGCGTTGAAGATGGAGCCTCCACGTGACGTCACGCCGCCGGACGGCTACGAGGTGGTCCTCCACAAGAACGCGTTGGAAGCCGGGAAGATCATCGAGATCATCATCGGCGGCACCGCCATCGCCGTCGCCAACGTGGGCGGCACCTACCACGCCATCTCCAACACCTGCGCCCATGCGGACGGCCCGCTCGGCGAGGGGAGCCTTGACGGCCACATTGTGTCCTGCCCCTACCACGGCTGGCAATTCGACGTTCGTGACGGAAAATGCAAGACAAACGCCTACGCTTCCGTGCCGACCTACCCGGTGCAGATCGTCGGCAACGCGGTCTGCGTCAAGCTGTAGGTTGCCGTCCCCACAACCGCGGTATAAACGCGCCCCCGTTCATGCCTGCCCGTCCGGGCAAAGGATTTCGCCATGGCCCGCATCTGTGACCTCACCGGCAAGCGCCCGAACGTCGCCCACAAAGTCTCGCACTCGAACATCAAGACCAAGCGTCGGCAGCTCCCCAACCTGCAGGTCAAGCGGATCTGGTGGGAAGAGGAGCAGAAGTTCGTGACGTTGAAGCTCTCGACCCGCGCGCTGCGCACGCTCTCGCGCAAGACGCTGGGGCAGGTGCTCCGCGATCAGGGGCTCGAGCTTCTGTAGGCTCACCGGGCAAGCCGGGTCGGGGCCATGAAAAACGTCGCACCGCTCCTCGCGGCGATGATCGGATTCACCCTCCTGGTGTTGGCGCTCCCGGAGGGTTTTGTGTTGTCCGCTTTGTCCGTGCTGGAGGGACGGCACCCGGAGGAGCTGAAGGGCGAGGCGGCCACGGTGACCATGGGCATGGTCGGCGTCGGGTTGGTCCTGCTCCTCGGCGGAGGCACACGGTACTTCATCGTGACTCGCCATGCGCGCCTGTGGAGTCCCTACGAGAGCGCGCTCTCGCGCCTGGCGATGGAGCACGGCCAGGGGATCTTCCCCGTCGCAGGTGGGGGAATCGGGTTTTCGTCTGCGAGGGAGGGACGAAAGCTCGAGGTGCAGGCGCTGCCCGGAGCGCCGCCGACGCTGGTGGTCCGTCAGGAGGTTCCGGCGCGACAGCCGCTCCTGTTCGTGCGGCTCGGCGAGGAACTCCCCGCCGCCTTTGCTGAATTCAAGCCCGCTGGCGAGGGAAGGAGCTGGGAGCTGTACGCGGAGCTGCCCGCCCTCGCGCGCGCGCACATGAACGACATGGGCATCGTGCAGCGCATGGACCGCTTCTTTGACCTGAGCGAGAGCGAGTGGATCAGCCACGATGCCGACGGCATCGAGATCATCTGCAGCCTTCCCACCCCCGAGCTCGCCGCGCAACGCGCCCGGGAGGCGCTCGGCGTGCTGGCGTACCTGCGCCAGGTCAACGGCTAGACAATGCAGTCCGCCCCGCGCTATTCACGCATCCCCGTCTCGGACGCCGGCGGCATGGCTGTCCACCTCCCGGTCGTCGACATCGGCCCGGAGCCCCGGAAGCTGGCGGTCATCGCGGGGATTCACGGGGACGAGCCCTCGCCGATCCTGCTTGTCGACCGGCTGGTCGTCGCGCTCCGGGACCTGCCGCTGACGGCGGGGATCCGCGTCGTTGCAGCGGCCAACCCGCCCGCGCTCATGCAACGGGCGCGGTGGAGCAACTGGGACGATGAGGACATGAACCGGGTGGGCGACGGTGGGGGTGGTCCGGCGCTGACCCGACGCCTCGCCGCGACGCTCTGCGACGTGGTTGCCGGCTGTGAGCTGGCGATCAACCTTCACAACTTCGTGATGCGAACGCCACTGCTGGCCATCCAGCCCCCCGGCCAGTCGGCGGAGCGCCACGCCCGCCACCAGCGGTACATCCAGGCCCTCGACCCCCACGTCGTCTGGGTTTTCGGGTCTGCGCCAGAGGACATCAAGATCTTCAACTCGAGCATCGACGCGGCGATGGAGCAGCGTGGCGTGGATGTCATGGCGGTCGAGATGGCCGATCTGCCCGAGCTGGACGAGCCGCTGATGCGTCGGGCGATCGCCGGTCTTTTGCGACTGGCGGTGCTCACCGGCTGCGTCGCGCCGGAAGCCGCGCTGACCCCGCCGCCAAAGCACAACGCCGTGTTCGTCCACCGCCACATCATCCGCGCCCCTGGCGCCGGCATCTTCGAGCCGATCGCCCCGCTCGGCGGCACCATCGAGACGGGCGAGGTCGTCGGCCAGCTCATTCCGCTGGAGCGCCCCGGCGATCGCGTGCTCGTCACCGCTCCGGTTGGCGGCTGGCTCATCCAGCGCCTCGGCCAACGCTTCGTCCGGCCGGGCGACATGATCGCGACGGTCGGCATCGTCATCCCCTGAAGGCCCCCGTTGACCTCCCGCCCAACGCTCCACGTCGGCAACAAGAACTACTCGTCCTGGTCGCTGCGGCCGTGGCTCGTCCTTCGATGGGCAGGCATCGCGTTCGACGAACACCTCATCCCGCTTGGTGGCGAAGGCTACGGCAAAAGCGCCATTCCCGGGGTCGTGGCGGTCTCGCCGAGCGGTCGCGTGCCCGCGCTCACCCTCGGCGACCGGCTGACCCTCTGGGACTCGCTCGCGATCACCGAATGGGCCGCTGAGCGGGGGCCGGTGTGGCCGGCCGACCCCACGCGTCGCGCCCTCGCCCGCTGCGCGTCGGCCGAGATGCACTCCTCCTTCAGCGCCCTCCGTCGCGACCTGGGCATGAACATCCGGCGGCGAACGCCGGACATCACCGCTCACCTCCCCGGCGACACCCTCGCCGACCTCGCCCGCCTCCGCGACCTCGTCGCCGACCTGCACGCACGGTTCGGCGGTCCCTGGCTGCTCGGCGAACGCTCCGCGGCCGATGCGTTCTATGCCCCCGTCGCGACGCGCCTTCGGACCTATGGAATCCCCCTGTCCCGTCCCCTCGCCCGGTGGTCCGAGGTGCTCCTCGCCGACGGCGATTTCCGCGCCTGGGAGGCAGACGCCATCGCGGAGCCGCAGACGATCGACGACGCCGAGGCCCTCTGGAGGTGAGCTCCTAGCCCCCGTGCCGAACGTCGTGCCCGTCGACCAGAAATACCGTCTGTTCGCCGATGTTCACCGCGTGGTCGCCAATGCGCTCCAGGTGCTTGCACACGCTCGAGAGGGCGAGGGCGCGTTCGATCTGGTCGGGATGGGTGCGGGCGGTGTTCAGAAGTCCCGCGAACGCGGCGCGATTCATCCCGTCGATCACCCGATCGGTCTCGTAGAGCTGCGCGGCCACGATGGCGTCGCGGTCCGAGAAGCCGCGCACGGCGGTCGCGAGCTGCTCGCTGACCAGCGCGGCGAGGGCCTGGATCTCGGCGTCCGGGCCGATGCCGACGGTGGAGAGCAGCTCCAACGAGCGCTCGGCGATGTTCACGGCCAGGTCGCCCACCCGCTCGAGATCGGTGACGACCTTGAAAACCGCCGTCACAAAGCGCAGATCCTCCCCGACCGGGGAGCGACGCGCGAGGATCTGGATGCACCGGCGATCCGACTCCTTCTCCAGGCGGTCGAGGTCCGCGTCCTGCTCGACGACCGCTCGCGCAAGCATGGGGTCGCGCGTGAACAGCGCGCGCACGGCGTTGGCGACCATGCCCTCCGCGCGCGCGCCCATCAGGCTCACATGGCTGCCAAGCGCCTCAAGCTCGCTCTCGTACTGGGTGTCTGTGTGCCTCGTCATTCAGGAACTCGCATGGCGGCGCTGGCTAGCCGAACCGGCCGGTGATGTACTCTTCGGTCTTCTTCTGCTTGGGATTCGTGAAGATATCGTCAGTAGCACCGACTTCGACGAGCTCCCCCATGAAAAAGAAAGCAGTCTGGTCGCTGACCCGCCCGGCTTGCTGCATGTTGTGGGTGACGATCACGATGGTGTAGCGGTCCGCGAGGCCGTGCAGCAGCTCCTCGATCCGCGCGGTGGCGATGGGATCGAGGGCGCTGGTCGGCTCGTCCATCAGCAGGACTTCGGGCTCAACAGCCAGAGCGCGTGCGATGCAGAGGCGCTGCTGCTGGCCGCCCGAAAGCGACAAAGCGGAGGAATGAAGCCGGTCCTTGACCTCGTCCCAGAGCGCCGCCCGGCCGAGCGCGGTCTCAACGCGGGCCTCCAGCTCCGGCTTCGGCAGCCGCGCCCCGAGCCGCAGCCCGTAGGCCACATTCTCGAAGATGGACTTGGGGAATGGGTTGGCCTTCTGGAACACCATGCCCACCCGCCGTCGCAACGCCACCACATCCACGGCCGGCCCGTACACGTCCTCCCCGTCCAGCATGAGCCGGCCCTTCACAGACACCCCTTCGATCGTGTCGTTCATCCGGTTCAAGCATCGCAAAAACGTGCTCTTGCCGCACCCGGAGGGGCCGATGAGCGCGGTGATCGAGTGATCCGCCACGGCAAGGTTCACGTTGTTCAAGGCACGCTTCTTCCCGTACCAGACTTCAAGCGCCTCGCTCTGGAGCTTTGGGCGGGTCATTCGAGCTGCCGGGCACGGACGCGGGCGCGCACGATCGCGGCGGAGCCGTTGACGAGCAGCACCAGGCCGAGCAGCACCGTCGCCGTCGCAAACGCGACGGGCCGCACGGCGACGATGTCCTGGTGCTGGGTGGAGAGGATGTAGAGGTGGTACGGCAGGGCCATGTACGTGTCAAGCAGGCTCGCCGGCATGTCGGGTCGGGAGAAGGTGACCCCGGTGAAAAGGATGGGCGCCGTCTCGCCCGCAGCACGCGCTAAACCCAGGATGATCCCTGTGAGTACGCCGGGAAGCGCCGCGGGAAGCACATTCGTCCAGATGGCCTCCCAGGGCGTGGCACCGAGCGCCAGGGCGCCGTCCCGGTAGCTGCGCGGCACCCGGCGGAGGGCCTCCTCGGACGCGGTGATGGTCCACGGAAGCGTGAGAAGGCCGAGGGTCAGGCCGCTGGCGAGCAGCGAGGGGCCAAAGCCGAGGCCGTTGACGAAGAGGCCGACACCAAAGAGACCGTAGACCACGCTCGGGACGCCGGACAGGTTGCGGATGGACAGCCGAATGAGCCGGACAAACCAGCCTTCTCGCGCGTACTCCACAAGGTAGATCGCGCAGGCGACGCCAAGGGGGGTCGCGGACAGCGAGGTGAGCGCCATCAGCACGATCGTCCCAAAGATCGCCGGCCAGATCCCACCGTCGCGCATGCCGTTCGTGGGCGGTTGCGTCAGGAACTGCCAGGAAAGGACGTGCCAACCGCCGGAAACCACGTAGCCGACCAGTGCTACGACCAGCAGGACGAGGAGCCCCGCGCATACGCCGAGCGCGGCGAACCCGAAGCGCTCGCGCGTGGTCGGCGCCGCCCCCCCGCTCACGCTCGCCCCCGCGATGAACGATGGATGTAGACGTCGCTGACGACGTTCACGGCGAACGTCAGGCAGAAGAGCACGAGGCCGACCGCGAAGAGGGCATGGAAATGCCGGCTTCCGACCTCGGTCTCCCCGAGCTCGATCGCGATGGTCGCCGTGAGCGTACGAACGGGGTCAAACAGCGAGCCTGGCATCGCCGTCGCGTTCCCGCATGCCATGAGCACCGTCATCGTCTCGCCGATGGCCCGGCCCATCCCAAGCATCAACGCCGCGATCACGCCCGAGCTCGCGGCCGGGAGTACGACGCGCACGAGCGTTTGCCAGCGGTCCGCGCCAAGCGCCAGCGACGCCTGGACGTAGTCCCGCGGCACCGCCGTCAGCGCATCCTCGGTGATGGAGACGATCGTCGGCAGCGCCATGACCGCGAGCAGCAACGCCCCGTTTGCCGCCGTTAGCC
Organism: uncultured Pseudomonadota bacterium; assembly: GCA_903844155.1. Lineage (GTDB taxonomy): Bacteria > Myxococcota_A > UBA796 > UBA796 > SXON01 > CAIUMM01. The sequence goes on along the minus strand of CAIMSU010000366.1, from coordinate 58,032 downwards.
CGGAATTCACGCCGGCGACACGCGCAATCCACGGCCCCAGCACGACGATGCCGATGAACCCGATCACCACCGACGGAATCGCCGCAAGCACCTCGATCACGGGCTTGATGATCTCGCGGGCGCGCGGACGGGCGACATAGGCCAGCCAGGCGGCGACCGCGATGCCGAGCGGGGCTGCCAGCGCGAGGGCGGAGAGCGTGACGAGCAGGGTCGAGACGACCATCGCGCCAACGCCGTACAGCGCCGTGTTCCCGGTCGGGTTCCAGATGGTCGAGCCGAGAAAATCCCCGAACAATGACGGCGGCGCGGGAGGCGTGAGCGGTAGCGCGGCAAACTCCGCGTCGGTGAAGAGGGTTCGTTGTTCCGGTGTGATCGTGCTCTGGGCGACACCCTCGACGCCCGTGAACGCGTCGCGCGCCTGGACGAACAACACCCCAAAGATCCCGACGAGGATGAGCACCGCGATGACGGCGGAGAGCGTGAACAGCGTCCGGATCGCGGTCTCACGCAGGCGGCGCGCACCGCCGCCGGTCAAACCCGCGGCGCGCTCCGTCGCCGGCGTGGCGACAGGCTGCACCGCGGGCAGACCGGCTTCCATCTATCCCCCGAGCAACGCCGTGTTCCCGGCAACCTTGTCCGGAAACACCGGGTAGAAGCCTTCTCCGGCGATGATCGCCTTGCCAGCGTCGCTCGCCTCGTACGCCAGGAAGTCCTTGAGCGCGCCGGTCGGCTTGCCGTTCATGAACTGGTAGAGCGGGCGAGCCAGCGGGTACTTGCCGGAGAGGACGGCGGCCTCGTCGCCGGGCGCGATCTCGGTGCCATCAACGACAAGGTTCAGAAGCTTGATCCCTTCCTTTCCCTTGACGTAGCCGGCGGCCGCGTAGCCGATCCCCGCCTCGTCCGTCGTGATGCCCTCGACGATCTGCGCGTTGCCGTTCATCTGCTTGAGATCGGCGGAGTAATCCCCCTTTCCGTCCGCGCCGGCCACCACGGTCTTCTTGAAGAAGCTGTAGGTCCCCGAGTTGGACTGCCGGCCGTAGAGGCTCACGGGCTTGTCGGCCCCGCCGAGCGCCTTCCAGGTCTTCTGCTCGCCACGGAAGATCGCGCCGAGCGTGGCAACATCCGTCTTGGTCGCAGGGTTTTTCGCGTTTACGACGATGCCGACGGCGTCCGTCGCAAAGATGAACGCCGTCGGAGCCACGTTCCTGGCCTGCGCCTTGACCTTCTCGTCCGCCTCAAAGTCGCGCGAGGAGTTGGCGAGGGTGCAGGTGCCGTCGATGAGCGCGGCCACTCCGGTGCCTGAACCCCCGCCGGTCACGCTGATCGCGACGTCCGCGTGGGTCTTCATGAACTCCTCGGAGAGGCGCTGCACGACGTTGACCTCGGAGTCGGATCCCTTGATCACGATGGCCTGCTTCTCAGCAGGCGCGGGCGCGGCGACAGGCGTTGGGGCGGGCGTGGAGGGGGCGGGCGTGGAACAAGCGAGGAACGCGAGGGCGAGGATCATGTGAGGCTCCGGTTGTTGGCGCCGGATCCCTATGAATCCCATGTGACGGTCCTGAAACGTGGCCGTGACGTTCAGTGGCCCGATCCGCCTCACGCGGATCCGGCTATTGACGCGTCGAGAGCCCGATCCGCCTCATGCGGATCAGACTCTTGCCACGTCAATACGTGTGGTCGAAGGCCAGGTAGAATCCGACGGAAGGGCCGTAGCCTACGCCCGCGCTTGTCGGAACGAGGTCCTGTCCCACCGCCACGTCGAACCGGCCGACGAGCGTCGTGGCCCAGATCGCGCGCACGCCAAGGCCCGCGCTCGGGTGCACGGGCACGGCCGGGTGCTCACCCGCGCCACCCAGGGAACGACCGATCAACCCCGGATCCTCACGATCCACGCCCCACACGGCACCCACGTCTGCGAACGGCACCGCCTGCCACCGCAGCTTCCGGTGGAAGAACGGGTGCGAGACGACGTCCACGCGCAGCTCGTTCTGCTCGACCGCCTTGCCCGGCCCGTGCCAGCGCCCGAACGAGTCGCCGCGCAGCGTGTCCGACCCGCCGACGCCCTCGATCGGCTCGAACCCACCCCACTGCACCATCTCGTAGAAAGGCACAGGTCCAAACAGGTATTCGCCCATCGCACGCGCGGCGTAGGTCACGTGCCGCCCCGCGAACTCGGCCACCGGAACGTAGCCCCGCACGCTCAGCATCGGCCCGCCAAACGCGGAGACTTCCCCGAACCCGCCGTTCCCGTCGCCGTTCAGCATCCCGACGCCACGCGCGGAGGCCTCCAGCAGCGCCCCGTGGTCTGGCGTGACCTCCGGCGACCGCGTGTCCCACAGCGCGCCGACCGCGATCTGCGCGGCCAGCCCGCCTTCGTAGCCATACGGCTGGTCGGCGGCGAGCAGGGAGTCCGGGTAGGCGTGGATGACGCTGTACCGCCCCTCCCAGCTCCCGTAGATGGAGACCGCGCCCGGGCCGACACGCGCCAGCTCATCCCGCAGTGTGAGGTGCGCGAAGGGCTGGATCAACTGGTATTTATAGAACTTGTGGAGCGGGTCGTCGACGGAGAGGGCGTCGTAGGACGGGTCGTGGACGGTGCCGTTGCCGAGCCCCCAGTAGCCGTCGTTGAGCCAGGCGCGGAAGGCGAAATGCCCCATGAGACGCAGGTTTCCGCGGGGGCCCAGCCCGAGCAGGTCGAACTTGAAGCGGTCGTGGTGGTAGCCGTGCGTCGTCACGAACAAGTGGATGACGAAGCTCGACTTGTAGGGCTCGATCGGCACCTTGCCCGGAATGTCCAACTGTGCCCGTGCGCCAAAGCCAAAGCCGTCGTCGCTGTCAACACCCGCCACCGGAAACACGCTCCACGTCGGCTTCTGCGCGCTGACGGGTGAAGCAGGCGGCGCGGCGACGGGCGCGGCTTCTACGACGGGGGCGTCGGTGGGGCTCACCGACCGGTCACGGGCACAGGCCAGACGAGATGGTCAGCGCGTTGTTGTCCTCGTTGCACTCGGTCACGGCACCCACGCCATCGGCGTCGTCGGCAATGAATTCCACGGAGCCAAACGGAAGATCCGACGTGGCGAAGTCAAACTGCAGGCCGGTGGACGTCTTGCCGCTGGCGACGACGTCGGGCACGTATTGGGTCGAGAGGAACTTCGGGGTCGAGTCGGTGACCGCATACGCGGAGATCGCGACGCCAGCTGGCAGATCGGCGGTGCCCTGGTTCCCGAGGCCGACCACGATCGACAGGCGCCCGTTCGCGCACTCCTTCGTGCAGACGTGGCCCTCGACCGGGATGGCGTCCGAAAGCGCGCCCCCGGTGGCCGCGGAGAGGTCCCCCGACCGGAAGTTGTTGTACGTCAGCCAATTCGTGGCGGGCGCGGCCGGGATCGTCCCATCGTCGTTGACGTTGGTGATGGCGTAGGCGTGCTCGTTCCAGACGGGTCGCGCGGGCATCCACGAGTTGTCGGCGTCACCGACCACGCGCACGCCCTGCTCCGGGCCCGAGTAGGCCGACGATGTGTAGATGATCTCGGCGTGACCGTCGTTGTCGACGTCCGCGATAGCCGGGTACTCGGAGCAGGTGGCGCTGGAGTGCTCCGTCTCATCGAGCTTGACCGCGCCGGTCGCGCCGTCGAAGACGAACAGATCGTTCTCGTCGGCGTAGACGACTTCGGCCTTTCCGTCGCCCTCAAAATCAAAAACGCTGCTCCCGGTGAACCCGGACGATTCGTCGTGGACGGGGTTGCTCCACAGCACGTTGCCGTGGCGGTCGAAGACCTTGTAGACGTTGTGCCCCGCTACGCCGATGTCGGGATGACCGTCCCCATCAAAGTCCGCGATGGTCGGCGGCCCGCTGGTCGCGCCCATGACACCGGCCTTGGTCCACAGCACTGTGCCGTCATCGTCCTGGAGGCGCACGGTGCCGACGTTCGTCACAACGATCTCGCCGTAGGCGTCGGCGTCGAAGTTGCCGACGGCGACGAAGCCGTCCGACTGCCCGTTGTTCCAGAGCTCCGTGCCGTCCTTGTGATAGAGCGCGTTGCCGACGACGACCTCCATCACGCCGTCCTGGTCGATGTCCGCGGCCACGCCGAAGGGCGAGTACGCGCTGTTTCCCGAGCCGTCGCCCCGCGACTGCGAGATCTTGTGCCCGGTCGTCCCGTTGAGCACCTCGCCGCCGATGACGATCTCGGGGACGCCGTCGCCATCGAGATCGTAGATGCCTACCGCGCCGCAGTCCGGGGCCTTGCCGCCCGAGTACGCGGGGCCGTTCCAGTAGGACGAACCGTCCTTTCCGTGGACAGCGCCCGTCCCCGTCGTTCCGCTCTCCACCACTTCGGGCCAGCCGTCGCCGTCGAGGTCGCCGATGGCGGGGGTCATCGGCTCACCGCCGAAGTTGCCGGTCCGCCAGAGGATGGTGCCGTCGTCGCCCTTCAGCGCAACAAGCTCGCCCGCGGCGTTTGCCACGACGATCGTGGGGATGTCGTTGGCGGTGAGGAGACCGTCGCCGTCCGTGTCCGTCAACCGGGCGACCACGGGGGTCGCGTACGCGTCGCCGACCGCCTGGTTGCGCCACTTGACGACCGGCGTGAAGGTCCCGGGGTGGGCGGCCGCGACGCAGCTCTCGTCCACGCCGGCGTCGGCAACGTCGAGGTTCATGGTGCCGCACACGTCGTGGTTGCCGTTGCCCGTGTCGAGCGAAAAGCCGGTGTCGACCGAGTCGGCGCCGCTGACATCGCCGTGGCCCTTCAGGCCGTTGTCGATGGTGCAGCCGGTCCCGAGGAGGGCGGTCGCGGCGACCAGAAAGAGGGCGTTGGTCAGAACGGGAGCGTTGCGGGGCAGGGTCATCGGGACTCCGGGCTCTGGGGTGCCTATCCGTTTGGGGCCGCGGAGCGCGATCTGGCCGCGATTCCGCAGCCAGCCCGGAGGCCAACGAGGTAGGTTCAATGCTCCCCGGGGCCACCATGTTTCCCACCGAATGCCGATCCCCCGCCGAACGGCGCCTGTTCCCGATCGTCGCGTCCATCGCCGCCCTCGGCTGGATCGTCGTCCTGCTGCTCTTCAACATCTACCTGCCGTGCGTGGGGCTATTCGCCATCGCGGCGCACGCGCTTGCGCTCGCCTCCGTTCGCGGGCGGGGCGTACGGGTGACCGAGGCCCAGCTCCCCGATCTCCACCGCCGCGTGACCGTGGCGGCGCAGGCGCTCGGGCTTGAGACCGTCCCCGAGACGTGGGTGATGCAGGCGGATGGGACGCTCAACGCCTACGCCACGAAGCTCTTCTCCCGCACGTACATCGTCCTCTACAGCGACCTTGTCGACGCCGCCGCGGTCGCCGCCGAGGGCCGGACGGGAGATGGTGGGGACGAGCTTGATTTCGTCATCGCCCATGAGCTCGGTCACCTCGCGGCGGGCCACCTGAAATGGCTCACGTTCCTGCTCCCCGCGCGCGCCTTGCCCTGGCTGGGGCCGGCATGGTCACGCGCGTGCGAGTATACGGCCGATCGCTGCGGACATTTTCGCGTCGCGGATGTGCCGACGTCCTGCCGGGCCCTCGCGGTGCTGGCAACAGGCGGACGGCTCGCCCGCCTGGTGGATCTCGACGCGCTCGCCTCCCAGCGTCGGGAGAGCGGCGACTTCTGGATGACCGTGCAGGAGGTGAACGCGAGCCATCCGAGCCTCCCCAACCGGATCGGCGTCCTGCGCCAGGACCACCAGATCGGCCCCACCCCCGACGGCAGCATGAACCCGATCGCGGCGCTCCTCGCCCCGATCTTCGGGGGCATCGGCTCAGGCGGCGGCGGGTTCAGCGGGTTGATGGTCACGGTCGCGGTGATCGGCATCCTCGCCGCCATCGCCATCCCCAACTTCGTCGCGATGCAACTCAAGGCCAAGCGCGGGGAGGTGCCCGGGTATGTGGACGGCATCCGCAGCGCCGAGATCGCGTACCAGGGAACAAACGGCGCGTACCTGGCCTGCGGTGCGGAGGGCGGCGCCACGGCGCTCCTGGGCAAGCAGCCCCACGACTGGAAGAGCGACCCCGCCAACGACTGCTTCAGCAAGCTGGGTTGGCAGCCCGACGGTCCGCTGCGGGGCACCTACTGGGTCCAGGTCAGCGACACCGATTTCGTCGTCTACGGCGCCTGTGACGTCGACGGGGACGGAAACACGGCGAAGTACGGGGCCAACCTGGCGACCGTCGCGACGCGGATCACCGAAGACAACGTCTACTGACACCGAGGCCTCGCCCTCGGCGGCTACTGCGCCGCCTTCGCGTCCACCACGCTCCCCTCCACCAGCTCCCACAGCTCCCGCTGCCGCTCCGCGAGGTCGACGGGGTGGACCTTGGTCCGCACGATCACGCGCACGCGCTCCTGCTCGACCTCCTGTACGATGACCGCGAAGCCCAGCGGCTTGACCTTGGCCTCCAGCGCTGCGACTGCGCCGGCCTCGCGGTTCACCCGAAGCACAAGGTCCAACCGGACGTTTCCGTCCGCTGCATGCCGTTCCATCGGTACGGCGAGCACCTTGTCGTTCATCACGCTCACCCGCCGCCCGTCGTCCGTGTCCAGCTCGACCATCAGAAAACCGATCCGGGTCACGACCCCGGTGTTCCCGGCGATGGTCACGCGATCACCGACGTGGATGGGGCGCATGGTGAGCAGGATGGCGCCGCTGGCGACGTTGGAGAGCGAGTCCCGCAGTGCCAGGGCAATGGCGAGACCGGCCGTCGAGAGGACGGCGAGGACGCTGGAGATCGAGACGCCGAGGGCCTCCAACGCAGGCGGCAGCGCGATGATCAGCGCAACGGGCCGGACCGCGCCGAGCAGGAAAGCGGCGGTCGTCGGCTCGACGCGCCCGGAGATGAACCGGGCAAAGGGGCCGCGCACCCACGTCGCGCCGAGGAAGGTGAGCACGAGGATGAGCATCGCGCGCACCCACTCCCAGATCATGGCGTTGTCCATCGCAGATCCTCCGTAGTCATCGCCCGGCCACAGGGCGGGGCGTGGCCGCCGGTATCGCGGCGATCAGCCGGCGTGTGTAGTCCTGCTGCGGCTCGCGGTAGATCTGCTCCGACGCGCCCATCTCGACGATGCGACCGGCTTGCATCACGGCCACGGTGTCGCTGATGGCGTGCACGACGGCCAGGTCGTGGCTGATGAAGAGGTAGGTCAAGCCGCGTTTTTCCTGCAGCTCGCGGAGAAGGTCGAGCACCCTGGCGGCGATCGTGACGTCGAGGGCGGAGACGGCTTCGTCGCAGATGAGGAGGGACGGGCCGACGGCCAGGGCGCGAGCGATGCCGACCCGCTGGCGTTGTCCACCCGAGAATTCGTGGGGATAGCGGCCGAGATGATCGGCCGAGAGGCCCACCTCCAGAAGCAGGGCCTCGGCGCGGTCGAGGCGCTCGGCGGCACCAACGCCGATCCCGTGGACCGCCATTGGCTCGGTCAGGTGCTCACAGACCGACATCCGCGGGTTCAGCGAGCTGTACGGGTCCTGGAAGATCATCTGGATCTCCCGCCGTAGTTTCCGAAGCTCCTCCGTTGGCGCCGCAAGCAGGTCGCGCCCTGCGAACCGCACCGAGCCGGCGGACGGCGCGATCAACCGCACGATCGCCCGTCCCAACGTCGTCTTCCCGCAGCCCGACTCGCCGACGAGGCCGAGGGTCTGGCCCCGGAAAACGCTGAGGCTGACGGCGTCGACCGCGGTCCGCTGCCCCACCACGCGCTGGAAAATCCCCGCCCGGATCGTAAACTGTACGGTTAGATCCTTGACATCAAGCAGAGGCGCTGCGTCGTTCGGGGTCGGCAGGGGCCGTCGCGGGGTTGAACCGAGCGCGGGGCGGCAGGCGAGGAGCGCCCGGGTGTAGGCGTGCTCAGGCGAGCGCAGCAGCTCGGCGACCGGCCCATACTCCACGACCGCACCACGGTGCATGACGGCGACATCATCGGCGATCTGCGCGACGACGCCAAGGTCGTGGGTGATGAACAGCATCGCGAGGCCCCGCCGGTCGCGCAGGGAACGCAACAGATCGAGGATCTGCGCCTGGATCGTCACGTCGAGCGCGGTCGTCGGCTCATCGGCGATGAGCACCCTCGGGTTGCAGGCGAGCGCCATCGCGATCATCACCCGTTGCTTTTGACCCCCGGAGAGCTGGTGCGGGTAGGAGCCGAGCCGCGCGACGGCATCGGTCAGCCCGACCTCCTCGAACAGCGCGACGGTCCGGGCACGCGCATCGCGGCGGCCGACCGGCTCGTGCTCGAGGATCGCCTCGATCACCTGCTCGCCGGCGGTGTAGACGGGGTTCAGCGACGTCATCGGCTCCTGGAAGATCATCGCGACGTCCTTGCCTCGGAGCTGGCGCATCACACGCTCCGCGTCCCGCCCGGCGACCCCCGAAAGCTCCCGTCCAAGCACGCAGAGCGACGAGGCAGTCACCTTCGCGCTCGAGGGCAACAGCCGCATCAACGCTAGCGACGTCACGCTCTTCCCGGAGCCGGACTCGCCGACGAGCCCGAGCGTCCGCCCGGCGCGCAGGTCGAGGTCGACGCCCTGGACGGCCGGCACGAGTCCCTCCTCCGTCGAAAAAGTCACCGTGAGCCCCCGGATCCGCACGAGCACATCGTCCAGGACAACGTCAGGGATCATGCGCGCCCCCCCGCATGCGGGGATCCAGCGCGTCCCGCAGCCCCTCGCCGACCAGGTTGAAGCTCAGCACGGTCCAGCCGATCAGGAGCCCGGGTGCCACGATGAGCCACGGCGCCGTCCGCATCGACTCGCGACCCTCGCTCACCAGCGCGCCCCAGGTGGGCGTTGGCGGCGAAACCCCGAGGCCAAGGTAGGAAAGCGCCGCTTCGGTGAGGATCGTGCCACCCACCGCGAGCGAGGAGAGCACCAGGACCGGCGGCAGGGCGTTCGGGAGCACGTGGCGGAGCAGCACCCGCCACTCGGGCAACCCCAGAGCCCGCGCTGCGAGGACGAATTCCTGCTCTCGCAACGCCAATACCTGCGCGCGCACCACCCGCGCGACCCCCATCCAGCCCGTCGCGCCGAGCAGGACCACCATCACGGCGAGGCGGTTGTCCCCGACCGGTCGGAAGATGCCGACGACAGCGAGCAGAAGTACCAGCCGCGGCAGCGACAGGACGAGGTCGGTGACCCACATGGCGACGGCGTCGACCGTCCCACCGACGAACCCGGCGACGGCGCCGAGCAGCGTCCCCGCCGTCGACGCGATGCCGACGGCAACGAAGCCGATGACCAGCGAGATCCGGGCGCCGTACAGGCACCGGGAGAGGCTGTCGCGGCCGAATTCGTCCGTGCCGAGCCAGTGGGCGGCCGTTGGCGGGCCGAGGTGGGGGCCGACGTCGATGGCGACGGGATCGTAGGGGGCGATGAGCGGAGTGACGGCAGCGAGCAGCGCGAGCACCACAGCGCCCTGCAGACCGAAGGCTGCGGCCCGATTCCGATGGAAGTAACGCCAGACTTCCTGACCTCCGAGGCGCTCCGACGGCCGGACCGCGAGCACGACCGTCGCGAGCATGGCGAACAGGCCGATGACGGTGTGCAAGGCCGTGGCCGTCGCGCCCGGTGCCGGCGCAAGAAGCGCGGGGAGCCGCGAAAACCCGGCGACGGCAGCCCAGAGCACGACGGCCAGACGAAGCGCGAGGAAAACCTTCCTCACGCGAGGCGAATCCGCGGGTCGACCAGCGCGTATCCGACGTCCGCGAGCAGGTTCCCCAGCACGACGAGCAAGGTGTAGACAAAGAAACAACCGAGGATCACCGGGGTGTCCTGCTGCTCGATCGCCGTCACGATGAGCCGGCCCATGCCCGGCCAGCCAAACGCGTACTCGACCAGCACCGACCCGGAGAACAGCACCGGCAGGTTCAGCCCGAGCACCGTGATGACCGGCAGCAGCGCGTTCCGGAGCGCGTGCTTGCCGATCACCCGCCACCCCGACAGGCCCTTCGCCCAGGCCGTCCGGATGTAATCCTGGCGAATCACCTCCAACATCGAGGATCGCATCAACCTCGCGTCCGCCGCCGCCCCGGCCATCCCCATCCCCACGCCGGGGAGCAGCAGGTGTGCGAAGCGGTCCTCGATCTGCCCAAAAGCACCGAGATAATCGTAGGTGACGGGGTCGGTCATCCCGGTCGCCGGGAGCAGGTTCCAGTGCAGCGAAAAGATGAGCTGCAGCATGAGCGCGAGCCAGAACGCGGGGAGCGAGTAGAGCGCGAGCGATGCGACGCTCAACGCCGCGTCCAGCCGTGAATGCTGGCGTAGCGCCTTTAGAATCCCCACGGAGAGCCCGACCAACTGCGCCGTCAGCAGCGTGACCGCCGAGAGCTGCAGCGTGTTCGGAAGCGTCTCCGCGATGAGCGCCATGACGGGTCTCTCCTGCGTGAGGCTGCGCCCGAAATCCCCGCGCGCCATCGTCGAAAGCTCGAGCAGGTAGCGTTCGCCAACGGGCCGGTCCAACCCCCACTTTTCGCGCACCAGCGCCGCGGTCTCGGGTGCCATGTCGGGGTTGATGAACGCGTCCGAGGCGTCGCCCGGCGCCAGCTCGATCAGGAAGAAGGTGAGGGTCAGCACGCCCCACAGCAGCGGGAGCGCCAACAGGAGCTTGCGTAGGATGTAAGGGATCATGGCGCGGTTCGCCGAGCGCCGGCGTCGGCGACCGGGCTCACTGCTGGTACTTGACCTTGTCGACCGGCACCGACCACTGGTAGAGCTTGCGGTAGGACGACGAGATGTCGATGGCGGTGTTCTGGAAGCGGTTGTTCACCGCCACGATCTCGTCCATCCAGTAGAGGAACGCGTAGGGCTGGTCGTCGTAGATGGTCTGCTGCAGGTCCTGCCAGATGGGCTTCGCCTGGTCGTAGTCCGGCTGGGACATGCCTTGCGCGATCAAGTCGTCGACATGATCGTTGTGGTAGCTGGTGAAGTTGAATTCGCTGTTCGGCGCCCAGAACTGGCCGGGGTCGATGAGCAGGCCGGCCGACCAACCCGAGAGCGCAGCGTCAAAATCGCGCGCGCGGAGCCGATCGAAGAACGTGTTCGTCTCCAACTGCTCGATCTGCATGTCCACGCCGATCGCCTTGAGGTTCGCCTGGATGATGACGGCGGCCTTCTGGCGGCGCGCGTTGCCCGAGTTCGTGATCATCGTGAACCGCATCGGCTGGCCGTCCTTGTCGAGCCAGCCGTCGCCGTTTGTGTCGGTCCAACCAAGGTCCTTGAGCTGGCTGATGGTGGACGCGGGGTCGAACGCGAAGCGCTTCACGTTGTCATTGTGGGCGCCGCACAACGACGGCGTGATCGTGCCGATCGCCGGCCGGCCATACACTTCGCCCGTCGCCTGTGACGTCAGCAGGTCCTTGATGAGCTTGTCGACGTCGATCGCGGATGCCAGCGCGCGGCGGACGGCGCGGTCGCCAAAAATGCGGTTGGGCTTGAGATCGGACGGTTTCTCGCCCGTCTTCCCCGCCGCGGTCAGCGCGGCGCGCTTGGCCTTGTAGTCGTCCGGGTCGATGTTGTTCCAGAGCACGTTGTCCATCGTGCGCCAGCCGCGGCGCTTGAGCTGGATCTCGGGGTGCTCGGCAGCGAGCTTGTCCGCGTCCGCCACCTGGACCTGATCCATCAGGTCGACACTGCCGTTCTCCAATTCCAGCAGACGCGTTTCGTACTCGGGGATGACCTTGAAGATGACGCGCTTGAGCTTGGGGATGAATGACTTCGGCCCGGTGAACTTTGGGTTAGGCTCGAGCACGATCTTCGCGTTCTTGTCCCAGCTCACCACGTGCCAGGGCCCGTTGGAGAGCGGCGCCGAGCTGTTGATCACGTGGCCGCGCAGCGACGCCTTGTCGAAGCCCGGCACGTCGAGGATGTGCTTGGGGACGAGCGGTAGGCCGATGTGCGAGAGCATTGTGGTGCGATCGTAGGCGTCCTGAAAGTCAAACTCGACGGTGTGGGGGTCGATGACCTTCGGGCGCGCGTTGGGGACCATGTGCGCGAGCATGGTGAGGCGCGGGGACGCAACAGCCGGGTCGGCCGCGAGGTCGTATGTGTACTTGTAGTCGTCGGCGGTGACTGGCTGGCCGTCCTCCCAGGTGATGTCATCGCGCAGGTGGACCGTGATCGACTTGCCGTCGTCGCTGAACTGCCAGGAGGCGGCGAGCTGGGGCTGGTAGGCGATCTTGCAGTTGAAGTCCGCGTCCATCGGGGCGAAGTCGGTCATCTCGTTGATCGCGCCGTCGATGGTCGACTGGCTGACGAGGTAGAGCATGTCCTTCGCGTCCTGCAACGTCGCGATGACGAGCGTGTCGCGCTGGAGCGGGCCGCCGGGTTGGGCGGCGGCGACGGGGTTTCCGGGCTTGGTCGGCACGTCCCCAGAGCAGGCGGCGAGGAGCGCGGCGCTGGCTACGGCGGCGAGCAGGCACGGAATCGGGCGGATCAGGGGATTCAATCGGAACATGGCGACGGTGCCTATCACGCCGCGATGCGCCCGATCTGAGCTGCCCGGATCCGGCTCTCGACGCGTCAATAGCACGATCTGAGCAGCTCGGATCGGGGTGGTTCGGGGATAGGCTCCGAGCCGTGCCCCCCATCTCCGTCCAGGACCTTCCCCGCATCACCGAGGTCGCGCTGGTGCTCGCCTCGCACGGGTTTGGCGAGCTTGGCCGCCTTGTCGGCGTCGACACGAAGAACAAGCACAGCGACGCGCCCGTCGCCATGCGGATCCGCCTCGCCCTCGCCGACCTTGGCCCCACGTTCATCAAGCTCGGGCAGGTCCTGTCCGTGCGTCCCGACATTCTCCCATCGGACGTCCTCGATGAGCTCGCACACCTTCAGGACAACGCCCCTCGGGTCGACTTTGCGCTGATCCGGCAACTGGTCGAGGCTGAGTTGCTGCGCCCGCTGGAAGAGGTATTCACGAGCTTTGACGAAGACCCCATCGCGAGCGCGAGCATCGCGCAGGTGCATGCCGCCACCCTGCTCGACGGGCGACGAGCCGCGGTGAAGGTGCAGCGACCGGGGATCGAGCGGATCCTCCGGTCCGACCTGCACATCCTCTACACCCTGGCGCACCTCGTCGACGGTCAGATCAAGTTTCCGGGCCTCTACACGCCGGTCGAGATCGTCCAGGAATTCCAGGCGGCGCTGGAGAGCGAGCTGGATTTCTTGCAGGAGGCGCGCGCGTGCGAGCGATTCGCCAGCTTGCACCGCAATGTCGCTGGCGTGCACGCCCCGGAGATCTACCGCGAGTTCGGCACGCGGCGGGTGCTGGTGATGGCGATGGTGGACGGCCAGCGCCTCAACCGCGTGATCCCTGGGTCGGACGAGGGGAAAGCGGCGATGCGCCGGCTGATCGAGAGCTGGTACCTGCAGCTTTTTGAGCACGGCTTCTTCCACGGCGATCCGCACCCCGGCAACCTCCTCGTGCTGCCCGGCGGCGAGCTCTGTTTTCTGGATTTCGGGCTCACCGGGCATTTGACCGGTGAAATGCAGGACGTGATGACGGCGGTGTTCACCGGCCTCGTCTTTCGTGACGCGGAGACGGTCGCGCTCGCGATCTACCGAGCGGGGGCGACGAACGAGCGCGTGGACCTGAAGGCGTTCCGCGGCGAGATCGAGCGGTTGATGGCGAAATACGAGGGCGCAAGCCTCTCAAAGCTGTCGGAGAACAGCTCCCTCGCCGAGTTCATCGAGGTCGCCAGCGCCTACCGCATCCAGCTCCCGCGCGAGTTCGCGGTCATCGCCCGCGCGACCAGCATCGTCGACGGCATCGCCCGTCGCCTGCTCCCGGACGTCGACATCATCGAAGAGGTCCGTCCCCTCGCCTCCCGCCTGCTCCAATCGCGCCTCGGCCCCGAGCGCCTGACCGCCGACGCGTTCCGGCTGATGCAGCAGGCGCAAGCGACGTTTCGCGACCTGCCGACGCAGACGAACCAGCTCCTCGTCGATCTGGAGCGCGGGCGCATCACCATCGCGGCCCGGGACCCTGAGTCTGAGGAGCTGAGGACGGAGATCCGCCACGCGGCGATCCGCGTCTCGCTCGCGATCTGCGCGTTGGCGCTGGGCTTGTCGGGCGCCATCCTCATCGCGCCGTGGAGCCCTCAGCCGTGGGGCATCCCGCTGCTCGCCATCGCCGGAGCGATGGTCAGCATGGTCGCGCTCGTGATGTTCGCCGGCCTCGTCGCCCACTGGCTCTTCGCCACGCGGTTCCACCCGAGAGAGTGGAGCCGGCGGTTGATGGCAGTGTTCCGGTTCTTTTTCGGTGGCGGGGGGTAGGCGGAGCCTACTTCTTCACGCCAAACCGGACGACGACGTTCGATCCATCCTTGCCCGGCACGCCGCCCTTCACGATGATGAGGTTGCGCTCAACGTCGATCTTGTGCACCAGCAGGCCCTGCTGGGTGACCTTGCTGTCGCCCATGTGCCCAGGCATCCCGACGCCCTTGAAGGTCATTCCGGGGGTGAGGCGCGTGCCGATCGAGCCGCCGTGACGGTGGTACTCGTGGACGCCGTGGGTGCGCTTGAAGCCCTTGAAGTTGTGGCGCTTCATGACGCCCGAAAAGCCGCAGCCCTTGGACGTGCCAGTGACGTCCACGCGGATGCCGGCCTTGAAGACATCAGCAACGGTCAGCACGCTGCCGACGGCGTGGGCCGCGACAGTCGCGTCCGGGACGCGGATCTCGTGGACGTACCGGGGGAGCGTCTCGCCGGACACCTTGTAGTGGCCCTGCTCGGCCTTGGTCACGCGCGCGCGCTTGCGCTGGCCGAAGCCGAGCTGCAACGCCGAGTAGCCGTCGACACCCGAGGCCGTCTTCGCCTGCAACACCGTGTTCGGCCCGAGCTCGATGACCGTCACGCCGAGGGCCGCACCGGCCGCGTCGAACATCTGCGTCATCCCGACCTTACGGCCGATCATTCCCATCTGGTTGTTCTTGCCCATGATCTACCTCGCATTGGACGAGCCGATACCCGAAGGCGGTCGCGACAAGTCGTACGTTTGCACCGGGGAGCCCGGCGCGCTGTGGCGGTTAGCGCATCCACCAACGCCGCGCAACCACCCCTACCGCACGGACCGCGCCAGCCGAAGCCCGAGCCCGTCTGCCGCGTCCGACGGCGACGAGTCGCCCCGGTTGGGGACCCGGGCGAGCTTCGCCGGCACGTTGTACCCGCCCCCGCGCATCACCCGATGCGCCCCCGTGAGCGGACCGTCCGGGTTGACCGCCGTGTTGTCGGTCTCGCAGTACGCCGGGTCGCCGGTGTAGTCGGCGAGGTAGTCCTGGACCCACTCCCAGACGTTTCCGGTCATGTCGTAGATGCCGCAGGCGTTGGCCTGCAGCATGTCGACCTCATGCGTCGAGGCACCGCTGTTGTCCGCGTACCAGCCGACATCATCGATGGTGTCGGACCCGGCGTAGAGCTGGTCGTCCCCGCATCGCGCAGCGGCCTCCCACTCCGCCTCCGTCGGCAGTCGGTAGCCGTCGCAGGCATAAGCGTCGACGCTGACGGCACATTCAACGGTCGCCCCGTCGCCGCTGCAGGCGTAGCAATCCCCCAAACCGGCAGCGTCGGACAGCGCGTTGGCAAACGCCGCCCCCTCGGACCAGGTCACGGTCTCGACCGGAAGTGCTCCGCCTTCGATCGCGGACGGCTGGTAGCCCATCGTCGCGTAGAACTGGTCCTGGGTCACCTCCGAAACGCCGATCACGAAGGGTTGGGTGAGCTTCACGGCGTGGAGCGTCTCGTCCCCGTCGCAGTCGTTGTTCCCGGCGGTATCGTACTCCGCTGCGGTGCAGCCCATCTCGTAGACGGTAGGACACATGCCGACAAAATCGATGCCGGCCTGCGTGGTGACGCCATGATCGCAGGGCGTCGCCGTGTCGATCGGTGACCCGGCATCGCACGGCGTACCGCTGTCGGCCTGGGTGTCGGTGTCCGAGGCGCTGTCCCGGTGGGTGTCCGTGTCCGAAGCGCTGTCCACCCGGGTGTCCACGTCGGACACTGCCGTGTCCCCCGCCCCGGTGTCCCCCGGGCTGAACTGAATGCAGCCCGTGCCGGCGACCGTCAAGAAGACGAGTGGCAACATCAGCCGATCATAGCCGAACCAGCGCCCCTCAGCGCGCCTGGATGAGCACTTCGCGGGCCTTGGCGCCGTCCGCGGGCCCGACCACGCCCTCCTGCTCCATGATCTCCATGATCTTCGCCGCTTTGTTGTACCCCACGCCAAGGTGGCGCTGGATCATCGACGTCGAGATCCGGCCCTTCTCGATCGCAAAATCGAGCGCCCGATCGTACTTCTCGTCCTTCTCCGCGGCGAGATCGTCGTCGCTCATGCCCTCGCCCTCGTCCATGCGGATGGGGGGCGCGTACTCGGGCGCACCCTGGGCGCGACAGTGGTCGGTGATGCGCCGCACCTCGTTGTCGGTCAAGAACGGCGCATGACAGCGGACAAGTCCGCCGGTACGGCCGAGGAAGAGCAGGTCGCCCTTGCCGAGCAGCGTCTCGGCGCCCTTCTGGTCGAGGATCGTGCGACCGTCGTTCACCTGCCGAACCTGGTAGGCGAGTCGGGAGGGAAGGTTGGCCTTGATCAATCCGGTGATGACGTCCACGCTCGGGCGCTGCGTTGCGACGATGAGGTGGATGCCGCTGGCGCGCGCCTTCTGGGCAACGCGCGCGATGCTGACCTCCACGTCCTTCTTGGCCACCATCATCAGGTCGGACAGCTCGTCGATCACGATGACGATGTAGGCCAGCTTCCTCGGCGCGGGGAGCAGGTCCCCTTCTGGCCAGTCCTTCGGTGCGAACTTCCTGGCCTTCTCGGGCGTCCAATCCTTGGACTCCTCCTCGACGCGTTGGTTGTAGCCCTCGATGTTGCGGGTCTGCCAGCGGGCGAGCAGCTCGTAGCGCTCGTCCATCTCCACGCACGCCCACTTCAGCACAGCGGAGGCCAGCTTTGCCTCGGTGACCACCGGGTGCAGGAGGTGCGGGATGTCCTTATACATCTCGAATTCGAGCATCTTCGGATCCACCAGGATGAACCGAAGCTCTTCGGGCGTGCGCGTCAGGAGCAACGAGCACAGCATCGCGTTGACGCCCACGCTCTTGCCAGCACCCGTCGTCCCACCAACGAGCAAGTGGGGCATCTGCTGCAGGTCGGCGACATACGGCCGGCCCTCGGTGTCCTTGCCGAGCACGACCGGCAAAGCCCGCGTTGGATCGCGGAATTCCTTCGAGCTGAAGCAGTCCCGCGACCAGACGGTCTGGCGCTTCTCGTTCGGGATCTCCACGCCGACAACCCCGCGACCTGGGATCGGCGCGATGATGCGGACGCTCATCGCCTTCAGCGCCATGGCGAGGTCGTCCTCCAGCGACTCGATCTTGGAGAGCTTGACGCCGGGCGAGGGCTCGTACTCGAACATGGTGATGACCGGGCCGGGCCGGATCGCCGTCACGCGCCCCTCCACGCCAAAATCCAGGAGCTTCGCGGTCAGTGTGTGCGCCAGCTCGTGGAGCACCGCCTCGTCCGTGGCGGTCACGATCTCGGGGTGGTGGTCGAGGAGGGAGAGGGGTGGCAGCTCGTAGGGCCGCTGGGCGGCGACGGGAACGCGGACGGCGCGCCCATCGTCGTTCACGCCCCCCGAACGCAGGTTGCCGGGGCTGACGGTCGGAGCGAGCGGGGCGAGTGAAGCGCCCTGGCGACGCGGCTGGGCTACGGGCAGGGCGGCGGGCGACGGAAGGTCGGCGGGGTCTGACGGCAGCGCGGCGACGGGCGCACGGGCGGTTTCGGCAGCAGCGGCCCGGGGCGACGGTGGGGCCGCAACGGAGGGGCGAGCCGAGACGGACGCGCGGTCCCCGGACGCGTAGGCTGAGAGGCCTGCATCGAACCGCGACGGTGGATCGGCGGCGCGGGGCGGGGCCGAGAGCGACGGCCGGGCTGGTGGCTCCGCGCGGGATGCGGGCTCCGGTCGGGTCGGCGACGGCCTCGACCCAGCGTCGCCGCCTGTCACGGTGGCGCGCGACGGGTTCTGCGTGCGCTCCCACTCGACTTCGACCAGCTCCCGCGCCGAGTGCTGCGTCGGTGCGTCACGGTCGATGTCGTCGATGGGGAGCAGGTCGGGCACCGCGCGCGAGGCCCAGACGCTGGGGGGCGCGGGGAGGTCGACAGAGGGGACATCCGGAAGCGAGGGGCGCTCCGAGCGGACCGGGGGCTGGCGAGGACGGGCCGGCTCGGGGAGTCGGGGGCGATCCTCGGTAAGGCGGGGCCGGTCGGTGTTCGTGAGCCGCACGGGCTGGGACGTCGTCGTCGTCAGCCGAGGGGGGGTAGCCGTAAGCCTGGGAGGGGCCTCCAGCTCGCTGGCGACATCGTCGCGCTCGTCCTCGTCGCCTCCGTCGGCCTCCTCATCCTCGTCTTGAGGCACCGGCCGCAGCCGATCACGCATGGCGCCGACACCGCTGGCCCCGGCGCGTACCGCCGCACCGCCAAACGACCCGACCGCGCGCGCTGCAGCGGGCACGCCCGTCTGCACCCGCTCGACCGCCCGCGCGAACATCGGCTGCCAGTTGATCTTGAACAGCACGGTCAAGCTCGTGACCAGCGCGACCCCAACCCCGATACCGGTACCCGCGCGCCCCAGCTCGGGCACCAGGAAGCGCACGCCGAGCGCGCCCACCAGCCCGCCCGCCGGAAACGCCGTCCCAGGCACCCCGACCACGAGCTCAACGCCGATCGCGAGGGAGACGAAGGCGAATCCGCCAAGCAGCGACGACATCCAGCCACCAACCCGCCGGCCCGCGAGCCGGAGCGCGATCATCGCCGCCACGCCAACGACCGCCCAGGACGCGTAGCCGAAGCCCTGCAGCAGCAGATCCGCGATGACCGCACCAAGGCTACCGACGACGTTTCGCGCCGGCCCGTGCCCGACCACGGAGAAGCTCGTGTCCGTCGAATGCCAGGAACCAAGCGCCAACGCGATGAATCCGCAGGCGCCAAGCCCCGCAAGGAGCATCGCCTGCTCCACGTGGGGGTTGGCGGTCGCCGCGGGGGCAACCGTGAGCGTCGGGGACTTCCGGCGCTTGCTTGTTCCCGAGGAACGCGGCTTTGCCCGGGCCTCCAGCGCCCGTGGCGCCTGGGTTCGCTCAGGCGCCGCCGAGGACGAGGTGGACTCTGGGATCATCGCCTGCGCCGCACGTACTCTTGCCACCGGTAGCTCCGTCAACGGTACATGCTACCCCTATTCCCTTGACGTGTCACCTCCCCCGCTTGATCAGGCATGAAGCTGCCTTCAGAAGGTCGACTCCGGGATGTAGATGTGGTCCTTCGGCTTGAGCGCGAAGTCCGCCTCTTTTCCCGCGAGCACCCGCTTGAGGTTCACGCGGATCTGCTCGCCGTCCCGCGTGATGGTCACCGCCTGCTCCCGGCCCAACGACGTCACGCTCCCGGCCTGCGCGATCGCCTCCGTGAGCTTCATCCCGTCGCGGTACGCCACGCCCCCCGGCTTTCCCACCTGCCCGTCGACGTAGACCTGGTCGACCTGAGGGACGTACACCGTGTCGCCCGCGAGCAGCTCGATGTCGCCCTCAGCCTCGCCCCGCCGCAAGCGCTCCAGGTCCACGGGGATGATGTGGCGGACGCCCTGAACGTCGCGCCAGACCTCCGCCCGCGGCGCCGCCGGGTCCACAAGCCCACCCGCGCGCAGGAGCACATCCGAGAGGCGCGACCGACCGCCCTCCATCGCGTAGCTGTCCGGCGTCTTCACCCCGCCGCTCACCGCGATCTTCTTGCTCGCGAACTCCTTGACGTTGAGCACGACCTGGGGATTCCGCAGGTAGCCCGCCGCCAAGGTGCCGATGATCGCGTCGCGCGCCTGGTCCAGGGTGAGACCAGCGATCGGCACGGACTTGGCCTCCGGGACCATGATGTTCCCGTCTCCAGAAACGCGCTCCTCCCCCGTCATGTCGGGCTGGCCGACAACCTCGAGATAAAGCACGTCGCCCGGCCCGATCTGGTAGTCAAGGACTTCGGCGACGCCGTCGGCCGCGCGAGCGTACAGGGTGGCCAGGAGGACGAGGAGCAAGAGACCTCCGGATTCAGTCTATCGCAACTTCTGCCGGAAACAGCCAGAATTCGCCGCTGATCAATAGGTGGCCGTCACAGAAAGCTCGGACCAGAAATCGTCGTACTGGGTCGCGTAGAACACGCCCTCGCAGCCGGACACCGCACAGGACCGTTGCGCCCACCCGCCGCTCAAAGATGCATCGAGGAAGCTCGTGAACTTGTAGCCGACCTCCGCCTTCGCGGAGAGGTTGCGATCGGTCCGATGCACCTCGCCGTGGTACGCGTCGTACCGCAAACCAAGCTCGGCGCCGACCCCCATGTGCTTGAAGTACGTGCCCCCGTAGCGGGCGAAAACATAGTTGTAGGCAACGTAGTTGGTGAACACCGCGTCCTGGAAGTCCTTCTTGTACCCGAGCGTGACGGTCTGCGTCTTCGCGGGCGCGTAGGCGAGTTGGACGTTCACGAGCGAGCCGTCCTTCAGACCCTTGAGATCCTTGTCGAAGCTCTCCTGACCGGTGTTGAGATCCAGCTCCGCGCTGTCGCTCGCGATCGAGCCGGCCTGATCGAGCACGGTCTGCTCGTCGTAGTAGGCCTCCCCGTAGCCAAGCTCGATCTCCGCGCCGATCTTCTGGGTGAACTGGCCCTTGATGCCCCAGAGCGTGCGCCACGCGATCGAATCGGGCTTCCCGATGTAGTTGCCGTAGTCGGCACCCGCGGTCTGGGGGCCGATGGAGGCGATGAGGTTGTCCTTCCAGTTGTTCCAGAGGACCGAGTTGTCGCTCACCATCGTGGTCTTGGGCAAGAAGCGCCAGTTGGCGTTGAGGATCGGCCCGTAGCTGGCGCGGTTGTTGTAGTTGAAGGTCGTCGCGTTCTCCTGCAACACCCCGGGGATGTTGTAGTTGTCGATGCCGACCTGCCCGAGCACGTCGATGTCCAGCGCGGATCCTGGTCGGAGCACCACCCCGCCCTGCGCATCGTTGGAGGTCACGATGACGTTCGCATCCGAGTCGCTCGTCGCCAGCTCGGCCGGGTAGTTGGAGATCGAGAACACGTCGCCGAACATCATCCCGACCGCGCTGCGCTTGAAGCCAACGAAGCCCAGCGTGCTGTCGACCTCGTTGAACCGGTCGAGGTTCTGGACGTTGTATGGGTCTCCCGGCGCGAGGTCGAGGAACTTCTTGAGGTGGTAGCCAAGCTCCCAGTCGAGCTGCAGATCCTTCTTGGGGAGCGTCAGCTTGACCTGCGGCTCGACGAGGATCGCCGGGGCGCCGACGGTCGGGGAGTCCGCGCTGCCGTCCGAGAGGTAGATGTTCGAGTGGTAGGTCGTGCCAAAGGTCACCGACGGCGTGATGACGAGCTGACCCGAGTGGATGTGATCCCCAGCCCCCGCCTGTGCCACCGGACTCGCCAGCAGCAGGACGAAAAGCGCAGGAACGATGCCGGTCGGGCGAAGCGTCACGGGTCTCAGTTGGCCGTCACGACGACTGTAGGCGGTACCACCACGTCGGTGACGGCGGTGTTGGAGTCCGGGGGGCCGTCAAGGCTCGTGACCTGATCCCCATTTGCCGTGGCCCCATCCGGGTTCGACGTGCAGACCATGGACTCCGCCTGCTTGGCGACGGCGAGCTTGTAGACAACGGCGATCTGCTTGAAGAGCAGGTCCACGTGGGCATCGTCGCCCGCCACCATGTCCGCCTGCATCTCGTTCGCGGACTTGTGCATCGTGCTCAGGAACGCGTTCAAGGGCGTCAGCACCTTGTCGTAGCAGGCGATCAGGGCGCGGCGTTCGTCGTCCGTCAGCGCGCGATCCTTCAGGGCCGCGTCCTTGAGCGCCTGGAGTGCACTGACCCAGCCCTGGGTCGTGCCAACGGCACCCTCCGCGAACTTGAGCTTGTCCGTCATGGACAGCGACGCGGACTGCTCGACAGCGGTCGAGATATCGGGCTCGGCGGCGCGCGCGCGACCAACCAGCGCAACGAGCAGCAAAGCGGCGAGCGACAGCGACCGATACGCGGACTGGGTCATCTCGGTTCTCCGGTGATCACCAGCATAGCCGGATGGCGCGCGGCGCACCCTGTCGAAATGTTGTATACCCGGCGGCGTACCCGTGGGGCCGAAGGGGGATTTGCTGGTCGGCTGCATGACGGGCCTCGTGTGCGTCCTTGATCAGTGCACCGGGACCGCTGGACTCTCCCCATTCCTGTCAGGGACCGGCAAAGGCTTACCCATCGCACCGTGCGGCAATGCGCGAGGGTCCGCACACCAAAGCGAACCCGCGACGGATCGACGCGGCGTTCCGCGAAGTGTCTGGACCGGCGAGGGGCCGACCGAGCCGCCCAGCCCCCCAACAGGCCCCGCGCTCAGTTCGCGCCGGAGACCGCCCAGGTGTACCCGTCGACTTCCTGGGTGATGGACGGGTCAAAGCGCAGGCCGCGGACGACGGTGGCAAAGCAGGTGCCGAGCTGATCGTCGCCCGTGCTGTTCGTGACCACATGCACGTTGCCGACCTTGCCGGCGTTGATGGACCACCCGACCACGATTCGACCCTTGAGGTCCGGGTTCTGCTTGAGCGCCGTTTGATCGCAGCTCGCGAACGTGCCGTTGCGCTTGCTGACGACGGACTTGATCTGGCCGACGGTACCAGCATCGGCGTCGCTGCTCACCTCGCCCTCCGCGACGACCGGCCGCTTGACCTTGACCTCCACGTTGCCGCCAACCGCGGCGGTGCCGCCACCCGCGGTAGCCACGCCAACCGTGACGTCTCCACGCCCACCGGCGCCGCCGGCCTGTGTCTTGCCGATGTTCGACGCGTCGGCCTGCTGCGCGCCCGTAACGCCAGCGAGCGCGTGGTCGAGGCCCTGGATGGCTGCTTGATCGCCGAGGATGTCCACCGCTGTGTCGCCGGTGGTTCCGACGCCGGTCGTGCCGAGCGCCTGGAGCAGGAGCGACTTCTGCGCGACCTGCTGGGCGGCGGACTGGGGGGTGGCGGCCTGCGGCGGCGCCTGGTTGGACTTGTCGTCCTTGGGCGCCGGCTTGTCCTTCGGCTTGTCCTCGGCGGGCTTGTTGCCGTCGTCCTGCGGCTGCTGGACATCAATCGCGATGGGCTTGATGTCCTTGTCGAGGAGCTTGGTGACGTCGTCGAGGGTGACGAGCTCCGAGTCATCCGGCCGGGGCGTGATCGCGAGGTAGCAGAGGAACGCGGCGGCGACGACGGAGAGCGTGCCGAGGAGGGCGAGGAACAGCGGATCCTCGTCGTCGTAGAACTTTGCCCGAAAGTCCGAGGCGGACATCGCGCGCTCGGGCTGGGGAGGCGCGGGGACGAACTGGAAGAGGATGCTGCTGGTGCCGATGACCAGCTTGCCGCGCATCTTGTCGTCGAGGAGGTACACATACAGGTCCCCCTTCTTCTGCGCGGTCGACCGCAGATCCTTCAGCGACTTCATCCCGTCCTTCGTCTGGATCATCCCCTCGACCCAGTCGGGCACCTGCAGCAGGTACCCTTCACGCTGCGGGATGAACATCTCGAGCCGCTGCCCGAGCTTCGCGTCCGAGATCTGGAAGAGATTTCGTTGGCTCTCGCCAACGCCGACCACCTCGCCGAGCTTCGTGATGCGCTCGGAGACCTTGCCCTCCTTGATCAACCCGAGGCGGAGCACCTTGGCGTTCGGCTTGGCGGCAACGGGGGCGATGGACTGCGTGGCTGGCGGCATTGCGAATTCCGGGTGTACGTCGACTGACAACGTAGCGTGAAATCGGTTCCCGCGCAGCCAACCCCGGACCCTTCGGTCCGGTGTTGGCTGTTTGTTGCCCGTCGCGCCATGTTTTCCGGCTGGGACCTGGGTTCGTGACCTCTCTTGACCCGTCCACACCTGCGCAGGTTCCGGCGAGCGCGACCGCTGCTGACCGCGTCGAAGGCACGCTTCGTGCGGGGCACGAAGCCGCGCCTTCGACTTGGCCAGCCAACACCGGACCCGTCGAACGCGATCAGCGCGTGCTCTCCACGACGAACCGGTAGTCATGGAAACCCGCGGCGTTCGCTGAGCTCAGCACGTCGCCGATCACGCTGAAAGGCACGGTTTTGTCGCAGGCGACCAGCAGCGTCGGGGCTGGGTCGGCAACGCGGGGCTGCAGCGCATCGCGGACAGCCGTGAGGATGCGACCGCTCCGCTCCGTCCCCGACTCGATCCCGCCCTTCCCGTCCAGGGGCAGCAGGACGACCCCGTCGAGCACCACGGCATCCTTCCGAACCTCCAGCTTGATCCCCTCCTTCTCGCCCCCGAGCGCGGCAACGGAGGGCAGCACCAGGGAAGGCGCATCGACCTGCGCCGGGTCGTAGAACGACAGCAGGAACGCCAGGATCAACGTAAACATGTCCGTCATCGACGTGATCTGCAGATACGGGTTCGTCGGCAACCGCCGCGCCGCACGCTCACGCCGGCGTTGACGCCGGAGCCGGGGATCGTCCCGCCGCACGTCGCTCACTGCCGCACCGCGAGCAGGGGCTCGGGGAACAGCTCACGCGCCTTCCCACCGCTGACGTCCGACCGCGCCTCCGCCATCACGCGGGCGACGA
The DNA here is from genome assembly GCA_903844155.1 of uncultured Pseudomonadota bacterium. Classification (GTDB taxonomy): domain Bacteria; phylum Myxococcota_A; class UBA796; order UBA796; family SXON01; genus CAIUMM01. Next base: position 33,389 of record CAIMSU010000366.1, on the reverse strand, counting down.
CGTCAAACGGGACATCGTCGCCCGGGGCGATGACGATGCGCTTTTCGTCGGGATGATCGGCCTTGAGCGAGCGCAACGCGTTGTCCAGCGCCGCGTAGTCGTAGGTGTCCGGCGCGCACGCGGCAGTGCAGGGGATCCGGGGATCGAGGCCGGCGCTCCCGCCGATCAGAAACCCCTTGCCATCGATCTCCACGCTCACAACGCGCTTGGACTGCTCGGCGAGCGCACCCGCATCCGGCGGCTCCAACGCCGAGATCACCGGGCCGCGCGCTGCCATCTGCGCGAGCGCGAGGAACCGCACGCTCAACAGCAGCATCGGCACGAGGTGCACCATGACGCTCAGCATCGGCACCAGATCGAGCCCGGGCCCGTTGTCGACCATGCCGTAGCGTCGGACCATCCTCACTCCGCGCGCGCCGACGCACCCCGGAGCGCGACCGCGTTGAGGAGGTTGACGAGCCGGGCCGAGCCGTGGTCCACCTCGTCCAGGATCTGGTTCGCGCGGGCAGCGACGATCGCGTGGAGAGCGAGGACCGGGATCGCCACGAGCAAGCCGGCGAAGGTTGCGTTCATGGCGACGGCGATACCAGAGGCGAGGGCGGTGGAGCGGGCCTCTGCGTTCGCGTCCGCCACGGCGTGAAACGCGAGGATCAAGCCCTGGATGGTACCGAGCAGACCGAGCAGCGTGCAGAGGTTGGCGATGGTGGTGAGGTACGGGATCCGGCGCTGGACCTGCGGCGCGACCTCCAGCGTTGCCTCCTCGAGCGCGTCGCGAATCTCAGCCTCGGGCCGGCCCGCGCGCAACAAGCCCGCCTTGAGCACCCGTGGCAGCACCGCCGCGGACTCGGCGTTGCAGATCTTCAGCGCGCCATCGACGTTTCCGTCGAGCACATCACGCTGGACCTGCGCCAGGAACGTCGGCGCGTGGATGGACGCGCGCAGGAACAGGAAGATGAAGCGCTCCGCCGAGATCGTCGCGCCGATCACGGCACAGACGAGGATCGGCCACATGAAGATGCCGCCGTCGGAGATCCACTTCCCGAGGTTCCAATCCATGATCAGGCTCCGGGCGCCACTACGGCGGGCGCGTCAGCGAGCCGGAATTCGGCCGGCACTAGAATGGCTTCTCGTTGACCGAGTCGATGATCTTGGGGAGAAAGCTCTCCTTCAGATCGAGGACGTACTTCGGCGTGAGGTTCTGCCGGCTGATGAGGATGGTGATCTCGGGCTTCTGGACCTCGGCCTTGATGTCATCGCCCTTGATCACGAACTCCTTGGCGGCGAACGCGGGGGCCGAGAGGGCGAGGATCGCGACGCAGAGGACGGCGAAACGGGAGAGGGACGTCATGAGAACCTCCGGTCAAATGCACCACAATGGTCGACGGCGGGGATCAATGACCGCCCCAGGGGCTGTTCGGATCAGGCTGGGCCGGGGCGGGTTGCGCGGGCGCTGGCTGAGCCGGCGCGGGTTGGCCATCCGTTGGCGCGGGCGCAGGCTGCGCGGGGGTACCCCAGGGCTGATCGGTGCCGGTTGGGGCTGGGGCCGGCGCGGGAGCGGGCGACGGCGCAGGCGTCTGCCCGTCCGTCGGCGTGGGAGCGGGCGTCGGCGCGGGAGCGGGCGTGGGCGCTGGCTGGGTGCCGTCGGGTGTAGGCGCGGGTTGCGTACCGTCAGGCGCAGGCGCCGGCTGCTGGAGTGCCGCGGCTGCCGCAGCGGCTGCCTCCTCGGCGTCCTTCTTCTTGCGAGCCTCGGCGCGGGCCTTGTCCTTCTCTGCCTTGGCCTTGGTCTTCTGGATGTTCGCGACCCAGGCGTCCAGCTCCGCAGGGGTGCCCCCGCCGAGCGACCGGTATTGGGCGATCGCGTTCAGGGCGGCGTCGTAGTCCTTCTCGTAGTCGCCGTAGAGCACCGCGAGGTCGCGCCAGGGCTCGGCGTTCTTGCTGTCGAGGGAGAGCGCGGTCTCATATTCCTTCTTCGCGGCGGCGAACTGCGCGGCCGCCGATGCCACCGACCCCGGGTCATCCGGCTTGTCCGCAAAGCGCGAGCCGAGACCGCGGTAGCAGATGGCCAGGTTCATGTGGATTCCGGCGTTCCTGGGCGCTGTCGCCACCGCGCGCTCCCAGAGCGGCTGGGCGTCCTCGTAGGCGCGATTCTCAAGGTAGTACGCGCCAAGATATTGGAGCGCGGCCATCTGGAACGGGTCGATCGTGAGCGCCTTCTGCCACTCGATGACCGCGTTTCCGGGGTCGTTCTTGAGCAGATAGACCTGGCCGAGCGTCGCGTGGAGCTGGGCGTTGCCGCCGCCGTTGTCCTCCTCGGCCTTGGTGAGCATGAACGCCGCGAGATCGAGCTGGTTGGTCTCGATGTAGACCATCGCGAGGTTGCAGAAGAGCGGGATCGCGCGCGAGTTCACGGAGAGCGCGGCCTTGGCCTGGGCGATCGCCTCGTCGTACCGCTTCTGCTCGCGCAGGTCGTTGATCGCGGCGACCTGAAGGTCCACGCTGCGGGCGTTGTAGGCGAGGCCGGACTGGAACGAGGCAAGCGCGAGATCCAGGTGCCCGGCGGTCTGCTGGAGCACGCCCAGGTTCAACCATGCCTTGTCGAACGTGGGGTCCACGCTGGTTGCCCGCAACCAGGCCTTGCGCGCCTCGTCGTCGTTGCCCTGGTAGTGCCAGGCCACACCGATGTCGTAGGGGATCGCGGCCAGATCCGGATAGGCCACGGCCAGGGAGTTCAAAAGTCCAAGCGCCTGGCCCGCTTTTCCCGGGTCGCGCGTACCAAGCATCGCGGCGGCGTCCTGAAGCTGCTTGCGATCATCGGGCTTCAGGGGGTCGACTGGGCCGGTGTCCGCGGGCGCAGCGGCGGCGTCGGGCGTCGCGGCGGGCGTGGCCGTCGCGTCGGGCGTGGTGGCCGGGGGCGGAGTCGTCGGCGCGGTGGCGACAGGCGCGGGGGTGGCTACCGGCGCCGTCGTCGTAGGCTGCTTCGGGCAGCCTGCGAGCGCGACGAGCGCGACAGGCCCGACAAGGGTGAGGAGCGGGGACGGCCGGGTTCGGGGGTTCGAGCGAATCACGGCGTCTCCTCTGTCTTCGAGACATCGTCGGTCGGCATGCCGAGGGGCACATCACCCGGATCGATGGGGCCACGGGTCTCCGTGCGCTCGCTCGGGAATTCAGACGGGTAGCGCGCGTTGAGCTCGCTCAACATCCTGGAGTTCCACGACGACCAGCGCTTGTCCGTGCGCGCCTTGTCCAACGCGGCGATGAGGAACTTCTTGCCTTGATCCTCAAACGGCAGCCGGTAGCGGTCCAACTGGGCGTTGTACTCGTCGACGAGGTCCGGGTTGTTGGCGATCTCCTTCGGGACGGGCACGTTGTAGAGCGCATCCGCGAAGGAGAGCCGGGACATGCCGATGAAGTACTGCGCGGCCTGCGAGGAGTCGTAGTCCGAATACGTGTTGACGATGTCGACCGCGTGGTTGGTGAGCGCGTTGATCTTGGACGGCATCCCGGTGTCTTTGTTCAGGATGTAGTCGACGTTCTTCTTCTCGTCCGTCTTGGACCAGGTGACGGTCTTCAGCGCGTCGAATTCCTTCGTGAGGTCGCTGACGGCGCCCTCTGCAGCCATCGCCCGGCTCTTCTGCGAGAGCGGCTTGCCAGCCGTCGCGGCCGACCGGAACGTGTCCTGCAGCTTGGCCCAGGTCGCGGGAGCCTTGCCGCCGGGGCGCTTCTCCTGGATCTTGGCGACCTTGTAGAGCGCCTCGACGGCGTGGTCCGGGTTCGACGCGCCGTACTTGTCGAGGTAGCGATTGTAGAAGGCAAAGGCGTCATTCTCGCCGATGATCTCCCACTGGTCGCCAGCGGCCCAGTAGGTCTGCTCGGCGTCCGGCGCATCACCGTACTTGTTGGCGTACTGCTCGTACTCCAGCGCGGCGCCCTTGTGGTCCCCGACGCCGACCTTGAAGAACGCACTGTTGTACATCGCCGCTTTCGCGTCGCCGCTGTCCGGGAAATTCTTCACGATGTAATCGTAGTTCTGGATGGCCTTCGGGAGGTTCAACGTCTGCGCGTACGTGTCTGCAATTCGGAAGGACAACCCCTCGGACTTGTCGTCCGTCGGGTACTGCGCGACGTACTGCTCGAACAGCGAGATCGCGAGCGTGGCGTCGCCCGCGACATCGGCCTGGTTGGCAGCGTTGTAGAGCGCATCCTTGATGTAGTCCGACGCCGGGAACCGCTCGATGAACGCCAGGAATGCCTTGGAAGACCCGATGTGGTCGCCCTTGTCCGCCTTGTCGTGCGCGAGCTTGAACTGGGCCTGCTCCTGGATCGTCTTGAGCTTGGCCATGGTGTCGTCGACCCCGCCGGCTGCGCCGTTGGGCCCGAGGTGCTTGGCCGTGAACTCGTCGATCAAGCTCGACACCTTCTCGAGATCGCCTTCCTGCGACGACATGTCGACCAACAGGCCGGCCGAGTACACGGCCTCCTTGGTCTGCGGGTACTTGTCCACGACTTCCTGCAGGCGCGGTCGCGCGTCCACAAAGTCGCCGTGATTGAATAGGATCTGACCGGGCAGATAGGTGAGCGCCGGCCGGCTCTTGTCGACCAGGGGAGCCACGTCCGGCGAGGTGAAGGTGCGGGCCAGTACGTCGTCGATCGACGCCATGTACGCCTTCTGCTCGTCGGACACATGGTAGACGGTGATGCTCTTGCCAAAGTCCGAGGTGACCGTCTTGTCGATGGTCTGGCCCTGCGGGACGTCCTCGGCCTTGCCGTACTTGGCGAGCACTTGCTGGCGTCGCGCCTGCATGATCTGGTACCGGGCGTTCTCCTGGTAGGGCGAGTGCTCGTTCTTCAGGACCTGCGCGTAGGCCGCCAACGCGTCGTCGAACTGATTGGAGGAGTACAAGCAGGACGCGTAGTAGAACTCGTAGTCGTTGTACGAGTTGCCGAACGGGTACTTGTCGAGCCACTCCTTGAACTTGGCCGCGGCTGCCGCAAAGTCGGCGACCTGCCCGGTGTTCTGGGCGTTGGCGAACAGGGTCGTGGCCACCTGGCCCAACGACTCCTGGATGAAATCACGGGCGGCGGCGATCGCGTCGGCGTTCGTGCGGTTGGCCGCAAACCACGGGCTGTCGTCCGAGTAGTTGGCGGACAACGCGGCCATCGCCGCATCCGAGTCGGGGTGATCGGCGCCGGCGGGCAGCTTCAGGTAGGCGAGCGCGATCTCGTGCTGGTAGATCGGGTTTTTCGGGTCGAGCGGCCAGCGCTTCTGCATGTACGCCCAGACGTCGATCGCGTCTTCGAGCTTGGCGGCGGTGACGAGGACCGTCGCGAGCGTCTCCAGCTCCTCGTGCTCCCACGGCCGGTCGCCGACCTTGTTGAGGTGCTCCACGGCAAGATCGATTGGCTTCCGCGAGAGGTTCAGACCCATGTCCGAATACGAGATCGCGAGGTACTTGATCGCCTCCGGCCGGGTGTTCGCCGGCTTTCCCGTCTGGATGAACTCCTTGTCGGAGAAGTCCAGCAGCGTGACCATGTCCGCGAGCGCGGCGTCGTAATGGTTGAGCTTGTACTCGGACCAACCGAGCTTGTACAGCGCCTTGTCGTAGTTCCGGCCCTTCTCGCCATCGGCCAGGACGGCCTTGTAGTAGCTGATGGCGGTCGGCGTGTTCTTGGTCGGGTTCGGAAGGTCAAACCAGTATTCGCCGAGCGCCATGTTCGCGTCGTTCGCAAACTCGGTGCCGGGAAAGCGGCCGATGATCGCCTCGTAGTTACCGCGCGCCAGCTCCGTGTCATAGACCGTGGAGTCCTGGACGTTGTAGCACCAGCCGAGCATGTAGTACGTGTCGGCTAGGTTCTCAAAGTCCTGGTTGTTCGCCAGGATATCCTTGTACAGGGCGACGGACTTGGAGTAGTCCTTCTGGGGCGGCTCGGGAAGCACGATCTCGGGGTGGTCCGCGGAGGCCTTGACGAACTTCTGGTATTCGACGAACGACGCGAAGTAGTCGATGTCCGCTTGCTGGAAGTACAGGTCCGCCAAGCGGAACTTCATGTTCGCCGAGTAGGGGCTGACCGGGTACTTCTTGAGGAAGCCCTCAAGCCGCTCCATCGCGGTCTTGCGCTGCGCCGTCTCATCGGCCTTCAGCTTGTCGATCATCGGACCGTAGATGCCGTCGATGCGGTTCTGCTCGTCTGTCTCGTGCTGTTGCACGATCTCGGCGACGTCGCCCTGCAGCTCGCCCATGCGGTCCTGATACCGCTGCAGCGTGTCCTGGAAATCCTGCCATTCCTGCGGGTTTGTGACCTTCGGGAGGTCGCTCGCGTGCGCGGGCGCGACCACGAGGCCTGCGAGCGCCAGCATGACAAGGAGCGGGGCCCGCCCGGGTTGCCGGGGTCCGATCATTTGGCCGTCTCCTCGATCCCTTGGGTCGTCCGAAGGGCGTCGTACTGGTCGCGGATCCGCTGGCGCAGGCGCTCCTGCTCCTGCGTCAGCGACGTCTCCTGCTCGGTTGTCGCGGTCTCGCGCAGCCAGGCCACGTCAACGTACCCTTTGTCCGCCGTCAAGACGTCGGTGCGGAAGTCACCCTCGACCGCCTTCACGCCCGTCTGCACGGCAGACTCGGCCAGGATCTCCACCGAGGCCGACTGCGTGTCCACGCTCGTGTGCAGCGCGGCGACGTTGTTCTCGGTGTCCGCGAGCTTTGCCCGGACGGCGTCCAGCTCGCGAATCTCCGAATCTTTCAGGAGCGCCGTCGTCTGCGAGACCTGCGTATCCACCGCGAGCGCGGAGGCCCACAGGCGGTCGATCTGCTGGAGCTGGGTGAGATCGGTAGAATCGGTCCGAAACCCGGATAGCTGCTTGTGGATGCCCGCGAGCGTAGCCGCAACGGATGCATCGACATCCTTCGCGTTGGAGGCCAGCGCGTACGCCTGATCGCGCTGCTTCTGGAACGCGGCGAGCTCGGCCCGACGCGACGGAACCGCAGCTCGAAGGGCCTGGATTTCGACGTCGAGCAGCCGGCCCTGGAGCAGCAGGGCGCCGCCGTGGATGGTGTCCAGCTCCGCCGTCGCCGTCACGAAGGTCCCAAGCCGCTTGGACTTGTCCCCGAGCGAGATCTGGAGCTGGTTGATCATCTCGTCGCTGTCGACCAGCTCCTGGCGCTGCTCGTTGAGGCTCGCCCAGGCGGCCGCAGCCCGGTTTACCTCAGGCCGCGCGAGCAGGATCTGCTCGGCATACCCGGGAAGGAGGTCCTCGCCAGCGCCCGTCTTGTCGTCCGTCAGCTCGTCGAGGAACTTGCCGGTCACGGTGCGATCGGTCTTGATCGCGGCCAACGAACTGACGACGGGGTCGTACTCAGCGACGACCTTCTGGTAGTTGTCCTCGGCACCGCTGTAGTCCTCGAGCTTCATGTGCAGGTGCCCCTGCAGGATCTTCATGCTGGAGGTGTAGCGGTGGTCCGGGTACTGTTCCAGGAACAGGTTGACCTGGCCGATGGCCGATCGCCAGTTGACGATCGCGCGGGGGTCAACGGGCGGCTTCTGCCCCTGCGTATCGCCCTTTGCGGCAAACTCGGCGTTGGACTCGGCCTCAAACGCGCTCGCCCGCTTGATGTCGGCCCAGGCGCTCTCGTAGAGCTGGTCGGCGTAGTTCGGGCTGGTGCGGTTGATCTTCCCGTACCACGCGACCGCGTTCTGCATGTCGCCCAGCTCGTAGTACACGCGGGCAAGCGCGATCTGGGCGAGGTCCTTGACGCGCTTGTGATCGTCGTCGATGACGGGATCAGCCTCAGCCTTGGTGAATTCCTCGATCGCCTGCTTGTAGTTCTGCTCCTGGATCATCTGGACGCCCAGGAAGTACCGCGCGCGCGAGTAGTACGGGCTCGTCGGCCCGATCTGGTCGAACAACGACTTCGCCCGGCCCGCCTCGCCGCGCTTGAAGAACGACTTCGCGAGGGTGTAGCTGATCACCTCGGTGGTCTTGACCTTGCCCGAGACGATGTAGTCGTTGTAGAACTTGTCGAAGGCGGCCGTGTCCCCAAGGATCGCGTCGGTCTCCAGCGTGCGGCGCGCAGCGTCCGGGAAATACGGGTGCGTCGGGCCGTACGCAATGATCGCGGCGTATGCGTCCGAGGCAGTGCGGTAATTACCAAGCTCGAACAAGCACTCTGCGAGGTACCACTCGGAGTCGCGGGCGAGATCGGGCGAGGCGAGCGCGTTGGACTGCACGAGGATGTAAAAGGTCGTCGCGGCGTTCCCGAAGTCGCCGACGAGGTACTCGTAGACGCCCTGCTCGTAGCGATCGCGCGCGTCCGACGCGCCGATGAGCCCGCTACGATCCGTGAAATTGCGCCGGATGTCGGCAACCTGGGAGGTGAGGACCTTGGAGTCGCTGTCGATGCCCGCGATGCGGTCGGTGACGGATCGATCCGCCGCCCGCGCCGAAGCGCAAAGCGCCAGCGACAGGACGGTGACCGCGACTGCGCGCCACGGTCCCTTCCTCATCGAGCCCTGATCGCGGCGCTCATCTCGCATTCTGCGTCTCGCACTTCATGTCGAATCCGGCCTTCACGCGCTGCTCCATCGCGTCCGCCGCGCTCCCCTTCTCGGAGATCGTCGCGTGGATCGTGCACGCCTTGCCGATTTCGACGGTGAAGGCGTAGGTCTGGCGGACGTCGATCGAGTAGTCGGTGGCGTACTTGAACACGCCAAAACCGGTTGGCGTGACCTTGAAGTCCACCGCGAGGGCGTGCTGGCCGGGGGCGATCGAGGCGTCGTCGACCTTCAACTCCCGCGTCTGGTCGAGCGCGCCAGAGGAATCGACCTTGGAGAGCTTGCTCTGCCCGTCGAGCAAGTAGGTGACCGCGGAGAGGGTAAATCCGCTTCCAAGCTTGTCTTCGTGCAGGATCAACACGTGGGCGCCGTTCGCGGAGCCCTCAATGACGATCTCCTTGAGGAGCTGGAGCGTTGCCTTTGCGCGGAAGACGCTCTCCTTGGTGCGATGCACCGACTCTTCAGCCGTCAACAATTGTCGGTTCACCGTGGCAAGTGCCTGGGCGTCCGCGCTCGCGGCGGCGTCGGCAGCGGCCTGCGTCTGGGGGTTGACCGGGGCAGCAGGCGCGGAGACGGCGGGCGGCACCGCAGCCGGCGGCGTCGCCGTCGCGGATGGGGCTGCGGTTGGCGCAGGCGCGTCCGTCCCTGCGGCAAACGCAGGCGACAACACGGCCACCATCGAGAAGGTAGCCAGAAGAATCGAGTTCGAACGCTGCATTTACACCTCTACCACGTCAATCGCCCATCAAAGGGCGCCCGCCGACGACCTGAATCGGGGCGATGCGTACCGAAGTACCGCGTCCGGAGCGCCGCGGCCAAGCCCTGGACGCTTTTGTTCGTCACGCGCAAGCCGGACTTGGGGTGCGGGCGGTCGTTACTGCGACGGCTCGTCGCTGCTGTCGGCGACGTTCCCGGAGGAGCCCGCGAGCGCGCCGACGAGGCGGTCGTGCGCGCGGCGAGCGCGGGAAAGCGCCCCGTCGATATTGTTGACGAGGAAGGCGAAGGCGTACACGTGGTCGTCCTGCGACCGCACATACCCGGTGAGACAATGCACCCCGTTGAGGGTTCCCGTCTTGCCGCGGACCCGCCCGGCGAGGGCCTCTTCACGGAACCGCGACTGCAGCGTCCCGTCGCGGCCGCCGACCGAGAGCGTCGTCAGGAACTCCGGTCCGACCGAGGGATTGTTCCACATGTCGACGAGGACCTTCGCGAGCACCGAGGGCTTGAGCGTGACGTTGCGAGAGAGGCCCGAGCCGTTGACGAGGTTGTAGTCAGTGGCGGGAATGCCGATCTGACCAAGGTATTCGGCGATCGCCTCGGTGCCCTTGGCGGTCGTCCCCGGCAGGCCGTAGCGCTCGGCGCCCACGGTCCGCGCGACCTGCTCGGCCATGAAGTTGTTGGAGTGCTTGTTCATCTCCGCGAGGATGTTGACCAGCGGGTCGCTGTGCTCGACGTACATCACCTTGGCGTCCGCGGGGGTCGTGCCGGCGATGAGCTTGCCGTGGACCTTGATGCCCTGCTGCTTGAGCAGCGCGGAGAAGGTACCCATGTAGTTGCCGAGCGGATCGGCGAGGGTCTTGTAGAACGTCTCGGCGTCGCTCTCCGCGGGGACGTTGCCGGTGAGCGTGAAGGTCACGATCTTCCCGCTGTCATCGAGCTTCCGGTCGATCTTGACCCACCGGCGGCTGTTGGCGCTGCCCGTCGTGAGCTTGTCGTCGATCACCGAGGACGCCGTCGGCATCTCGACCTCGGCGTGCGCCGGCGATCCCACGGTCGCGCCGGGGCGAACCACGATGGCAGCGATGTTGTAGTTCGCCGAGAGAGCGCCGAGCGGCGTGAAGTAGGTCGGGCCGTCGTCGAGATCCTCGGCGTTGTCCCAGCCAGGAATCAGCGTGGTGTCGGCGAAGTAGCCGTCGTCGAACACGACGTCGCCCTTGATGTCGGTCACGCCCTGAAAGCGCAGGTCCATGACCATGCGGTACATCCGCTCGGTCACCATGGTCGGATCCCCCTGCCCTTTGATGTAGAGCGAGCCGTTCAACGTGCCGGTCTCGTCGACCTTCGCCGAGGTCATCACCCAGGTCGGGAACGTCCAGGCGGGGCCGAGGGTGCGGAGCGCGGTGGCGGACGTCAGCACCTTCATGGTGCTCGCCGGGATCAGGCCCTTGTCGTCGCCCCAGGAGTAGACCTGGGCACCGGTCTTCGCGTCCACGACGTCGACAGAGACGGCCGCCGAGCTGAAGATCGGGTCGCTGGACAGCTGCGCGAGCGCGTCCTGCAGCGGCTGGATGGGCGCGCCAATCCGGACGGCGGTGCCTTCGGGTGCGGGAGCCACCGCTGGGGCGGTGAGGGGCGCGACCACGGCGGGCGCCGCCTGCCCGGGCGCGTTTGCGAGCGCGGACGGGACGGAAAGGCCAAGGAGGACGAGGGGAAGGAGGAAGGAGCGGAGCCGCATGGCGACCTCAAAGGGGGGAGACGGGCAAGGGGGCGGGCGGGGAGCGCGGGAGGAGCGGAGGAAGGGGAGCATGACCATCCAGTTTCAACTGAAGAACGCCTGGGGGCCAACAAAGATTCTGGCCGATTCTGATCGGACTTTCAAGAGGTGGACGAGAATTAGTGAAAATGTTTTCGCCAGTTAGCCCGCAGCCGTTCCTGCCCCACCTCTGGCATGCTCTTGACACGTAAATGGACCGTCCCTTCCGGTCGTCCCCCGGCGCCTCGCCGCGCCTTGGCCGAGCGCCCCTGCGTTACAGGAGCGCATCGGAGCCCGGATGCCCTTCACGCCAACGTCACGCGCCACGCGCGTCGGCCTCTGCCTCCTCGCCCTCGCCCCGCTCGCAACGCCAGCCTTCGCGGCAGATGCACAGGCGGAACGCCCGGACCTGCCGTTCAAGAGCCTCGCGGGAGAGGACGGCGTGCACGTCCTCTACCAGAACCCCGCGTTGATGAACTTCGACCGCGACCCCGGTTACGCGTTCTACTACCACACGAATTCGCTGACGGATGGGCTGAACTCGTTCACGGTCGCGACCACGATCGACGGCCTCGGCGCGGGGGTCGGATACCACCAATTCCTCGATTCGACGGGGGCGAACGCCGGTTGGTGGACGGTATCGGGCGGTGCATCGCTGAAGCTCGCGAAGGGCCTCGCGCTGGGGTCTGCTTTGCACTGGCAGTTGCCGGAGGGCGGCAACAACAACTTCGTGAGCTGGGACCTGGGCCTTGGCTGGCGCCCCGTGCCTTTTCTCGGGTTCGCCGGCCACGCGCTCAACATCGGCAGCCCCGCTCCCGACCTTGGCGTATCGACCGAATATGGGGCTGGCATCGCGATAAGACCGTGGGAGGACACGCTCACCCTGGGCCTGGACTGGCGCGCGGTCGCCGCGCCCGACGCGGCGCTCGAGCAGCATGGCGTGGCATCCCTGCGCATCAAGCCCGCCCGGGGCCTGTGGGTGCGCGCGTACACCGACGTCCCGGTCGCGAACCCCGCCACGTTGACCGTTGGCGGCGCGCTGGAGGTGCATGTGGCCGATCTCGCTGTGGGCGTGGACGGCGACGGCGCGATCTCGGACGCCGCGAATCCCGGCGTTGGCGGCTACATCGCCAGCATCCCGCGGGCGGACCAGCTCTTCCTGCCGGGGCAGAAGATCGCCGAGTTCTCGCTCGACGGGCCCTACCCCTACAACCCGCAGGGCGCCGGCGTTGAAGGCGCCCCCGAGGGCTACCTCACCCTGCTGCGCCGCCTGAAGAGCGCCGCAGACGATCCCCAGGTGCGCGGCGTGCTCATCCGCGTGCGAGACGTGCCGTTCTCGTTCGCGCAGGTCGAAGAGGTCCGCAACCTGCTCCTCGACGTCCGGAGCGCCCACAAGGCCGTCGTGGTCTACGTCGATGGCGACGCGTCAAACGCGACGTACATGCTTGCTTCCGTCGCCGATCGCATCTACCTGCACCCGGCGGGCGGGATCGAGCTGGTGGGCTTGTCGGCAGAGCTGCAGTTCTACAAGGGCGCCCTCGACCTTGTCGGCGTACAAGCCCAGTATCGCAAGCGTGCTGAGTACAAGTCCGCGCCCGAGCAGTGGACGAACACGTCGTCTTCGAACCCCGCGCGCGAGGAGATGGACGCGTTGCTCGACGATCTTTCGGCGCAGCTCCAGAGCGGCATCGCCATCGGCCGCGGCAAGACACCCGAAGAGGTCAAGGCGCTCATCGACCAGGGCCCGTTCACCGCCCAGGAAGCGCTGTCCAACGGGCTGGTCGACGGGCTGATGTACCCGGACGAGGTCGAAGACGAGCTGCACAAGGTTTTTGGAAAGAAGGGGTTGTTCCTCGACGACCACTACGCGGAGAGCCCCGACCACTCCGGCTGGGAACCGCAGCGCGCGATCGGCGTCATCACCGTCGACGGCGCCATCTCCGATGGCGAGAGCAGCACGGGCGGGTTCCTCCGGGGCGGCTCAACCGGCGCCGACACCGTCGTTCACGCCCTCGATCAAGCCCGAAACACCGCTGCCATCAAGGCCGTCGTGCTCCGCGTGGACAGCCCCGGCGGCTCCGCGTTCGCGTCGGACGCGATCTGGCGCGCCGTCGCCCGGCTTGAGGACGAGCACAAGCCTGTGATCGTGAGCATGGGCGGATACGCGGCGTCTGGCGGGTACTATGTCTCCTCCAACGCTACGGCGATCTACGCGGAGCCCTCGACGGTCACCGGCAGCATCGGCGTCTACGGCGGAAAGTACAACCTCGAAGGGCTTTTTGACAAGCTGCACGTCGAGACCGAGAGCTTTGACCGGGGCCGCAACGCGTCGATGTACTCGATGTCCAAGCCGTTCGACGAGGTGCAACTCGCAGCCTTGGACCGTATGATCGGCGACACCTACTCCCAATTCACGTCGAAGGTGAGCGCCGGCCGACACCTGAGCGCCGACCAGGTCCAGACCATCGCGCGCGGTCGGGTCTGGAGCGGCACCGCAGCCTCCCAACGCGGTCTCGTTGACGCGTTCGGCGGGCTCTACGACGCCGTCGCCCGCGCCAAGAAAGAAGCCGGCATAGCCGAGGATGCACCCTGCTCCCTCGTCGCGTTCGACCCCTGGGGCGATGACGGCTCCGGTGACCTGCCGACGACCCTGATCCGGGCCGGGGTCGCGAAGATCATGGGGTCCAAGCCGCTGTTCGGTGGCATGCCCGTGGAACTCTCCAAGGAGCTGGAGCCGTTCTGGTCGATGGCGGCGCTCAAGGGCACGACGGTGTTTGCGATGATGCCTTACACCCTCAACATTCACTAGCCGGAATGCTCAAGTCCGCTCGCATCCTCGTCGTCGACGACGACCGCGCCGTCCGGACCGCGCTCTCGGTCAACCTCAAGAAGGCGGAGGGCGAAGTCTCGCTCGCCGCGTCGGCGGCCGAAGCGCTGCAATTGCTTCGCGAGGGACCCTACGATGTGCTGCTGACCGACGTGAACATGCCCGGCGGCTCGGGCATGAACCTGCTCGCCGAGGTGCGGGTGCACTGGCCGGACATGCGCGTGGTCATCATGACCGGGTTCGGGTCGGTCAAGGACGCGGTGACCGCGATGAAGGCCGGCGCCTCGGACTACATCATCAAGCCCATCGAACGCGACGAGCTGCTCCTGCTGCTGTCCCGGGCGCTCGAGTCGCGGGCGATGCAGCGTGAGCTGGCCCAACTCCGGCAAGAGGTCACCGAAAAGTACGGTTTCGCCAACATGATCGGCATCTCGCGGCCGATGCGCGAGGTCTACGAACAAGTCCAGGCTGTCGCGGACTCCAACGCGCTGGTGCTCATCAACGGCGAGACGGGGACCGGCAAGGAGCTGATCGCCCACGCGATCCACTACCGGAGCCGGCGCGCGCATGGGCCGATGGTAGCGGTAAATTGCGGGGCGCTGCCTGAAAACCTGCTTGAGAGCGAGCTCTTTGGGCATGAGCGCGGCTCGTTCACCGGCGCCACCCGGCAACATCAGGGCAAGTTTGAGCAGGCCGACGGCGGGAGCCTGTTCCTCGACGAGATCGGTGAGCTCCCCGCGGCGGTGCAGGTTCGGCTGCTTCGAGTGCTCGAAGGCGGTGTATTCACGCGCGTCGGCGGGGAGACGCCAGTGAAGGTGGATGTGCGCGTCATCTGCGCCACCAACCGGGACTTGCGAAAAGAGGTGCAAGCGGGGACCTTTCGCGCGGACCTGTACTACCGTCTGCACGTCTTCAACATCAAGCTTCCGCCTCTGCGCGATCGTCGTGACGATATCCCCTTGTTGGTCGCCCACTTCTGCAAGAAGTTCGCGGAGCGGCACGGCAGGCGCGAGCCCGCGATCAGCGCTGCCGCGATGCGGGAGCTGCAAGCACACCCCTGGCCCGGCAACATCCGCGAGCTCGAACATTTCATGGAACGAACGGTGCTTCTCGCCGCAGGGGGCGAGATCGCCACCGTGCGCCTGCCGGACGCAGAGCCGATCGAGCGACCCGGCGGCGCGGGCCTGACCGTCAACGACATCGGCCCTGGCGGCCTGCCGACCGCGCTGGACCAGGTTGAACGCCAGCTCATCGTCGAGGCCCTGCAGGAGTCCGGAGGCGTGCAGGCCCACGCCGCGCGCAAGCTCGGCATCAGCCGGTCGAACCTGAACTATCGCATCGGACGACTCAACATCCGCATGCAGGACATCACGTTCGGTTGAGGATGACGTCCCGCAGGCGCTCGTTGCGGAGCGCCAGGCCTACCCACAGCAGAACGCCAAGGGTGAAGGGCGCGACGGGCGACTCGCCCGCGTGGACATGGGTCGCCACGGCGCCGCCGAGGTAGCCGGTGAGCAGCACCGCGCCGAAGAACGTGGTCTGCGGGATGGCGTAGAGAAGGGCGCAGGTCGCCTCGATGATCCCGAGCGGCACCACCACGCTCGGCGAGTACCCGAAGTGCGTGGTGAGCATCTCGTAGACTTGCGGCACCTGTGCGATCTTCGCGCCACCGCTACCGATGAGAGCAATGACAGGAAGCGCGCTGGCGATACGGCCAGACCAGACGAGGGCGGGGGAAGGCGAAGCAGGCATGTAGGGCTCCAGGTGGCTATCAAAAAGTAAGTGCGTTGAGGAGGGCGGCAAGGGGCGCGACGCAATCTTCCGAAGATGACGCACCGCCCGGCGCTCATCGGTCCGGCCTCAGGTATCCAGTCTTCGAACAGCGGCTCTGCTGGCCGTCTTCCGCCCGACGTCCGGAGCGTCTGGTGGCGAGAAATAGACCGTGATGGAAGGCCAGTAGCCGTGTTCGTTGAACTCCATGTGGAGCAGGAGGTCCTGGACCTGCACCGGTCCGCGTTCCGCGATCGAGTCCGCCACGCGCCTGAGCAGCGCCGGGACATCTCCCTGGCCCGGCCCCGCCGGGTTCCCCAGCGAGAAATGCCTTGAAGGCCAGGATTCTTTGCGCTTTGCCACTTCAGCCTCCACCGCGCCGTAACCAAAAACCTCCCTCCTGCATTTCCCTGGCGGCCTTGGCGGTTCAACTCTCCCGCTTCTTTCTGTCGTTCCCGGCGGCCCGGGTCGCGGACGTTCTTCCTCTTGCCGCCCCCGCCACGCCGACAGCCCCGTACGCAAACCGACGATGTCAGCTTCTCGCACACTCCGATGTGCGAGAAGTGACGTCGTCGGTTTTCGTACGCGGCCCAGTGGTAGCGAGGTACACGCCGACGATTGTCCCACAGGGGCGGCAGCAGCGCGGGGGTTCGGGGCCGGGGCCGTTGGCGCCGAGACGTGCCCGAAATGTCGCGAACCGAGCGCAGACCCGAGTCAAAAGTCGGCGGCGACTGTCCGCGCGCGAGCGGAGGCCGTTCGGGCCAAGGAGCCCCGTCGTCCGGTCGTCCAATCTCGGCGTTTGCCCGTTGACCAGCCGGTGGAGAGATCGGGTGGCGGGGCCGACGTGCCCGGCTGAGGGGCCGGCTCACCGTCCGCAAACCCCCACCCCGACTTTTGACCCCGGTCTCGTTCCGGATCGCGACTTTTGACCCCTGTCTGCAGGCCAGAACACCGCGCCCGGGCACGGCGCAGGGCTGGCGCGGCGTTCCATGCGGGATCTGGAACAGCGTGGGCGGGAGCGAGCCGCCCCAAAAGGGCTCAAAGCCCCAGCGGGACGTGCTCGACGATGTGGAGGCCGAAGGCATCGAGCCCGACGATCTTGCGGGGGTTGTTCGTCAGCAACCGGATCTCGCGGACGCCGAGGTGAGCGAGGATCTGGGCGCCGAGCCCAAGCTCGCGAAGGGGGTCGTGGCGGGAGGCCTCCCCGCGCATGCGGGCGAGGAGCGCGTCTGCGCCGCTGCCGTCGATGTGGAGATAAAGGAGGACGCCCTTGCCTTCTCGGGCGATGGCGGCCATCGCGGCGCGCAGGGGACCGTGGGAGCCGCTGGCGAGCGCGCGGAGAACGTCGACGGGGCCGCTGGAGGCCTGGACGCGCGTGAGGACCGGCCCCTTGAGGTCGCCCGACCAGAGCGCGAGGTGCAAGCCCCCGCCCATCGCCTGGTAGACGCGTGCCTGAAAGGCGCCGAATTC
The DNA here is from genome assembly GCA_903844155.1 of uncultured Pseudomonadota bacterium. Taxonomy (GTDB): domain Bacteria; phylum Myxococcota_A; class UBA796; order UBA796; family SXON01; genus CAIUMM01. The sequence continues at coordinate 16,305 of CAIMSU010000366.1, read as the reverse complement.
CTCGGTGGCGATCGGCAGGTCGAGCACGGGGGTGACGAGCTGCTCGTACTTCAGCCGCCAGCGGACGAGGTCGGCGACGGCGACGATGTGAAGCTGGTGTTTCTCGCCGAACTTCTCCAGGTCGGGCAGGCGCGACATCGTGCCGTCCTCGTTCATGATCTCGCAGATCACGCCGGACGGGGTCAAGCCGGCGAGGCGGGCGAGGTCGACGGAGCCCTCGGTCTGGCCGGTGCGGACGAGGACGCCGCCGTTCCGTGCCTTCAATGGGAACATATGGCCGGGGGTGACCAGATCGTTGGGCCCAGTGGCGGGGTCGATGAGGACCTGGACGGTGCGGGAGCGGTCGGCGGCGGAGATGCCCGTGGTGACGCCGTCGCGCGCTTCGACGGACACGGTGAACGCGGTGGAGAACGGCGAGCGGTTGTTGGACGCCATCATCGGCAGGTTCAACGCGGCGACCCGCTCCTCCGTCATCGTGACGCAGATGAGCCCGCGGCCGTGGGTGGCCATGAAATTGATGGCCTCGGGGGTGACCCGGTCGCTGGCGAGCGTGAGGTCGCCCTCGTTCTCGCGGTCCTCGTCGTCGATGAGGATGACCATCTTGCCGCGCCGGATGTCCTCGAGGGCGAGCTGGACGCGGACTTCGGGATCGGAGGGATTGACCTGGAAGGACATGAGGAATCCGGGGAGTGGGACGTGACGGGCGGCTAGGGGGTGAAGCCCGAGCGACGGAGCAGGTCGGCGCCGACGCCAACGGGAGGGGTGGACCCGGGGGCGCCGAGGAGGCGCTCCAGATACCGGGCGAGGAGGTCGGTCTCGATGTTGAGCCGCGAGCCCGGCCGGACCTGCCCGAGCTTCGTCACGGCGAGGGTGTGCGGGATGAGGCCGACGGAGAACTGCTGGCGTCCATCGGTCATTCCGACGCTGTTGACGGTCAGGCTGACGCCGTCGACGGTCACGCTGCCCTTTGGCGCGATGTAGCGGGCGATCGCGTCCGGGACGGCGATCGCGATGCGCGTGGAGGCCGACTCAGGGACGACGGCGACCACATCGCCGACGGCATCGACGTGGCCCTGGACCATGTGCCCGCCGAGCCGATCCCCAAGGCGCAACGCCCGTTCCACGTGAATGCCATCGCCGACGCGCACGCCCCCCAGCGTTGTGACGCGCAGGGTCTCGTCGCCAGCGGTGACCTCAAACGTCCCGCCGGTCCAGCGCTCCACGGTCAGGCAAACGCCGTCGCAGGCGATGCTCTCGCCGACCTGGAAGTCGCGAAACTCGCTCTCAACCCGGAGGATCAGCCCGGCGCCCGCGCGCCCGACCCCGACGACGCGCGCGACATGATCGACGAGGCCAGTGAACACGGGCGGGGGCTATCGCGGGGGCGGGGAAAAGGCTGGACGCCGGAGGCTGGTCAGCCTCGCGAAAAGATCGCCCACGCCGCGTTGATCGCCGCGGAGCGCTGCGTGAACTCCGCGACTTCGACGGCGGTGCGCGCGCGATCCGGGTGCCACCGCTGGACGAGGGTCCGGTACGCCGCCCTCGCAACATCCGGCGGACTGCCAGCCGGAATCCCCAGCGTCGCCGCGGCTTTTGTGAGGGCGACCGGGTCCGGCTCCAGAGCCACCTGAGCCCACAGCCGGTCCAGCGCATCCTCGAGCGCCCACGCGCGCGCCAACGCCGCGATGTACGCCTCGCCCGCGGACCCGGGCCAGACGGCCCTGGCGCCATGCATCAGCCACATCAGGAGCCGGGAGGCGCCTTCGCGGTCGAGCCGGGTGGCCACGCGCTCGGCCACCCTCGCGGGGCTCAAACGTGCGGGCTCGGCGGCTGATAATTCGTCCATCCACGCCTCGAGCCACAGGCATCCGTCGGCATCCAGCGGATGACCCTCGCAAAAGCGAATGCGGATCCACTCGCGGTCTTCCGCGCCCAGCGCGCGCCCCCCAGCCCGTGCACAGGCGACGAGCGCCATGACGATCCGCCCGGGGCCGCTGTTTCCGAGGCGTCGCACGCGCCGCGGCATCGGGATCCCGAACCGCTCGCGGTCAACACCGCCCTGCCCAGCGGTCCGCAGCGTCACGCTCACCTCGCCCGTCTCGACATCGCCGCCGTCCCCCGCCGTGACCCGCGCGTAGGGCAGAAACCAGCGTGGCGCCTCGATCTCCTCGACCGGCAGCTCGGGGCTGACGATGGCGGTCTCGCAGGTTCCCGCCGCGTCCATCCGCACCGTCACGTCGCGATCCCGCAGTCCGCGGGCGATCCAAACGGGCACGAGCTCGACGCCCGGCCCGGACGCCCGAAAGACGTGGTGCACCCAGCCAAGCCGCACGATCTCGATCGCCGGCGCCGAGCCCCGCGCAGGGGCGTCGCCAAGGTAGTGCCCGACCGCAGCGCCAACCCCCGCGCCAACCGGCCCACCAACGAGCGCGCCGAAGAGCCCCCCGAGCGCCTTCCCGGACCAGCTCACGGGCCCTCGGAGCCGAGAACCCACTCGGCGCTGCCGTTCGGCGTTTCCCAGAGGCGCAACCTTACCAATTGCACGCCCGTGGGCGCCAGCAGCTCCCGCGCGACGCGCGCCAGCTCGATCGCCATGCACTCGGCTGTCGGCGGGGCGTCCATCCAGTACACGGGCCGGCCGAACCGCGCGTTGGACTCGGCGATCGCCCGCACGGCAGGCTCGGGATCATCGCGCTGCAGGATGGCGGTGTGGTCCCAGTTCGCGTCGATCCAGCCACCAACGAGCGACTTGACCACGCCGAAGTCGAGGACGCGCCCCCGATCGTCGAGGCCTGCGCGCAGCGTCAACTCGACAGCGTAACGGTGACCGTGAAACGCCGCGCACTTGGATTCGTGCCGGGGAATGCGGTGCATCGCGTCCCATTCGAGGCGGCGGGTACAGGTCACGCTCTCGTCCATCGGCATCTTTCCACTTCTGGCAACCCCAGCGACGTACCGGGGTTGACAATCTCGGGAATAACCGGTAGCTGCGCGCATGACCAGCCGATCGTCAACGAGCCTGCGAAGCAGCCCAGGGCACGTGCGTGCCTCGCTCCCGGACCACGCCAGCCACGCGGATGAACGCGGCATCGCCATCGATCGCGTCGGCATCAAGGGCCTTTCGTGGCCGATCACCGTCTGGGACCGCGCGGAGGGCATGCAGCACACCGTCGCCAGCCTGGACGCGACCGTGGCGCTCCCGGCGGACGTGAAGGGCACGCACATGAGCCGGTTCGTGGAGGTGCTCAACGACGTGAAGTCCGAGCTCTCCCTCAAGAACCTGCCGGACCTGCTGACGACGATGCAGCAGCGACTTGGCGCCGAGAAAGCACAGCTCGATGCGACGTTTCCGTACTTCCTCAAGCGCGCAGCACCCGTCAGCGGCGCAACCTCGCTGAACGCCTACCGCTGCGGCTTCCACGCCGAGCGCTACACACCCGCCGACGCGGCCGCAAGCGAGGGGCGCTTCCAGTTCGAACTCCGCGTTGAGGTGCCCGTCACGACGCTGTGCCCGTGCTCCAAGGCCGTCAGCGACCGCGGCGCGCACAACCAGCGCGGGTACGTCCGGGTGCGCGCGCGTTCGACCGGGATGCTCTGGATCGAGGACGTCGTCGAGGCCGTCGAGGCCGTCGCCTCCTCACCGGTCTACGGGTTGCTCAAGCGCGAGGACGAAAAGTACGTCACCGAGCGGGCCTACGACCACCCCGTGTTCGTGGAGGATCTGCTCCGGGACAGCGTCTCCGCGCTGCGCGCCCATCCGGCGGGCGTCTTCTGGCTCTCCGTTGAGGTCGAGAACATCGAGTCCATCCACAACCACTCCGCGTTCGCCAGTCTTGTCTGGACGGCCGCAACCGACGCGGTTCAGCCCGACCTTCCGCGCGGCGCCGTCGGCGAGTCGCCGACCGGGTTCGGTGGCTGGTTACGGGCGACGCGGCTGGAGAAAGGCTGGACGCAGGCCGTGCTCGCCGACCGCATCGGCGTGAGCCACAGCCTGCTCTCCAAGGTCGAGAGCGGGGAGCGGCGCTTTCCGGAGCCGACGCTTCGGACGATCGCGGCCGCCCTCGGGACGGATCCTTCGATCCTGTTGCTCCGCGCCGGGGTCGTACCGCCGGAGCTCGTCGCCCGGATCCTCGCGGATCCGGGCGCCTTCGGGGTCCCGTAGCGGCTATTCCTTGACGAGCATGCCGCGTGTCGCCAGCAGCTCCTTCAAGCCCGGCTCAGTCTGGACCCACGTGTCGCCGTGCTCGATCTTGCCGTCGTTATCCGTGCTTGGCGCGACGATGTGGATCGTCCCGTGCCCGCGCGAGAGGACGTCCATCGAGACGCTTGGGGGCGTGGTGCCCGCGGCCGTCGCGACTGACGACGCTCCGGGGACTTCCGCGAGATCGCCTGTGACGCGCACCGCGGGACCGTGCATGTCGACGGTGGTGGGTGAGCCCGCGAGGTGCAGGACGGCGAGGGAGGGAACGCCGGGCCGGCCCGCGCGCACGTCCGACGGACGCTGGACGGTGATGGGGATGATCTGGTCGTCCTTGAGCTTTTCGACGGGGACCGTGTACCGGATGACGAGGTCGAGCTCGTCTCCACGGAGCGCGTAGCCGGACGCGGTCACGTTCGCCCCGCCGCTGGTGAGCTGGGCGACGGCGTCGGTGCGTCCCTTCTCCAGCGCGTCGGCACAGGCTGGAGCGCCGGAACAGTCCATGCCATCGCGCCAGATGTTCTCGGCGCGCGTCTCGACCGTGGCGATGCCATGCTTGACGGTGATGAAGTCCTCAATCCGATCCTGACACCCCGCGAGCCACAAAAGAGCGATGCCGGCGACGACATTGAGCAAGTTTGACATGGGTTTATTTCGCATTTTGACGTTCATTCTGACCTCCGGGTCTGAAAATCGACACCGCAGTCGGAATGTCAATTCGGTGTGACAACTCGAAACAACGGGAGAGGCGGGCGGGAAAGTAAGAATTTACCGCCAAGGAAGAGGATCAAGGCGCCAAGGCCGCCAAGAAGAGGAGGCGGGGGCCTCTCTTACTTGGCGACCTGGCGCCTAGCCGGTTCAATCTCTTCCGCCTTCGCAGCCGGTAAGCCCATGAACCCACCCGCCGCCCACGCGGCTTCCGCGATGCGGAGCAGTCGCCCAAAGGAACCCGCAGAGGCCTCCAGCCTCCCCCTCAGACCCCGCCCGCCTCTTCCAGCTTGCGACGCAGGCCCTTGCGCTCTTCGCGCAGGTTCCCGGTCTCGGCGGCCGTTACGGCCTGCTGCAGCAGCTTCGCGGCCTCGGGCTTGTTGCCACGGGCCATGTGGATGTCCGCGAGGGCCTCGGCAGCCTCGACCAGGCGCGGCCAGGCCTTCGTCGCGTTGGCGAGCGCCACGGCCTTCTGGTAGCCGTCGATGGCCTGGGCCTGCTCGCCGATCCGCAGGGCCGCAGCGCCGAATTGCAGGTGCAGCTCGCGGCGGAAGTTCGGGTCGTCCGACTCCGAGATCATCGCGCGGGCCTTGGCGAGCAGCGCGTGCGCCTCGGTGTTTCGGCCAAGTTGAAGCTGGAAGAACGCCACATTGAAGACGTCCATCGGGACGAACCGCTCCAGCTTCATCTCCTGCGTGAGCTGCAGGCTGCGCTGCGCCATCTGCAAGGCACCTTCGTACTGGTGCAGCATCCCGCGGACCTGGGCGAGCAGCGCGACGGTCGCCCGCTCGCGCGCGTGGTTCTGCAGCGACTGCGCGATCTGGGCAACGCGAAGCAGCACATCCGCCGCCTTCTGCACCTGCTGACTGGCGACGAGCGCCTCGCCGTAGAAGAACCCGGCTTCAAGCGCCAACTGCGCCATGCCGACGTTCCCGCCGATCTCGTTCGCGCGACGGAAGTGCTCGGCCGCGTCCGCCGGCTTCTTGGCCTGGCGGGCGATCAGGCCGCGAATGAACTCGGCGTTCGCCTGCACGGGCGGCGTGTTCATCGCCTCCAAAGCCAACCGCAGGTGCTCCAACGCCGCGTTGGCGTTGCCATCCTGATGCTCGACGAGCGCGAGGTGGTTCTCCACCTCCGCGATCTTGCCCTTGTCGCCAAGCTCCGTGTAGCCGCGCAGCGCGTCCTTGGCGCGATCGCGCGCCCGGTACATGTCCTGGCGACGGAAGTCGAGGCGGCTGCCCGCGAACGTCAGCCAGGCAGTGAAGAAGCCGTCGTTGCGCTCGGCGGCCCACGCGAGGGCCTCCTGCAGCAGCTTCTCGGTCTGGTCCGGATCGCCGTTCTGGACGAGCCGCTCGACGAGGTTCAGGTAGATCGTCCGGCGCATCGGCTCGGGCCACGCGATGCCGGCGTGGTACTTCACGTGGTCCTGGATCATGGCCCACACGTCCGGCCGGTCCGCGCCAAGCGCCATCGACCGCAGCGCCGCCGCCCGGCCCGCAGCGCCATGTTCGGCGTACATCCGGTGGGTCTTGACGATGAACTCGTAGCCGCGGGGGACGAGGAACCGCTCCAGGAAGGTCGCGACGCGCTGCGCCAGCTCGTGGCCCTCAGTCGTCGCGTTGGCATCCAGGATCGCCTGGCGGAAGATGCCCTTCTGGAACTGGTACACCCAGGTGTTCAGCCCCTTGGAGAACTGCAATTCCTTGACGAGGTCCTCGGACGCGTCGAACAGGTCGTCAACGCTGTCGCGGTCCCATCCGTCCATGTCGGCGACGAGGCCGGACGGAAAACCGAGGCCAAGCAGCGCCGAGAGGTACTGGATGCGCGGTGCGGCGTCGGCCGTCGCGTATTTCCGCTCGCCTTCCTTGTGGTCCGGGGCTTCCTCCAGATCGTCGGCGTCGACGGCCGTGGGGGTGAGCGAGAGCAAGGTGGTGTCGGCGAGATCGGACCCGAGCTCGCCGCGGTCGTTCAGGAGATCGCAGAGCTCGGCGACGTAGGCCGGCCGACCCGAGGTCAGCTCGGCGACGCGCGCGGGGGACGCAAGTGCGAATTCCTTGGACGCGGCGTAGGCGGCCACCTCTTCGGCGCCCCAGGGCGCGAGCGTGAGCTTCGCGAAGCGGTCCGCCCTGCGGTCCATCAGGTCGAGCCAGGGCGCGGGCATCCAGGCCCGTGCGGCCTCGTCGACGGGCTCGTTTCCGATGAGCACGAGAAGGTGCAGATCGCTGCGCTCCAGGAGCGCTTCCAGCATCGCGAACGTGGCGATGGAGTGGCTGTTGAAGACGTTCTGCAGGTCGAGCACGACCGGAATGCGGGTGGCGATGGCGGCGATGATCTCGCCGAGCCCGGTGATCGGGTTGTCGCGCGGGAGGGACACCTGGAAGCTGTCCTCGCCGGGCGTCGGCGCGCTCTTCTTCAAGCCCTCGATGAAGGCCTGGATCCAGCCTTGCACGCGCTTGGGGTAGGCGGGGAGCGCACCGTTGAGCGTGAGCTCGACGCGGCCCTTGAGCTGCGGCTCGCGGTAAAGCGCGCCGTACAGGGCGCCGTACAAGCGAAGCACGGTCTTCAGGCCGTCCTCCTCGTCCGAGAGCGCCACGCGAACGACAACGGTGTCGGAGGTGTTCACGCCGCGAAGGAGCTCGCCGACCGCAGCGCGCTTTCCGCCGCCAAGCGGCGCCTCGACGATCACGGCGCGAGTGGCACCGCCGACTGCCGCCGCGAGGTGACCGCGGAGCGTCTCCACATCGGAAGAACGTGCAACAAACAAGGGGGCAGAAGCAGAGAGGTCGGCCACGCGGGCTCCAGGATGGCCGATGCGCTCGACCGGAAACAGGGCGGCGCAATGTAGGGTCCCACCCCTCCGAAGTCAATCGCCGGCCGTGCCCGGAAGTGAATTCCCATCCCGACGTCGGTCCCCTGCGTGCCCGGGTTTCCGGTTACCCTCCCCCAACCGACCAGCCCGAGAGCCGCATGTTTCTGTTCCTGGCCTCCACGATCGCCTGCATCCAGAATTCCAAGGTCCCGGCCGGGGCGTTGGAGTACACCGTCACCGCCACGGGCGTCGGCCCGGACACCTGCCATCCCGGCAACACGCAGGGTTGGACGAAGAATTTCACCTATGATGTGACGTTGAACGCGTCGTCGGCGTCGCTCTACGCGGACGGCGAGCCGTTCGCCTCCGGCAGCATCTCCGGGTGCAAGCTGAACTACCAGACGGTCGTGATCGACGACGCGGGGCGCACCGGCGGCGACCTCAAGTGGCAGCTCACCGGCGCCGCAAGCATGGACACGACCTCGGGCGGCGTCTGCGCGACGGACGGCAACGCGTTCTCGGGCACGGAGACCTACGCAATCATCTCGTCCGACGACCCCAACATCGCGGTCGGTTGCACGTACCCGACGACGGTGGTCGGGGATTTTGTGACGACGACGGGTTGATGGACGGGGGCGTCCACTCAAGCCTGCAGCGCCTCCAGGCAGCGGTCGAGGAGCAGGTCCTGGGGAAACGCGGCGTCGTCGAACTGGCGTTGATCTGCGTGCTGACGGGCGGACACCTGCTCCTTGAAGACGTGCCCGGGGTCGGCAAGACCACCCTGGGGCTCGCGCTGGCGCGGGCGCTCGGGGGAAGCTTCGCCAGGCTGCAATTCACAAGCGATCTGCTGCCCTCCGACATCCTCGGGGCAAGCGTGCTCGATCCCTCGGGGACTGATGGCCCCCAGCTCCGCTTCCGGGCCGGACCGATCTTCGCAAACGTCGTTCTGGCCGACGAGTTGAATCGGACGCCCCCGCGCACTCAATCCGCGCTGTTGGAGGCGATGAACGAGGGCCAGGTCTCGGCGGACGGCGAAACGCGGCGACTGCCCTCCCCTTTCCTGGTCATCGCGACCCAGAATCCCTTTGAGCTCTACGGGACCTGGCCGCTGCCGGATGCCCAGCTCGACCGCTTCCTGCTGCGGACGTCGATGGGCTATCCGGATCGGGAGTCCGAACGCGCAGTTTTGCGAGGCGACGCGAGGCGCGCCGCTGCCCGGACAACCGATGCAGCGATTGGGCCGGACCAGCTCGCGGCCTTGCGCGACACCTGCTCCAACCTTCGCGTCCACGCCGAAGTCGAGGATTACATCCTGGACATTGTTGCTGCAACGCGGGCCTCGTCGGCGCTGGTGCGCGGGGTCAGCACCCGGGGCGCGGAGGCCCTGGCACGGGCGGCGCGCGGCCTGGCGCTCCTCCGCGGGCGCGACCACGTCCTGCCCGACGACGTGCGTCAGATGGCCAGGCCGGCCCTCGCGCACCGCGTGCAGGCGCGGGCGGAGGGCGCGAGTGGTGCGCCGGGCGGGGCGGAGCGGGCGATCGAGGCGGTCTTGTCTGGAGTGAGAGCGCCGGTATGAGCCTGCAGGGGCGCCTGCGCGACTGGGGAAAGCTCTACAACCGCGTGCGGCCGACGGCGGCCGGCGTGTGGTATCTGGTGGTGGTCCTGGGTGTCGCGGTCGGCGCGATGAACACAGGGAACAACCTCGTCTATGCGGTGCTGTCCGTGATGATGGCGATGCTGGTGGTGAACAACGTGCTGGCGGAATGGAACCTCCGCGGACTTTCGGCCCGGCGCGTGCTGCCCCCGGAGCTGTTCGCCGGAGTGCCGGCCCGAGGCGCGCTGGTGGTCGAGAACCCGCGTCGGATCGGCCCCGCATTGGCCATCCACGTCCAGGAGCTGGATGGCGGACGGGCCGTCGCCGAGATCGGGCGGGCGGAAGCGGGCGAGAGTGGGACCGCGCCCGCGGACTGGGTATTTCCGGCCCGCGGAGAGCACGAGTATGCGACCATCCGCGTGGGTTCGAGCTACCCGTTCGGCCTCCTGCTCCGCTACCGCGACCTGGACGTGCCGGGCAGCGTGCTCGTCTACCCCGCGCCCGAGCGCCAGCCCCCAGCGCTCGGCGGTCCGGGCGACGGCTTGGAAGGCCAACGCCCACGCGGCGGCGTCGACCAGACCGGTGAATTCCACGGTCTGCGCGAGTACCAGCCCGGCGACCCCGTCCGACGCATCCACGCGCTCTCCAGCGCGCGGGTTGGCGCGCCGATGGTCATGCTGCGCGCGGGCGAGGCGGGCAGCCGGGTGTGGCTCCGGGTGGACGGGACCGGTGAGCTCCGGGAACAGCAGATCCGCCGCGCGACTGCGCAAGTCCTGCTTCACACCGCACGCGGGGACGCGATCGGTCTGGAGGCCGGGGCGACGCGGATCGAGCCCGCTACCGGCGCGCACCATCGCCGGGCGCTGCTCTCCAGCCTGGCGTTGCTGTGAGGCTCGCCGGCCCCGTCGTGCTGGCGGTGATCGTGCTCGACCTGCTGGCCCTGAGCTTCGGGGGTGGCGTGGCGACCGTCGTGGGGCTCGTCGCGCTCGTCGGCGTGCTGCTCCCGGTGCCCCGCCCTTCGGCCGGCGTGGTGCTCCCCGTCCACATTGCGGCGCTGGCGGCGCTGCTCGGGTGCACGTGGGCGGGGGTGGCGCAGGACGGCCTTGCAGTCCTGGTCGGCTGGCTGGTAGTGCACCGCGTCTGGACGGGTGCCGGACGAAACGATGCCCGCCTGGCCTTGCTTTTTGGCGGGCTGCTCCTGTTGCTCGGGTGCCTGCGGACCGAGTCCGTGGCGATGGCCCCGCTGCTCGTGGCGCTCGCGTTTCTGCTGCCCGCGGCGATGTTGCGGGTCGAAGTTGGACAAAGCCTCCGCCTCGTCTGGCGCAGCGTGGGCACCGGGGTCGCCGTCGCGGTGACCGCGGGGGGACTGTTTTTGCTGTTACCGCGATTGAACGCTGGTTATCTGGCAACGTCCGCGGCGAACGGGGCGGCGAGCGAGGTCATGCTCGGCGACGATGACCAGTCGCTGCGGGACGATCAGGCCGTGGTCATGCACGTTCGAGTCACCACCATCGGACCCACCGGCAAGCGCGTACCCGTCCCCGGCCCCTTCTATGTTCGGGGCCGCGGCCTTGATCACTTCGACGGAACGCGGTGGACAGCCACGCTCCCGGCAACCCGACAGCCAGCGGGGACGGGCGCGGACGCACAGGCCGACATCACGCTCGAGCCCGCCCTCGGGAACGTCGCCTACGCCCCCTTTGAGACCCTCGCCATCGACGGCATCGGCCAGCTCCTGCACGACGGCGACGGCGCCTTCTTCCATCACGAGGGGGCGCGGGGCACCGAGTACGTCGCCCGTATTCGACGAGGGCCGACCGCCGCCCCGACGCTCGAGCCCCGCGAGTTGGCCGCCCTCTCCCAGCTCCCGGACCTCGACCCACGCATCATCCCCCTCGCCCGCTCCATCGATCCCGGCGAGACCGATCCCGAACGCCTGTCAGCCTCGATCGCCAGCTATCTCGCCGAGAACTACACCTACCTCGCCAACCCGCCGCCGCCGGACGGCGACCCCCTGGCGGTCTTCCTGTTCGAACGACGCACCGGACACTGCGAATACTTCGCGAGCGCGCTCGCGGTGCTCCTGCGCGTCCGCGGCGTGCCCGCCCGCCTCGGGACCGGCTACTGGTCCGGCGAGCTCGACAGCGACGGCGTCACCATCGTCGTGCGCGGCGCGGACGCCCACGCCTGGGTCGAGGTCCCGACGGCAGGCGGCTGGCGCATCTACGACGGCTCCCCGGTCGATGGGGGCCTCCCGCCGGTCGCCGCCTCCGGGCTCGTCGCAGCCCTCTCGCGGGTGCAGGACCGCTGGTCGCGCTGGGTGCTCACCTACGACCTCGGCGACCAGTCCGCCGGGCTGGAAGGGATCGGGCGGGGCGCGGCCGCGCTGGCCGGGAGACCGCCCCCCTCCTGGGCGGCGGGGACGGGCCTGGTGGTGACGATCGTGTTCCTCACAGGCGGATATTTCCTCGCCGCGCTCGCCCAGGTGGTGAGCGGTCTGCTCGTCGTGCGGCGTCGGACCGGCGCGCGCGATCCGCTCGCCCGCATCGCCGCAAAGGGGAGGCGCCGACTCCGCGACGTGGGCGTCGACGCGCCCGACGTGCCGCTCGGGATGCTCGCAGCCCGCTTGCGCCCGGACCTGCACGAGCCGATGGGTCGTCTGGCCGACGCTGTCTACGCGGGCAGGTACGGCGGAGCCGACGCCCGAGACGCCCTGGCCCGGGCCCGAGCCGCCGAGAAGGACCTCGCCGCAGCGTTGCGACGACGCCGGGAAAACCCCTTCGCTGGCCTCGATGGGGGTGCGTGAACTGGCCTACCGCGTGCCCGCTGACCGCAGAAGCCTGTTGACGCGGCCCCGTGTGCCGTGTACCTGTGCGCTCCGCACCAGAGGAGCCGCTTGTCCGTACACCCCGGCGACCTGGAGAGCCTCGCCGCCTCCAGCCTCAGCGCGCTGCTGGACCGCGCCGCAACGCGCTGGCCGGAAGCGCGCGCGCTCATCGGCGAGCAGCGGACGTGGACCTGGGCGGAGCTGAACCGGGAGGTCGACGAGGTCGCCTGCCTGTTTGAGGCCTGTGGCATCCGCCCCGGCGACCCGGTCGGCTTCCTGCTTTCGAAGCGGCCCGAGGTCGTCATCGGGTTTCTCGCCTGCGCACGCATGGGCGCGATCCAGGTCCCGGTCAACTTCAAGCTGCACCCGGACCAGGTCTCGGACCAGTTCACGACCGCGCACCTCCGCGCCGTCGTCACAGAACAGTCCCAGGAGGCGCTCCTGAAGCACCTGTTGCCGTTGCTGCCCGATCCCCGCCAGATCATCTCGGTCGACGCGCCGGGGCGTCACGCAGGGACGATCTGGAGCACGCATGCCCGCTATAGCGGCCGCAGAACTGGCTTCGTGTCGACGCCAGACACGGTCTGCTACTACAACTACACCTCCGGGTCCACCGGTCGGCCGAAGGGCGCGAGCACGACGTCGCGCAACATCATCGCCAACGGCGTCGCCACATCGGTCGGACTTGGGTTTGAGACCGAAGACGTCTACATGGGGATGTTCAGCGTCTTTGCTCATCCGCACGAGCTTTTTCATCGCTCGCTGCTCACCGGCGGCGCGTTTGTGGTCGTCGACTCGCTGAACCCTCGCATGGTCGCGGACGCCATCAACGCCCACGGCGTGACCTGGATGATGGCGGTCCCCAGCTTCTACGAGATGTTGCTGGATTTTCTCGACGGAAACGACCTGACGCTCCCCAGCCTGCGGGTGCTTGAGGCCGGCGGCGCCTACGTCTCGCCGGAGACGCACGAGCGGATGGAGCGCCGGTTCAAGGCCCGGTTCCTGCCGGTCTGGGGGTGTACCGAGGCCTCCGGCGTCGGCCTCGGCATGCTCGACGACAGCCCAAGGCGCGCTGGTAGCACCGGAAAGGCGATTCCAGGCTACGCAATTCGCATCGTCGACGAGACCGGGGTCGACGTACCGCCCGGGGCCGCCGGGGAGCTCTGGATCAAGGGCCCGTCGGTCATCTCCCACTACGTCAACATGCCCGCCGAGACAGCCGCGCAGTTCAAGGATGGCTGGTACGCGACCAGCGATCTCGTGCGGCAGGATGAGGACGGCTTCGTCTACTTCACGGGCCGGCGCTCGGAGATGCTGAAGATCGGCGGGATCCGGGTGTTTCCGCTCGAGATCGAGCAGGTCATCCAGCAGCACCCGGAGGTGCGGGACGTCGTCGTCGTGCGCGCGGAGGAGCGGCTGCGCGGGGAGATTCCACGGGCCATCATCACGACATGGCCTGGGTCGACGCTCACCGTCCGCAGCTTGCAGGCGTACTGTCGCGATCGGATGGCGCTCTACAAGGTGCCGCGCATCGTGGAATTCTGGGCGGAGATCCCAAAGCTTCCCAACGGAAAGATCGACAAGCGCGCGGTCGTTGCGGCGCCCCTCAACCCAGCCCGCGACGACCGCCGACCGAAGCTGGAATGAAGCCGACGCACAACCCCGTCCTTCTGCTCAAGGACCTCGCCGGGCTCGGCCTCTACTACCCCGGGCAGGCCGCGCTGAACCGGCTCCCGCGCACCACCCTCGACGGCATCGCCCGCGCAGGGGCCGGCCTCGTCCGCCGGCTCGCGACTGCCCACGCCGGCGACGAGATGGCCGACGAACTTCGCCGCATCTACCCCGCCGATCGCCCGCTTCCCCGTCCCGGCGAAAGCATCCTCCGCGACGCCCTCCGGCTGACGATGTACAACGAGCTGGAGGTCCTCCGGTACCCCTGGCTCGGCCCGTCGACCATCGGCGAGGTCTGCGAGATTATCGGGCGCGAACACCTCGATGCCGCGCGCGCGAAGGGGAAGGGCGCCATCGTCCTCATCGGGCATTTTGGCGCCAACCAGATGATCATGCCTGCGCTCGGGCACGTTGGCTACGCGATGAGCCAGCTCTCGGCGCCCCCACCAGTGTGGGCGGAGATCCTCAAGGAAACGCGCACGACGCCGCTGTGGAAGAAGACGCTGGAGCGGCGCTGGGAGATGGAGAAGCTCCTCCCTGTGCAGCACATCAACGTCTTCCGCTTCCTTCGCCCCGCTTTTGACTGCCTGCACCGCAACGAGGTGCTTGGGCTGGCGTTCGATGGCGGCGGCGGCCAGAAGTGGGAGACGGTCGATTTTCTCGGTCGTCGCGCGAACTTTTCCGTCCAGCCGGTCCAGATCTGGAAGAAGACCGGCGCCGCGCTCCTCCCGACGGTCGTCCTGCGGATGCCCGGGGAGGCCCGCCACCGCGTGATCATCGGCGAGGAGCTGCCGTGGCAGGGCTCACCGAAGGCGTCGCTCCAGGCCATCGCCCGGACGTTCGAGCCCTGGGTCTGGAAGCACCCCGAGCACTACCTTCACTTTCTACAGATGCGACGCCGGGTTCGCGGGACGGACGTGTTCCCGATGTTCGACGACTACCCGCCCGTGGAGGGCGGCGGGATGACGGCGCAGCAGGCCGAGGAGCACCTCAAGCGCGCCGGGACGTGGACGGAATAGCGCAGCAGCTACGCCGTCTTCAGCCACGCCAGGATGCGGTTCATGTCCGCCCAGCGCGTCTGCTTGCCGTCCGCGCCAAGCAAGGTGACGACCACGCGCCGGCCGTCCGGCGTGTCGAGGACCGTGGTGAAGCAGTAGTGCGCGGTATCGGTGTACCCGGTTTTTGCCGCTTCGATGAACACATCGTCCCGTCCGAGCATGTGGTCGGTGGAGAAGAGGCGGCGCGGTTGCTTGCCGATGCGGACGACGTCCCAGAACGGCGCGGAAGCGACCATCGAGAGCAACGGGTGGCTCGCGACGGCGACGGTAGCTTTCGCGATGTCCCTCGCGGTCGAGAGGTTCTCGTCCTCCAACCCCGAAGGATCGGCCCAGGAGGAGCTCTCCATCCCAAGCTCCTCGCTGACCTCGTTCATGTGCTCGACAAAATCCCCGACGTCCGTGCCCGCAGCCGCCGCGAGGCCGATGGCAGCGCGATTGTCGGAGGCGACGAGGGCGGCCCCGATGACGTCCCAGCCCTGCATGCAGTCGCCGGTCGAGAGGTGGGAGCGGGCGCCATTGCGCGACGGGTACTGCGCGGAGGTGACGCACATCTGCGAGTCGAGGTTCGGCTGCAACGACATGAACGTCAGCGAACTCACGAGCTTGGTGATCGACGCCACCGGGCGGATGTCATCGGCGTTCTTCTGGAACAACACGCGACCGGCGTCCAGATCGTAGATGAAGGCGGAACGCGCGCGAACGGACGGGCCCTTCCGCGGCCCTTCCGCCGACATCATCGGCAGCGCCTCGATCTCCGAGGTGGGCGGGTACCACATGGGCCGCACCCACGCGTCCGGATCGGCGGCGTCCGGGTCCCGGTCCTGCGTTGGGAGGTCGGCGCGGGCGACGACGCCGAGGTCGGGGGAGTCGTCCTCGCCAGCGGGAGTCGGGTCGGCAGCGACAGGGCCATCTGCCGGTGCGGGCGTGGCGACGCGCGGCGCAGTGTGCTTGGACGCGCGAGGATGCGAGGTGCGAGGCACGGAAGCGTAGGCCGAGACCGACGACAGCTCCGCCCGTGGGAACGCGCGACCGCTGGCAGCCGCAAGCGCGACCGACACCACGCCGATGGAGAGTAACGTGGCGGCGATGCGGACGAGTGTCTTCACAAAAGGCTCGGGCGAAGATCCTATAGTCACCGATCAACCCTTGTCGTGTCAAGGACAGCCCAGTCATTTTCCGCAACGGGCCACAACATCCGCCCCGGTGCGAAGGCTGGGGCCTGGAGTGCAGGGTGGGACGGCGCGGGCGTTCCTCGATAGCGGTTCACCGGGCGTGGCCCGTCCCGCACGAGACGAAACTGGCGGCCGGCCCGGACCTTTGAGCGGGCGGCCGCCGGTACTCCGGCGCTTCCGCCCGCGCAAAGTCGCGGCGGCCGCGGGTCTTCCCGCGGCGCGCAGTCGGCGACGGCACCACTGGTGCCGTCCGGGGCGGCAAGCCCCG
>CAIMSU010000365.1 GCA_903844155.1 uncultured Pseudomonadota bacterium | reverse complement strand
GACTCAGGCGCACGCGATCCACGCACGCGAGGGTCGGGATCGCGTCGGACCCCAGTTCGCCCGGAGGCACAGGGCGGCCCGGTTGGATCTCGTCGTTTTCGCCTTTTGCCCGAAATTCGGGGTTCTTACAGCGGGCTCAATATTCTCCCATGTATGAGGTCCACAGCACATCGGCGTAGCCATCCCCGTTGATATCGCCGCCCCGCGTGGCGGCGCCACCACCGAGGTCCCCAGGCTCATCCAGCACCGTGTCGGGGCCGAGTGTGCCGTCGACGGGGCCGAAAAAGTACGCAACGTCGTTCACGATGTCGTCCAGGCCGTCGCCGTCCATGTCGCCCGCGTATGCCCACCGACCTCCGCCCCCGTCAATCAGCGCTATTGGCGGAAAACTGGTCAGGCCGACACTCGAACCCGGAAAGATGAAGGCGTCCCCGGACGGGTCTGAGTTGGAAGCGGACACAAGCACGTCGGCGATCCCGTCGCCGGTTGCCTCCCCGCTGGCGTCAACGCTGCCGAGGGACGACGCACCGGGCACCACCGACGTCGCCGTCAAGCCCCCCTGGCTCCACTCGGACTGGCCAAAGACCACCGACACCCTGTTGCTCGGCGAGTCAAAACCGTCATCGTAGTCGACGTACACAAGATCATCCACCCCGTCCCCATTCAGGTCTGCCGCGCTGAGCAGCCAGGCAAAATCCACGCGGTCCGTTCCGCTCGTAAGCGTCACGCTCGGATCCCCTCCCTCCCATTGCTCGACATCATCATACAGGTAGACCGCGCCCGCGTAGGTACCATCGGCGTTCGGGTTCGCCCACGGCGCCGAGACGGCAAGATCCTCGTGGCCGTCGCCATCAAAATCTCCAGCCGCCATCACCCAACCGAACCCACCATCCAGCGTCGGGTCCGCCAGACTCGGCCCCGTGATCGCAAACCTCCCCGCGCTCGCTACTCCCGGCACGCCCGCGAGCGCGATCACGCACGCCCAACGCCTAAAATGGCTTGCGCGTCTCATACACTTCAACCATCGCCGAAACCGGGCCGCCGGTGGTGTTGTGCTTGATCTTCAGCACGGGGTGGAGGTACTCGCCGATCATCTTCGTGCTGTCGGAGTCGCCGGTGACGAGGTTGGGGAACGTGGACGCGCTCAACGCATTCGCGATGGGGCTGGAGTGAAATGCCGAGACGGTACCATCGGGCCCGTGCTGGAGGTCCAGCGTGATGCGGGTGTTCGTGGTGTCGCTGCAGGACAGGATCTTCACCGCATAATGCGCGTTCTTTATTCTCTTGCCGCCGGGCGCGGCGGGCAGGTTGATGGCGGCTTCTGCGCCGCTCGCTTGACTGTCGATGCGGAAGGGGCCGGCGATTTTCTTGGTTTGCACTGGATACTCCTCATGTCACCCGGTGTCCGTAGCCCGGCGCATCGGGGGGGGGGCAAGGACTGGACAGCGGATTGTGTGAGGTGGGATACAGAGTGTGCTCGGCGGGATCGCGTGCGATGCCCTCATCCCGGTCGACCAGGCGGCCCGTCCCGAGCCTAGGTGATGCCCGCCTCCGGCCGGGTACTGGCCCCTGCCCCGATCCCGGGCTCCCGGAGGGAGAAGGGGAATACCTGTGGTTTGCAGCCCATTTTTCATCGTGGGCGACGTGTACACGCAGAGCAGCCCCTACGGAGAAGGGGAAATCACGGCTGCGCCGAGACTAGTCCGGCGCCGTCACCCGCACGATCTCGTCGATGGTCGTCATGCCTTCCTTGAACTTGGTGATCGCCGAGGCCCGCAGTGTCTTCATGCCCTGCCGCACGGCCTCACGCTTCAGCTCCAGGGTGGACGCGCCGTTCAGCACGAACTCTTTGAGCTCCTCATTGAAGATCATGATCTCGTAGACGGCGATTCGGCCCTTGTACCCGGTGTTGTTGCAGATGCGGCAGCCCGTGCCCTTGAAGGGCTTCACGTCGCCGACCTCCTCGGGTGGGATGCCGACGTCGATCAACTGCTGCTTGGGGATCTCGGTCGGCTGCTTGCACTCGTAGCAGACCTTGCGCAAGAGACGCTGTGCGCCGATGAGGTTGACCGAGCTGGCGACCAGGAAGGGCTCGATGCCCATGTTCAGCAAGCGGCTGACGGTCGAGGGCGCGTCGTTGGTATGGAGCGTTGAAAGCACCAAGTGGCCCGTCAAGGCGGCCTTGACGGCGATCTCCGCCGTCTCAAAGTCTCGGATCTCGCCGACCATGATGACGTCCGGGTCCTGCCGCAAGAAGCATCGGAGCGACGCCGCGAAGTTGAGCCCGATCTCCTCGTGCATCTGCACCTGGTTGATGCCGTAGAGGTTGTACTCGATGGGGTCTTCGGCGGTCGAGATGTTGTGCGAGGTCTTGTTGAGCTCCGACAGCGTCGAGTACAGCGTCGTCGTCTTGCCGGACCCGGTCGGGCCGGTGATGAGGATCATGCCGTAGGGCTTCTCGATCGCCGACTTGAAGTCACGCAGGATGCGCTCCTCGAAGCCGAGTTTTGTCATGTCGAGCTGCAGGTTGGACTTGTCCAACAAGCGCATGACCGTCTTCTCGCCCCAGAGCACCGGGCAGATGGAGACGCGGAAGTCCATCTCCTTGCCCTTGCCAAGCTTGAGCTTGATGCGGCCGTCCTGCGGCAGGCGGCGCTCGGCGATGTCGAGGTTCGCCATGATCTTCAGACGCGAGGTGATCGCGTGCTTCAGCCGCAGCGGGGGCTTCATGACCTCATAGAGCATGCCGTCGATGCGGTAGCGGATGCGGAGCTGCTTTTCGTAGGGTTCGATGTGGATGTCCGACGCGCCCTTGCGGATTGCGTCGAGGAGCACGAGGTTGACGAGCTTGACGACCGGGGCGTCGCCGGCCGACTTTTCGAGGTCGAGGATGTTGAGGTCCTCGTCGACGTCTCCCGCCAGCTCGACGCCCTCCTCGCCGCCCTCGTTGAAATCGACCATGACGTCGTCAAACGTCACGTTCGCCGTGTAGTATCGCTCGATCGCCTCGCTGATCGCCTGCTCGCTCGCGACCACGATGTCGATCGTGAGGTTGGTGACGAACTTGATGTCGTCGACCGCGAAGATGTTCGACGGGTCCGCCATCGCCACGATGAGCGTATTTCCAGCTTTGCTGACCGGGATCGCCTGGTGCCGGACGACGAGCTCCTTCGGGATGACCTTCAGGACCTCGGGGTCGATCTCAAAGTCCGCGAGGTTGATCGCCGGTACGCCGTATTGCTTGGAGAGGAACTGCGTGAGCTCGTTCTCCTCGACGTACCCGAGCTTCGCGAGCTGGGCGCCGAGACGCGTGCCCGTCGCCCGCTGGCTCTCCATCGCCTTCGCCAACTGCAGCGGCGAGATGAGGTTCTCCCGCACAAGCAGTTCACCGAGGCGTTGCTGGTTCGCGGGCTTCTTCGGTTCGGCCATTCGGGGACTCGGGGGTGAGGGCAGAATCTACCACGGTGTCCGCACGCGCGTGCGCCGCCGACCGCTGAGCATGCCGATCTACGCGTCCGTGTGCGTCAGGGCGGGCCTGAGGCGCGGCGACGGTCGCGGATGTGCGTCGCCAGGTCTCCGGCGTCGTTCGACCCGGCGAGGACCCAGGCGCCACCGGCCTCGGTCCATCCAGCGAGGTCGACGGAGTCCACGTGGTGGTCGGCGACACGGCCGTCGGGGGCCGTTGCGTCGGAGGGGAGCTGCGCGAGGGTGTGCTGGAGGGTGAGGAGGTCAGCGCCGGTGGCAGTTGCGTAGATCGCGGTGACGGTCTCGTCGTCGGTGCCGGGCGCGAGATCGGTGGCGGCGAGGAGGGTGAGGTGCTCGGGGGCGAGGTCGGGGAGGTCGACGAGCGTGACACGCGCGCCGCCGCGGATGAGGGCGAGGGAGAGAACGGACGGGTCAAAGCCGACGAATACGCCGTGGGCGACGTCGCGCGGGGCTGACACCAACCCGACGTGACGCCCTGCAGCGCTTGCCCAGTCGAGGTGGCGTGGACGGCCGAGGATGGCAAGAACGAGGGCGGCAACGGTCAGCGTGGCGACGAGCATCCCAGCGCTCACGGTCAGGTACGTGAGCAGGCGCGAGGGGCGCGGCGGCGGGACGACGCCGGGGGGATGAAGCAGGACTTCGTCCGGTGGAAACCGCTGAAGCAGGGATTGGGCGGTCCGACGGGCGTCGGTGTGGAGGCCCGGCTCCATCAGCCGAAGGACGGCAACATCGGCAGGACCATGCTCGGAGACATGGAAGAACAGGTCGACGAGGTAGCGCAGGCGCAGGCTCGCGGGCAGGGAGCGCAGGGTCTCGTCGGGCGTCAAGCACGCCGAGGTGGGGGGCAGCTCGTCCGCCCCCGGGTCGAGGCCGGGCCGGACGTGGTCGAGGAGCACGCGGCCGACCTGTACGGACAGCGGCTGATCGAGGGTGAACGCCGAGACGCGCTCCGCCAAGTCGAGGCGGAACGTCGTTGCCCAGCCGATGGCGACGGGCTCCTCGTCGAAAACGCCGACGAGGACGGACCAGACGTCGGGCGCCACGCCGTTCCAGACGGTCAGGAAAGCCCCGGGCGCGCCGGTTCGCAGGTCGCGGACGATCCGCGCGTCAGCGATCCGGATCGCGGTGTTCAGTGCAACGCCTCGACGGCGGAGATGAACTGCTCCTGGGAGATCTCGTGCCGGGCGAGCCTGGCGTTCAGGACCGTGACCGCTTCCTCGTTCTGCACGCGGAGCGCATCGATCTTCGCCTTCTGCTCGGCGAACGCCGCCTTCCCCTCCACGACGCCGGCTGCGTAGCTCTTCTTCAGCTCGTCGGCCCAGAGCGTCGCCCCGCTCGCAAAGTATGCGTTCGCCGCGCTTCCCACGGCGACGGTGCTCCCGAAAGACGTCGCCGCGCCAAGCGCGCTGCCCCAGCCCGGCACGAGCTTCGCGAGGTTGCTCACAGCGACCCGCAGCAGGACGCTCCCGACCATGCCGCGCACCATGCCGCTGGCCTCCTTCTTGTCGAGGTCATGCCCCCAGTAGCAGCCGATGTCGCGGACCAGCTTGACCTGCAGGCCGACGACGACGAGATCGGTCACGATGGACGCGCCTGGGATCGGCATGGCGCCGAGGGCGGCGCACAACACCGCATACTTGAGCGTGTCCTCCTGGATCGATTCCTCGCGAGCGACCGGGTCGTACACGGTGGCGAGGTGCGTGGGGAGGAAGGTGTCCGCGGTCTCGCCGAGGACCTGGGTCAGCAGCGTCGGCTCGGCCACGGGCGGGTGCAGGCGCTCGAGCAGCGCGAGCTCCTGCGGGCTGGCCTCGCCGTCCGCGTTCGCGAGGACCAGCGCCGCCTCGTACACCTGCTGCCGCGATTCGTCCGAGAGGAGCTGCGCTATCTCAAGATCGAGGTCGATGTCCGAGGCGAGCAGCTCGTCGACGGTCGTGCTGGCGACGCCGCCGGGGAGCGCGGCGACGGCCCCTTCGAGGGCGGCGTGCTCGTCTGCCGTGAGGTGACCGTCCGCGCGGGCCATGCAGACGAGGATTCGGACACCGGCGAGGACTTCACGAGGGGTGCTGGACATGCGCGGGGTTTATCCGGTTGGGGCGGGGACGGGGTTCCGAAAGCTCGCGCACGCCCGCGTGAGAGCAATGCGGCGTTCCGCTTCGATTATTTCGCCCGATTGGGGCCGAGCAATGGCCCCCGCCCTCGAAGGGTCAGAACTTGTCGGACATCCACGGCCGCGGAGCTGCAAAGATGGCGTCGAGCGCGGATAATTTCCGGGGCGTCCCCGTGATTCGCCCGATCGACAGCAGCTCACCCGCGGTGTGGAAGCCGCTGTAAAGCGCCGCGAAAGCGCGGATATGGAGCCGGGTTTCGGCCTCGTCGTCGACCCGCTGCGCCCGCCCGTTCCCGCCGTCCACGGTGATCCGCCACGTTCCGGCGTTCTCCGCGATGATGTCGTCGTCGATCCGCACGGTCGCCACGCCGTCGCTCAACCAGCCGCGCCCAGCGATGGCAGCGGGCACGTCGATGATCCGGAGCATGGTGCGCTCCTCGGCAACGACGGAGACCTGCGGCTCGGGCAGGAGCGTCTCCATCGGATCATTCGCGGGACCCGGCCAGCTCACGGTCTCGCTCATCGTGCTCGCGTCCGCCAGCAGCGTCCAGAGCCGTCGCGCGGCTGCCGGCGTTGAATAGCCCCAATTCCGCACCTTCCACTCAAAGTGCGGGCCGGGCTCGCTTCGCCAGAGCACCACCCAGCCCTCGCCGTCGCCAACGATGTACGACTCCGTCCGCCCGACCGCGGGGTGCAGGAGCCGCTGCCAGAGCCCTTCGGAGCGCACGAGGTGCCCGTGCCCGCCCGTCGCCACCGCCCGCAGGTCATCGTCGGAGGCGGCGCGGACGGGCAGCGCGCGGTCGGCGACGTGGATGTCCGACGTGCGCGATCGTCGCTCAAACCGGCTCCCAGCCTGCTCGTAGCCGAGCTTCCGGTAGAGCCCGAACGTCGACGCATACAGCGCTGCGAGGGGGACGAGGGCCTCACGCAGGGCGTCCAGCGAGCTGGCCATCATCCCGCTGGCGAGCCCGCCTCCGCGCGCTTCGGGCGCCACCGCGACGCCGGCCACCGCGCCCAACCCGACCGTGCGGCCGCAAACGTTCATGCCGCACCGGAACACGCCGTAGCCGGCGACCACGCGCCCCTCACGCTCCACCACGTACTGATCGTCCATCCGCGACCCGTTCAGCTCTACCGGCTCCTTCGGCGCGTTGAACACGCGCATCATCAGGTCGGTGTACTGCTCGACCATCGCGGGATCGAACGGGTTGAGGCGGAGGATCGGCTCGCGGTGCAATCAGATGGCCCGCATCCGGTTGTTCTTGGCGTTGTGCTCCACCTCGGCGAGCCCGAGCACCTCCAGCACGCCCGGGACGTACACCCCAAAGCGCCCGCGCAAGCCGCTCTTCATGCCGTACCAGCCGCCAACCGGGTTGGTCGGGGAGCGGCCCCAGGCCTCGACCGTGCCTTCCGCCGCCGGCTTCTGCTCGTCGGCCCCGCCGAGCGGCATCCAGTCGCCGTGGGCCTTGAGCATCGCGTGCAGGTCCTCGATGCAGCCGAGCTGGTAGCGGAGCTCGGTCTTGCCAACGCGGCAGACGAGCGCGTTCAGCGCGGGGTCGCGGAACATCTGGTATTCCGAGGTTCCAGGCGGGGTCTTGAGGTTCCAGGGGTTGTCACGGGTTCCAGCGTCAGACATGGGGGCTCCAGGGGGTGGGGATCAAACCGGGTCGGCGTCGACGGACTCAAGTGCCTCAACGACGTCGAGCGGGTCGCCGACGAGGTCGGTGAGCGGCATCATCCGCAAGAGGACCGAGCGAAGCAGGGTAAAGTCGACGGGGCGCGGAACGACGACGGACCCCTGGCTGACGAGGCGTTCGCGCGTGGCGTGGCGGATGCCGGGGGGCACGACGACGACGGAATTGCGATGGAGCGAGGGGGCTGCTGCTGCGAAGCGCTCCAGCAGGCGCAGGCCGGCGCCTTCGGGCCGGGGAAAGCTGATGACTGCGGCGTCGTACTGGGCGTCGCCGAGCTTCGTGAGCGTCTCGGCGATGGAGCCGTACGCATGAACATCATGTTGTTCGCCGAGAAACCGGTGCAGCGCGCGGCGAAGGAGCTCGTCTTCCTCGATGAGCAGGACGCGGCCACGCAGCGGCCCGGGTCGACGGTAGACCTCGGTGGTCTGCAAGGCCACCACGGCCTCAGCGACGGGAAAGCTCACGCGCACGCGCGAGCCGACGCCGGACGCCGTCTCCAATTCGAGGTTCCCCCCGGCCAACCGGAGCGATTCGCGGGCGAGGCCAAGGAGCAGGGGGGCGAGGCCGGGCTGCTGCGCCAACCAGGCTTTGTCGTTCAGATGCGACTGGACGTCCACCGCGTAGCCGGCGCCGCTGTCGCGGATCTCGACCTGCACCCAGCCGGCGTGCAGCTTTCCCTCGACCGTCACGCGTGGGGCGGCGCTGTCGCGGCAGCTCTCGACGGCGGCGATCAGGAGGAGCGCGAGTCCCCGCAGAAGCGGGCCTCGGGCAGCGCTCGCGGCCGGGAGGTCGTCCAGCATGAGGTCGAGGGTGACGTCGCCGGAGAAGTGGTGGGCCAGCAGCTCGCGGGCGGCCTCCAGCTCGCGCCCGATGCGGATCGGGCCGGGGGCGTCGGGCTCGGAACGTTCGATGATGGCGACGTCGTCTGCGAGCGAGCTGAGGCGCTGTACGCCCTCGCCAAGCCGGTACATGACGTCGTCGAGCGCGTTGTCGAGGGAACCGAGGCGCGTGCGACGGGTGGCGACGTCAAACTCCCGCATCGTCGCGCCGGCGGCCACGAGTCGGGCGAGGGCGCGCACGTCGTGCAGGTGCGCGAGGACGAAGCGATGGTCGGGCTGGAACCAGCTCACGGCGTCGAGAACGCGGCGTGGGAGGCCCTCGCCGAGCATCGCGTAGGCTGCACGTGTCTTTGTCCGCAGGTTCTCACCGGCAGTGAGCTGCGCATCCGAGCGGTCGACGAAGAAGAACAAGCCGCCGCTCAAGATCTTGCCCTCGCGGAGCGCGACGCCGTCGACGTCCGCGATGGCCTCGGTGCCGTTCGGGCGCGCGATCTTGACTTGCCCCTGGTGCCGCCCTCGACCGTCCAGCTTGTCCTGCACCGCCGACCAAGGCTGGGTGGGCGTGAACATCACCGCGTCAAAAAGCTTCTTCCCGACCGCTTTATTGCTGCCCATGCCGCCCAGCCGCTCGGCGGCGCGGTTCCAGCTTTGCACGACCCCGTCCGCGTCCGTCACAACGGCCGCGACGCTCCCGACCTGCGACAGCACCCGCTCGATCTGCTCGTTGCGCGGCAGATCGGCCGACGATGCGGGCGCGCAGACGAACGCGACGCCGATCGCCAGCCCCCGCTCGTTCGGCACCCTCGCTCCGTGGATTCGGCACTCGATGATCTCGCCGTTCTCCCGGCGTAATCCGTGGAGGAACACCGCCTCCCCATCGACGCGGAGCGTCTGGATCCAGTCCTGCATCAACAGGCGCGCGAACTCGTCCGGGAACAGGTTGGAGAGCGGGCGCTGCAGCGCAGATGTCGCAGAGTACCCGAGCAGCGTCGTTGCAGCGCCCGTCCAGTGCAGGATGCGCCCCTCCAGGTCCGCCACGATGATCGCCTCGGGAACGCGCTCCAGCAGCGTGTTCTGGACGCGCACCCACTGCTCGAGCTTGCGCTTTTCCGTGACATCGTCGCCGATCACGACGAGCACGCGGTCGGGCGACTTGGGCTGGCCGACGAGGAGGAACTGCCAGCGGATCTGGCGTTCTTCGCCGGATCGCGTCGACACCATCCATTCTGCCTCGGGTGCTGAGTCGCCCGCCAGCGCCTTCCGGTGCAGCGCCAGCATCGTCTCCCGCGCGCTCGGTTCGGCGTACAAAAGCCGGGACATCGCTTTCAAATCCGGCAGTTGTTCCGGGTCGAAGTCCACGCGGTTGACCATGCCCCGGTTCACGGACAGGATCTGGTCACGCCCGTTCACCGTGTAGATCCACGCGTCCGTACGGTCGAGGAGGTCTTCGAGGGCCTTTGCGGGGAGGGAAGGGAGCGTGAGGCCAGGAGTCGGCATCCGGCCGAGCTATCGCGGCCAAGCACCGAACCGCTAGCCCGATCTGCCTCATGCGGATCAGGCTCTCGACACGTCAAGGCTCGAAATCGTGGCGGGCGAATTCCTTGAGGGGGATACGCTGCCGGATGTTCGCGGTTCGCGTGAAAGTCGGGCACTCGCTCGCGCCTTTCGGCGATGCCGTCGGCGACGTGCCGATCCTGAACGTCCCGCTGCGCGAGGCCCAGGACGAGGCGCTCGCCCGAAACGGCGTGAGCGTCCGGGAATTGCTGCCCGGCGAAGCCCCAAACGAGCCCTACCTCTGCTTCGGCGACTCGACCTGGTTCACCGCCGGCCTGATCGCCCGGTTCCTTGCGGCCTGGACCCTCACGCAAAAGGCACACCCGACCCCGCGCCTCCGCATCGCCGACCCCGACTTTCTGCGCGAGACCAGCCCCCTCCAGCCGGTCGACGAAGGTGGCGGTCGCGGCCGGTATTTTCTTGAGGTTCGTTGCGACGAGCCGCCCGGCTTCACGGTCGACGCTTGCCGCGACCTCGTCGTCGACCTGGCGTTGCGCCATTCCCCTGGTAAACCCCCACACCCGGCGTTTGCCCATGCCTATCGGGGTGACGTGGCCCTCGGCCCGGCCATGGTCCACGAGGTCTGGCACTGGGCACACATCACCCGGGTAAACCTGCTCGCCCTGGCCGCACGCGCTGAGGAGGCCCGCGAGACATGGGAGCACGGCGGCCTATTTTCGCGGATCGGGCAGGTCGTCCCCGTCCTCTGGCGCGCTCAAAGCCTGCACCCCGCCGCCATCGCGCG
Source organism: uncultured Pseudomonadota bacterium (assembly GCA_903844155.1). Classification (GTDB taxonomy): domain Bacteria; phylum Myxococcota_A; class UBA796; order UBA796; family SXON01; genus CAIUMM01. Next base: position 10,374 of record CAIMSU010000365.1, on the reverse strand, counting down.
AGCCCTGCTTCCCATCCCAAAGTCGGCGAAGATCCACCCCACCGCGGTGATCGAGGCGTCGATCATCGGCGAGGAGGTGGAGATTGGCCCGTTTGCGTGCGTGCGCGGGAGCATGCTCGGGCCAGGCAGCAAGATTGACGCTTACGCCAGCTTGAACCTCGCGGTCGTTGGCGCAGGCGCGCAGGTGGGACGCGGGGCGATGGTGAACCTCTGCGTGCTCTACGCTGGCGCGTTCGTGAGCAGCGGCGGCGGCTTCCAGATGTGCGTTTTTGGCCGCGAGAGCTTTGTCGCGATGACCGCGATGATGCTGGATCTCTCGTTTGGACGGACCATCCGCGTCGATGGGCCGGAGGGCCGATTGGACACCGAAGGCTACTTTCTTGGCGGCGCGATTGGGCACCGGGCGAGGGTCGGCGCGGGCGTGCGCATCGGCTACGGGGTGGCGATTCCGAACGACACGCTGCTGGTGGCGCCGACGGGCGATCTGGTGAGACGCGTGGAGGTCGGGGAGCCTGGGGAAGCGGTGAGCGCGGCGGAGGGGGTGGCGAGGGTGGAGCGCCGGTAGCCACTACCGCATCTTCAACCACTCATCAATATAGCGAGTATGAAACCTGACTTCCCGAAACGCCGGGTCCGCGAGCAGCAGCTTCTGGAGCGGGATGGAGGTGCGGATCCCCTCAACGACGTACTCGTCCAGCGCGCCAAGCAACTTGCGGATGGCCGAATCGCGGTCGGCGGCGTGGACGATCAGCTTGGCGACGAGCGAGTCGTAGTACGGCTGCACCATCGCGCCCTCGTGCACCGCGCTGTCGACGCGTACGCCGGGGCCGCCTGGCGCGTGGTAGCCCGTGATGCGGCCGGGGGACGGGGTGAACTTCCACGGATCTTCGGCGTTCACCCGGACTTCGATGGCGTGGCCGCGCGTCTCGACCTGGTCCTGGCGGATCGGCATGCGCTCGCCGGCCGCGAGCCGGATCTGGAGCTGGACGAGGTCGATACCGGTCACCATCTCGGTCACCGGGTGCTCGACCTGGATGCGCGGGTTCACCTCGAGGAAGTAGAACTCATCGCCTTCTACCAGGAATTCGCACGTTCCGACGGTCACGTAGCCGGTCGACGAGACGAGTCGGGCTGCGGCGGTGAGGATCTTGTGGCGCAGGTCCGGCGAGAGGTTCGGCGCAGGCGCCTCCTCGATGATCTTCTGGTGACGCCGCTGCATCGAGCAGTCGCGGTCGCCGACGTGCAGGGCGTTGCCGAAGCGGTCGCCCGCGACCTGCACCTCCACGTGGCGGGGCGCACGAAGCAGGCGTTCGAGGAAGACAAGTCCGGATCCGAAGGCTGCCCTGGCCTCGGTCGAGGTGATGACGAAGACCTTCTTGAGCTGCTCCTCGTCCTCGACGACACGCATGCCCTTCCCGCCACCGCCGGCCGCGGCCTTGAGCATCAGCGGGTAGCCGGCTGCTCGCGCGACTTCGACAGCTTCATCCAGAGTTTCGACGGAGCCATGGCTGCCGGGCAGGAGCGGCAGGCCCGCGGCACGAGCAGCGGCCTTGGCCGAGAGCTTGTCCCCGAACTGGCGCAGGTGGGCGGGCGATGGGCCGATGAAGGTCATGCCGTGGGCGTTGACGGCCTCGGCAAAGGTGGCGTTCTCGGCCAGAAAACCGTAGCCGGGGTGGACAGCGTCCGCGCGGGTGATGTCCGCAGCGGAGATGACGGCGGGGAGCGACAGGTAGGACTTTGTGGCCTGCGGCGGGCCGATGCAGACGCTCTCGTCGGCAAACTGCACGTGCGTGGAGTGCCGGTCGGCCTCCGAGTACACCGCCACCGTGCGGATCCCAAGCTCACGACAGGCGCGGATCACCCGCAGCGCGATCTCGCCCCGGTTCGCGATGAGGACCTTGCGAAACATGTGCTAGTTCCTCCCCAAAATCAAACGGGACCGAGGCGGAACAGCTCCTGGCCGAACTGCACGGGGTTCCCGTTGTCCACCAGCACCTCCAGCACCACGCCCTCCACGTCGCTCTCGATCTGGTTCATCAGCTTCATGGCCTCGACGATGCAGACCACCTGCCCCTTTCGCACCTTGTCCCCCACGTTCACGTAGTTCGGGGCGTCGGGCGCGGCGGCCCGGTAGAATGTGCCGACGATGGGCGCCTTGATGGCGATCCCGCCGACGGGGCGCGCCGGGGCGGCAGACGCGGCTGCGGCGACGGGCGCTGCGATCGGCGCGGCGACGGTGACGACCTGCTGCGGCGCGGCGACGGCGTGACCTGCGAATTTCACCGCAAGAACCGTTCCTTCGTGCTCAAACGTGAACTCAGCGACGCCACGGCGCTGCATGAGCTTGAGGAGTTCGTCGATCTTCTTGGAATCCATTCGGGGAGGCTCCGCGGGGCGAGGCTGGTAACATCGCAGGGTAAGGCTCGCCTACAACTGGATCCCCCACGTCCCCTTGACGACCACGTTCCAGCTCGTCAGGTCCGCCCCGGTCCACCCCAGCGCCCCACCGGCGTAGATTGCTGTGCCCGGCTCACGCTCCCACGCCAGGAGCAGCTCGGCGGCGCGGGTGTCGTCGAAGGTGGAGACGTCGAGGGTGAGCCGCGCGGAGAGCTGTGGCGTGGCGAACGCGTCGGTCTCGAGACGGCCGACGAGTGCGGTGCACAGGAGCGCGCCGGGGTTGGGGGCGCTCGGCAATTCGTGCATTTGCTCGGCGTTCCCGGTGAACGAGAAGGAGAGGTGGGAGCCAGCCTGGAGCAGACCGTCAAATTCGGCGCTCTGGTAGGCGCCGACGCGCGGATTCACGGCGTCGTAGTAGGCGCTCGTGCCGGCGTACACGCGCGCGTAGAACCCGAACCAGGGCGTGAGCGGCACGGCCCCGCCGATGTTTGGCTGGACGGACTTCAGGAACGCCCCGTCGTAGAGCTCCCCGTCCACAAAAACGCTGGTGTGCAAGTGCATCCCGTTGCTGGTGCGAGCAGAGAATTCCGGTTCAACCTCGTATCCCCGGACCTGACCCTCCGTGTTCCACGCGATGTACCCCTGCCCGGGCGTGAAGCCGACCCTGGGGATGATCGTGCTCTTTGGATACGCAAGGATCGTCGCCCCATACTTCGCCTGGATGCAGTCGGCCTTGGTGACGAACCCGTTCTCGGCCCGGAAGTCCGGGGACGCCCAGACCCCCCTGAGCGAGGTTTGGAGATGCTCCCCGCCGTGCTCCCAGCCCACCTCCGCGTCCGAGCCGACGCCCCTCGCCGCGTCATCGAACGGATCGTGCGCGCCGCCTGCCGCCGCGCCGTTCAAGGCGAGGCCGTCCGTCTGGGAGACGAACGCAGCGCCGGTGAGGGAGTCGTCGTCCGAGACGGGAATGTTTGCGTCCAGGCCGCCGAGGCGGTTGCCGAGCGGGCCCTGCGTCGACCCGATCAATTCACGGTCGGAGCCAAGGATGCCGACATAGCCCCCCTGGCCGAAATTTCGCCGCACCCGCGCGACCGTGTCCACCGCGAGCGCGCCAGCCACGACATCGTCGCCCCACCCGCCATTCTCTGAGACCGTCGCCCCGGGGGTTGCGTCCAGGGCGTGCAGCGCTGCGACCGTCCATTCCCTGTCTCCTGCGTCGCCCGCACGCCGTAGCGCGGGACCCCGATGCTCCGGGTGTAGACGAGATCTCCGGCTGGCGACTGGAACGCCTCCTGGCCATCCAGGAAGAACGGACGCTTCTCCTCAAAATAGAGCGCGTATCGCCGGTTCGTGGCGATCTGGGGCGTGTCGGACTCGACCTGCGCAAAGTCGGGGTTCACCGCGGCTACCAGCGACGCCGTCCCTGGCGACCAGTGCACGGTCGCGCCCGGGCCGATGCCCTCGACGGTCCAGCGCTCCGAATCCGGCCCGGCCTCGTTCCAGCCGAACGTCAGCTCTGGAATCACGTCCACGCCGGCCGAGCGCGGCACCTTCCCTGGTCCGCCGATGACCCCTTCCTCGCTTAGAAAGCCTGGAGTCTGCGGGTTCGTCGCCGGCCAGGTGCTCTCCTCGCCCGTGCGGGGCACGTCTCTCATCACGAGCAGCCCGATCGTGTCGACGTCGCTCGCGTGGCGCACGGTCCGCCAGGGGATGGCGATCTCAGCGGTCCAACCATCTTGTGAGATGCGCGTGGCGGCGTCCCAGCGACCGTCCCAGGCGTAGTCGTCCATGCTGGCGGTCGCCGTGCGGATGCCGTCGAGGCGTGCGCCGGAGGGGTTGACGGCGAACATCCAGGCTCGTTGCCCGGTCCCGGCCGGGTCGAGGTAGACGGTGACGAGATCGTCGTACATGCGCGCGTCCCGACGCCCGAGGCCCGTGCGGAGCTTCCTGGGCTCGGGGTCATGCGCCACGATCCGCAGGTAGAGGGCCTTGTCGTCGGAGAGCACGGTGACGTCGGTCTGGAAGGCAGGCGTGAGCCCCGGCTCGGGGGCCGAGGTGGTGAACGCGGGGAGCGCGACGGCGTTCGCCCAACCTGCGTCGGACACCTCACCGTCGACGACGATGTGCGCAGCGTCGACGTGGGGGACCGAAAGGGCTTGGACGGGTGGCATCGGCATGTTGGACGGCGGGGACGAGCGGTCAGAAGGCTCCGCCAAACACCACTTCGCCCCCGCCGCGCATCGGCAGGGCCGCGGCTGAGACCAGGACCCTGGGGCGTGGCCGGGCCGGCGGTGCCTGGCCCGGGGCGACCATGGTGACGGGCGGCGGTGAACCGAGGTTCTCGGCGCTGGAATCCGAGTCGGGGTCGATCGGGGGGTGGCGCGCATACCAGCGCTTCGCGGCCGCTCCGTCCAGGCCCGCCTGCACGTTCGGGAGGACCAGCGCGGCGCCGCAGTCCACGCCGTCGACGAGGATGCCCCCGGAGTAGGACAAGGCGGTGCCGACACCACACGCGGGGATGGCCAGTATGCCGAGCCATCCGGGGGAGTCCGGCACCCGCGATGCTCCCACGCGATCGAGCGCGCGTGCCGCGATCAGTGGCCCAGCGTCGACAGCCCCGAACCCCCCGGCAACGAGGGCGACGCCGCCCCAGATCAGCGCGGGCTGGTCGGTGTTGTTCGTGTAGACCCCAATCGCGGCAGCGCCGGCAACCTCGCCGATGAAGCCGGCCCGCCACACCCACATCGCCGCGTGGTAGGGGTCCGCGCGAGCGACGGGGGTCAGGCCCAGCAGCAGGGTCAGGAGCATGGGGAAGGCTAACCGGGAGGCCGATCCTGCGCCCATGTTTCCGGCGGTTCGTGCGCTACCACGTCCCTTTCGCCGCGGAGGTGCACGCAGCCGGCGGTGAGGGGCGCTTCAGGCACCTGGCCAACGCCCGGCTGGCACCGGCGGCGTCGTGGAGATGATGGAGCGCCAGCGCCCTCCCAAACTCTGAGCCGCCGTCGGGCGGCCTCACCGCGTCCAATTCGTCGAGCGCTACCAGGGCCTCGTTCCAACGTTGCAGCGCGAGGAGCGCCTCGACCAGCGACTTCCGGGCGTCCACGGCTGGGGGATAGCGCTGGATCTCCTGCTGGAACCACGTCTCCGCCTCGTCCCAGGCCGCGGCCTTGAGCGCGATGCGCCCAAGCGCTGCGCGGAGCAAAGGTTGGTCAGGTTTCGCGGAGAGTGAGCGCTCCAGCCAGTCCGCAGCCTTCGGGTCCCCGTTCTCCGCGAGCGCCAGGCCCAACAACCCCATCTGGCCGGGCGTCGGCGGCAGCTCCGTCGCCGCTTCTGCCAGGTAGGGAGCTGCTTCCTTGAGGCGACCGGTGTGCGCGAGCAGCTCGCCGAGGGTCGCGCGGGCCTCGGGTGAGGGCCATGCGAGCGCGATCGCGCGGGCTTCGGGGAGGGCGCCCTCTGGGTCGTGGCGGCTCTGGAGGCCCACGGCGAGCAGGCGAGTCATCGGGCCGTCCGGGTCGGTTGCGCGCAGCGTGGCGAGGCCGGCTGCGGCGGTCTGCTCGTCGCCCTCCGCGAGCGCCCGTCCAACGTCCTTGATCGCCTCGTACGCGGCGATTCCGTCGATGGGATCGATGTTGGCGTGCCGACCGGGAGCGGTCGCGTCGAGGTAGCCGAGGCTCTGGAGCATGACGGAGGTGGTTGCTCCGGGGGGCGTGGACGCGTTGGCCGGCACCGGTGACGATGGCGGTGAGAAGTGGGCGAGGAAGGCGGGGGGTGGGCCGAGGGTGGGGCTCGCGAGGGGGTTGTCGGTGGGGTCGTAGCGACGGACCCGGGTGGTCTGGACGAGCGTGCCCTTGCCGTCGACGGCCGCGTGGATCGGGCTCCACCCAAGGTGGTGGGCGAGGTATTCGCTCTCGACGTAGACCGGCGAGGCGGGCTCGTCGAGGACGTGGCCGTCGACCGTATCCGGCAGCGCGACGCCAGCCCAGGACAGCATCGTCGGCAGGATCCCGATGGTCGAGACGGGGTTTTTCTCCACCCGCGCGAGGGTCTCGCCCGGAGCGTGGGCAATCAGCGGCACCGCGGTGGTGGACGCGAATGCCAGCGCCCCGTGCTCGCGCTCTCCGTGGTCGCCTCGCCCTTCGCCGTGATCGGCAACGATCACAATGCCCGTGTGCCCCCACTCTGGCCTCGCCCGTAACGCCGCGAGCAACCGGGCGATCTGGCTGTCCGCGAATGCAACTTCCCCAAGGTAGGGATCGGCCGCCGGCCCAAATCCTGCGGGCGGATCGTACGGGGCGTGGGGATCGTAGAGGTGGACCCAGAGAAACACTGGGTGGTCGTGATGGTCCGTGGCGAGCCAGCCCAGCGCTTTGTCGACGACGGCGTCGGCGCGCCGCTCCGGCGTACTCGGCCCGTCAAACCAGGCGAACCCCTGCTCAAACCCGCTCCCTGCGCCAAGAATCTGGGCGCCCACTGCAGCCCCTGTATCGTAGCCCTGCTCCGACAATATCTCCGCCGCTGTGTGCTCAGACGCGGGCAATCGCAGATCGCTGTTGTCGTGCAAGCCCGTGGAGGTTGGCCAGCGCCCGGTCAGGAGGGAGGCGTGCGCAGGGATGGTCAGCGGCACGGTCGTCCGCGCCTCGGCGTAGCGCACTCCCTCCGCAGCCAGCCCGTCGATCCCCGGCGTTGACGGCCCACCATAGGCGCCGACGGCGTCGCGGCGGGTCGTGTCGATGGTCACGAGCACGAGATCGGGCGAGCGGGCGCAAGCGGGCAGGAGGGCGAGGGCGAGCGGCCAGATCGGCATCCGGGTAGCTATCGGCTTCCGGACGCCCGCAGCAGCACCACTCCCCACAACAACGGAGCCGTGAACAACAGCGCGTCGACCCTGTCCAGGATCCCGCCATGGCCCGGCATGATCCAGCCCGAATCCTTCACGCCCCACGCCCGCTTCAGCAGGCTCTCGGCCAGATCGCCGAGGACTCCCGCCAGGTCCAACACAACCGCCAGCGGGATCAGCGCGACCCACCCCATCTGCACGCCCCCAACCTGCTTGACGATGCACGCGCCCGCGACGCTCAGCAGCACGCCGCCCACCACCCCTTCGCGGGTCTTCTTGGGGCTGACGCGCAAGAAAAGCGGTGTTTTCCCGGCGAAGCGCCCGGCGAAATAGGCGCCCGTGTCCCCGAGCCAGGTCACGGCGAGCACCAGGAACACCAACGCGAGACCGTCGGGCTCGCGGCGCAGCCAGATCATCGGCGCCATCATCATTGGCGCGTACACGATGCCAAAGCCGAGGCGCATTGCCAGCTTTGCTGCGACCTCGACATCGGGGATCGCGATCATCGGCACAACGAGCGCCGCCATGATGCCAACCGCCACGGCTACTGGCACGGCCATTGGCCACCAGACCGCCGCGAGATGCACGGCCATGCCGGCCGGGATCAACACGGCGAGGGCCAACCTTTTGTGCTCCGGCGCGGCCATGCCGGCGTACTCCTCCAGGCAGATCAAGAGGAAGAAAGCGACGAGTCCGGCGATGGCGTAGACGCCACCCCAGATGATGCCGGGGAGGATGACGGCCAGGCCGGCCAACCCCGCGATCAGCCTTTGGGTCACGCCTTCGGCCTCAGTTGCGCCCCGGTCATTCCAAAACGCCGCTCGCGGCTCCCGAAAGCGGCCAGGGCGACGTCGAGCTGGGCACGGCGGAAGTCGGGCCACAGCGTGTCGCAGACGTACATCTCCGCGTAGGCCAACTGCCACAAGAGGAAGTTGGACAAGCGAAGTTCACCGGAGGTCCGGATCAGGAAGTCGGGGTCGGGCAGGCCCGCGGTCCCCAGTGCTGCCGCAAAACTCTCCTCCGTGATGGCGTCCGGACGCAGGCGCCCGGTCTGGCACTGTTTTGCGAGTGCACGCGCGGCGTCCACGATCTCGGCACGGCTGCCGTAGGAGAGCGCCAACGTCAGCACCATCCCCGGTTTTCCCGGACGCGCGTTGTCCCGGGACGCGTGCATCAACTCCTTGAGCGCGAGGCGAACCGGCGCGGGGAGCTGGTCGGTCTGGCCGATGGCGTTCAGGCGCACGCCATTGTCCAGGATCTCACGCCGCTCTTCGACGAGGTAGCGCGCGAGCAGGGCCATCAGCCCGGCGACCTCGTCGGCCGGCCGCTTCCAATTCTCGGTCGAAAAGCTGTACAGCGTCAGCGCGCCGATGCCTTTCTCACGGCAGGCGCGGGTGATCTCCCGGACGCTGTTCGCGCCCTCCTCATGCCCTGCGATCCGCGGCAAACCCCGAGATTCGGCCCAGCGCCCGTTGCCGTCCATGATGACGGCGATGTGCTTTGGGAGCGCGCTCAAACCTCGAGGACCTCTTTCTCCTTGGCCGCGCAGATGTCCTCCACCTTCTTCACGTGCTCGTCCGTGGACTTCTGCACCTTGTCGAGCGTGCGGGTGAGCTGGTCTTCAGTCAGCTCACCGTCGTCCTTCAGGCTCTTGAAGAGCTCGTTGTACTCGCGGCGGACCGCCCGGACGCGCACCTTCGCCTCCTCCGCGTGTTGCTTCACGACCTTCACGAGGCCCTGACGGCGCTCCCCGGTCAGCGGCGGGATCGGAATGCGGACGACTTGACCGTCCGACGAGGGGTTGAAGCCCAGCCCGGAGTTGGCGATCGCCCGCTCGATGTCGAGGATCGTCCCCTTGTCCCAGGGGTTCACCATGATGAGCCGGGGGTCGGGCGCGGTGATGCCGGCGATGTCGCGCAGCGCCATCGTCGACCCGTAGCTGACGACGCTCACTTGCAGATTCTCGACGAGCGCGGGCGTTGCGCGTCCCGTTCGAACGCCGAGCAGCTCGCGCTTGAGCGCGTCCAGGGTCTTGACCATCTCCTCGTTCATCGCTTTCAGGTATTCGTCGGACATCGGGCTTACTCGGGCTTGTGTTTGGCGTGCGTGATCACGATCGTGCCGATCGGCTCGCCGTTGACGACCCGCATCAGGTTGCCAGGCTTCGAGATGTCGAACACGATGATCGGAAGGTTGTTCTCCATCGACAACGAGAACGCGGTGGTGTCCGCGACCTTCAGCTCTTTCTTGAGCGCGTCGAGGTGGGAGATGCTCTCAAAACGGACGGCGTCGGCGAACTTCTTTGGGTCCTTGTCGTACACGCCGTCGACTTTTGTGGCCTTGAGGATCACGTCGGCGCCGATCTCGGCGGCGCGCAACGTGGCGGCGGTATCCGTGGAGAAGTACGGGTTCCCGGTGCCGGCCGCGAAGATGACGACCCGCCCCTTGTTCAGGTGCGCCATCGCCCGCCGACGGATGTACGGCTCGCACACCTGCTCGATGCGCAAGGCGCTCATCACCCGCGTGTAGCAGCCGACCTGCTCCAGGGCGTCCTGCAACGCCAGCGCGTTGATGACTGTGCCGAGCATGCCCATGTAGTCCGCGTGCGCGCGCTCCATCCCGCGTTCGCTGCCTGCGATGCCGCGAAAGATGTTGCCGCCGCCGATGACGATGCCCATCTGCACGCCAGACTCGTGCACGTCCTTCACCTCGCGGGCAAACCGAGAGAGGACTTCGGGTGCGATGCCGAACCCCGGTTCGCCCGTCGTCGTCTCCCCGGCCAACATCTCTCCGGAGAGCTTGAGCAGCACGCGACGGTAGGCAGGACGGGTCATCCACACTCCGAGGGACGGCGCGGGTCTATCATGAAACCCGCTGTGCCGGTCGCGGTTGGATGGCGTTCAGATGAAAGCGTTATCGTCTTTTCGGAGGGGGGCCAATCCGTGCGCTCGGCAAACATAGCGTTCGCATCCACCTGAAATTGCGGCGATGGCTGGTCGGATTGGCCCCCCGGCGCGCGGTTCCGCGCACGAACCGTGCCGGCTGGCGTACTCGCCGGCTGGCGGGGTTCGTGGCCTTGGAACTGCGGGAATTCAGCGCCGAGGCTGGCGCGAGGTGTGCCGAGCGCCGGGATCGGCGGG
>CAIMSU010000364.1 GCA_903844155.1 uncultured Pseudomonadota bacterium | reverse complement strand
TCGTTGGGCAACCCCGGCGAGCGCCCGCCTGCAGGGCTCAACGCGTGCCCGCGGTGGCTACGCCGGGAATTCCATGACCTCGACCGGGAGCGCGCGTGGCTCCGCGGGCTCGTTGTGCCCGGCGAGGAGGACGTGGTGGCCATCCTGACGTTCTTCGCCGGTACCATGGACGGCCCGGTTCTCGTCCATTGCCGCGCAGGCGTGGGGCGATCGACCGCGTCGGCGTTCATCGGGGTCTGTCAGGCGCTCGGTCCCGGCCAGGAAGGGCAGGCTCTGGCAACTGTGCTCGCGGTTCGACCGCACGCGTTGCCGAACCGGCGGATCGTCGAGATTGGGGACGGGTTGCTCGGGCGCGGGGGCGAGATGATCGGGGTCGTTGAGGAACATCTCGCCGACTGGAAGCGAGAAGGAAGGGCTCGGGCCGCGCGGCCGTCCCAGTAAAGCAATCGTCGACGGCGCCGGTCGGTTCCCGACCTGCGCAAAGAACACCCTCTCACACCACTTGGAGATCACTCCACCATGTGCAACGGCTGCGAAAATCCTTCCATCGTCTGGGGCGTGGACGCCGCCGGTGCTGAGGTGGCGAGGGAGGTGGAGCGTCTGCTGGCGCGAACCCTGCCGCACCGGCACCCGGCGCTCGACGACATCGAGGACTGGGTCCACATCCTACCTGGCGCTTCCGCGGAGGTGCCCGGGCACGTCGGTTTCGGGCTCGCCGTCTACATCGGCGCCGATGCGAGCCTGTTGTTGGCGACGCGGCGGTCTGTGCCATACGGCCGGTGGCGGACTGCCATCGCGGCCTACGTGGGATCAGCGGATCAAGCCCCGGCAACCGACGGTTTTCTGCTCGTCGTGGGGCTGGATGTCGAGCGGGCGGCGACGGTGATCGCCGCGCTCGTTGAGGCGACGTTGCTCGGCCCTACGACCCCCGTCCCGATCGAGTGGCCGGAGGGCACGCCGGACGAGACCGTGAAGCACGTCATCTCCTCGTTCGTCGCGCATGGCACGTTTCAGGAGATCTTCATGGCGGGGCGGGCCACCTGTTGGGGGTTCGGTCGCGCGCGTGGGCCGTTGGCCGGGCGGGACGCCACCATCGAGGCGATGTCGGACGCCCAGGGTTCGCGGTCGGAAAACGCATCCCCCGAACGGATGATCGTTGCCCACATCGGAGGTGCGGTCAGCGGACCGGACGCCCGCCTGGCGATCGCCGGATGCCTCCCGCGATCCGCGGACTGGCGCGTTGCCGTGTTCCGCGCAGATGGACTCGAACCCGACGAGGTTGAGGTCGTGATGCTTGGCGGGGAGGGGGCCGTGCTCGACGAGCGCGAATGGCGCTCTTCCGAAGCCATTGCCGCTGCCCCAAGTCGTACGGGGGACGGGTCTTGAGGCCGCCCATGTCGCCCCGAGCACGGAGAACGGCCGATCTTGCTCCCGGACCCAGGCATCCAGCCGCTCCTCCCCCGGGCGAGGGTCGCGCCGTTGCCGCTGCGCCACTGCCGACGCGGACCTCGCAGCGGACGGGCGTGGCTGGACGCCGTCCCCGCTCCCCGGTCCCCGCGATACGGCCCGGTGATGCCGAGAGCGTTCAACACCGCTGGTCCCTGCAAGCCGGACATCCACTACATGCTGCGGCCCGATCGCCGGCTCCCTGGCCTGCGGGCGCTGATCGACGGCCAGAGCTACTTCGTGATCCACGCCCCCCGCCAGAGCGGGAAGACGACGGCGCTCATGGCGCTCGCGCGGGAGCTGACCGCGAGCGGCAAGTACACCTCGGTCGTCCTCACGATGGAGACGGGGGAGCCGTTCCGCGAGGACCTTGAGGGTCTCGAGCCTGCGATCCTCGGTCGATGGCAAAAAACCTGCCGCGCGCATCTCCCTCCGGAGCTCCAACCGCCCGCTTGGCCAGAGGCTCCCCGCGGCGACCGCATCGGGAGCGCCCTGACCGTCTGGGCGCTGGCGTCCGCCCGACCCCTCGTGCTTTTCCTCGACGAGATCGACGCCCTGCAGGACGAGGCGCTGTTGACCGTCCTCCGCCAGATCCGCGGGGGCTATGCGGACAGGCCGCAAGCGTTCCCCGCGGCGCTCGGCCTCGTCGGACTGCGTGACGTCCGCGACTACAAGGTCGCCAGCGGGGGCTCTGCCCGCCTCGGGACGGCGTCTCCGTTCAACATCAAGGTCGGCTCGTTCACGCTGGCGAACTTCACGACTGACGACGTCGCCGAGCTGTACGCGCAGCACACAGCCGAGACCGGGCAGGCCTTCGACTCGCCCGCCCTCACCGCGGCGTGGGCGCTCACCCAGGGCCAGCCCTGGCTCGTGAACGCGATCGCGCGAGAGTGCGTGCTGGTCGTTCGCGCCGATGGGGCGACGGTGACCGTCGGAGACGTGGAGCAGGCGGCAGAAAACCTGATGCGCCGGATGGACACCCACCTCGACAGCCTGGCCGAGAAGCTGCACGAGCCCCGGGTCCGCGCGCTGATCGAGCCCATCCTGTCTGGCGGGGCGGCCGAAAACGTCCCGATGGATGACATCCAGTACGTCCTCGACCTTGGATTGGTCCGACGCGCACCCGATGGCGGCCTCGTCATCGCGAACCCAATCTACGCCGCCGTGATCCCCCGCATGCTCGCGTTCGTCCCGCGGCATGGCCTCCCCCAGATCCCGGCGACGTGGCTGCGGCCCGACGGAAGCCTCGACGAGGCGCTGCTGCTCGACGCGTTCCTGTCGTTCTGGCGCCAGTACGGCGAGGCCATGCAACGCACTGCGTCCTACGCCGAGGTGGCAGCGCAGCTCATCGTCCTCGCCTACCTCGACCGCGTGGCCAACGGTGGCGGTTGGGTGACCCCCGAGTACTCGCTCGGGCGAGACCGCCTGGACCTGTGTCTGCGGTGGCGACAGCAGCGGGTCGCGCTCGAGCTGAAGGCCTGGCGTGACGGCCGCCCGGACCCGGAGCGAGCCGGCCTCGGCCAGCTCGACGGCTACCTTGGCAAGCTCGGGCTCGACCACGGTTGGCTGATGATCTTCGACCAACGGGCCGGGCTGCCTCCCATCGAGGAGCGGACGACGACGAGCCCGGCGTTGACCCCCGCCGGGCGCCGGGTGACGGTGATTCGGGGGTAGTGGCCGAGCTGGAAGCCGACGCACGCGCCGATGCCGGCCACGCCGAGCCGGACAGGGCCGTGCCGCGGCTGGTCGTGGACAACACGGTGCGGTGATTCGGGGTCGTGCGAGGATGGCGCATGCTCGGCGTGGTCTGCCTCCTCTCCTGCTACACGGTGCCACCCGCGCCCGTCCGCTCGATCCCGACCTCGTCCGCACCGTCGCACACGTGATCGATGAAAACCAGCATGCCATTGCCATCATCGCCCGATCGCCATCAATCTGCCCCGGACCCCGCCTTTCCCGTCCTCTTCGCAATTGTTGGCGTTTTTCCGTTGCACACGGGTTGCGCAGTAAGCACCAAAAGGGCCGGACTCCTCCCGATTCGGACCCCTTGCGGTGGATGTTTTCGTGGCGGACCTTTGTAGGTTCTACGCGGATAATGTGATCTTCACGAGAAAATTTCAGAACTGGTGCAGGGAGAACGGGGCGGTCGTCGGGGAGAGGGTGGGGCGGGTTTATCAGCCGCAAAGCCGAGATACCGTCATGATGGATTCCGCGGGCGGTGCCGAACCTTCGGCTTGACCCCCTCCGGCGGCGTGGGATCGCCGAGTCGGCCGACCGCCGGGTCCGGGATGGTTGCGGGTGCGGTCGACAGCACCGTGGGTCGTGGATGCTCGATCCGCTCCACGAGCCGGTAGACGTCCGTGGTCGGGTTGCGGCCAGCCTCATCCATCGACGCAGCGTCCTCGGAGAGTCTGCGCGCGCGGGCGATCGCGACTGGAAGGAGGGGCCCCAAGAGCCCAAAGTCGGGCTGCTTGGCGTACGCGGGCTGGAATTCGCGGAGCATCCGAGCAACGGCATCGCGGTGCTGCATGCCGGGCTGGTCCCGGAAATGGAGGAGCAACCACAACTCAAAGCAGGGATTCGAGATCGCCAGCTGGATGCCGTGCGTGGCGGCGAGGTGGCGCGCCTCTGCCAGCCCTGGGTGCTCGTCAACGTCGAAGATGCACCAGACCTCGGCTTCGTCGCTTCGGCCTTCCCTTCTGATTTGGCGCACCTCGTCCATCGCCCGGCGTACAAGCGTGAGCGGGACACCGGGCCCCGGTCGGATGTCGAGTGCGCGGTTCCCGAGGTGCCGACCGACGCTCGCCAACCACGACGGCTCCGTCAGCTCGCCCTCGCAGAAAATCACGAGCAGCGGGCGCGTGGCTTGGCCCTTCGGCTTTTTCACTCGGAGCCAACGATGAGCGGCCCGATCAGCGGGCTGGCGCCGTAGCGCCCTTGAACGTAGCCCCTCTCCAAGTTTTCGTTCTTACGAACGTGGTACGCGGCGCACGGGGTCAGCGTCGTCGCCCCGGAAGCCTGCTTCTCCGTGAACCAGATCTCATCCCGACGAAGCGTGGGGTCACCGATGAGCGTGCCCATCAACGATGTGTCGTGGGTGGTGCAGGCGAGCTGTGCACCGTGCGGATTCGCGAGCGGGGACTGAAACGCATGCACGATCGCGCGGGTGAGCTTCGGATGAAGGCTCGCGTCGAGTTCATCGAGGACCATGAGCCGCCCCTGCCCGATCGACTCAAACAAACCTGGAAGTAGCTGAACAAAGGCCTGAGTCCCGGCGGACTCCTCCTCTATCGGAAGCCAAGCATCGCCGGCGGACTCGTGCCGGACGAAGACGTTGTGGCGCTTCGGGCCCGTCCTCGTCTCCTCGGCCTCTACCCGAACGTCGGCAATGTCCATGTCGGCTTGGCGCAGGATCTCCAGCAGCGCCGCCCGCGGGTCGATGGCGCCCTGCGACAATGGGAACAGCTTGGGCTGCGTCTCGAGCATTCCCGCTACCCATTGGGCCGTCGCCCCAGCGTGCCAGCGTCGCCGCACCAGCCATGAGCTAGGGTGGGCGTCGGCGAACCAGCGCCAGATCGGCGTGAGCTGGGTGTGGCGCAGCTGCGCTGCGGCGGAGAGGAACAGGGCGTTCGGGCGGGTGACGTCCTGCACCACCCGGTTCTCACCCAGAAGATGCTTGCCGAAGCGGAACTTGTCCCCCTCTCGCGAAAGCCAGGTCTGCTTGCGCCCGCTCGGCCATGCGTCGACCTGCTCCCGCACAACCACCGTATTGTCGACCTCGAAGGCGTATCGGTACCGCGTCCCCTCCAAGGCGAACGTCGCCTCGAACTTGCTGGGGCGCCCCAACCACCCGCCCCAACCGAACGGTTGGCGGGGCACGCCTTGACCCGGAAGCCAGTGCGCCTGCGAGGACACAATCGCGAACCGCATCCAGACGAGCGCGTCCAGGACGTTCGTCTTCCCGCTCGCGTTGGCGCCGAAGATGGCTACGACGGGGACGAGCCTGTCGGCGCATCCTGGGGCGGCGCGCGAGCGCCGGTCCTCCTGATCGGCCGGGCGGCCGGTTACGAAGGAGAGCGTCTGTTCATCTGCGATCGACCGGTGGTTCTCCACCCGGAATTCGATGAGCATCGGGGACCTCGTCTACAAAGTAGCGCCGAAACGGAGATGACGAAGCCTTTTCGAGGTCGATTTTGCGAGCCATCTGCGAGTTTTGCGCGGAAACTCGACGCTGCGGCCTGTTAGGGCGCAAGCGCTCCGTTGAAACAGCGCCGACGACGCCTCACCCCCCAGCCAGCCACAGCACCGCCCCGATCGCCCCGCCGGCCAGGAACCCGAGCGCCGTCCCGTTCACCCGGATCAACTGGAGGTATCGCCCGACGTTCGCCTCCACGACTGCGCGAAGCTGGCCGCCGCTGCGCGTGCGGAGGATCGCCGCGATCACCACGGTCGAGCGTTCAGAGATGCCCTGCGCCACGCCGGGGAGCATGCTGTCCGTGGCCGACCGGACGAGGGGGTGAGACGAGAAGGCGTCGAGGGTGCTGAGATGGTCGCGAGCGGCGAGCGCCCGGGTGGTCAGGGCCTCCACGGCGGGGGCGCTCAGCGAGCCGAGGAGCACGCCGGCGGCCTGCACCCGCTGGGCGCGCGGGAGGGCCGTCCAGCCTCGTAGGTAGGCGGGACCACCCACCGTGAGGGCGCGTTCGACGAGCGGCGCGAGCGTGTCCCCCAACGCCGGAGCCACCGCCATCCCGCCTGGGTTCCTCAGGCGCTCGCGCGCCTTTCCGACGAGGATACCCGCGGCCATCTTCCCGAATCCGAGCGGCACCGCCGTCAGCATCGGCTCCAGCGCCAGTTGGACCAGCCGCCAGAATTCGTCGTCGGCAGCCAGCGCCTCGACGGCTGCGCCTGCGCACGCCCGGACGACCGCCACCGCCTCCACGTCGTCGAGGATCGCGGGGCGCCCGAGTCCGGCGCCCACGTCGCCCAGGTCGAGGTCCGCCAGCGTCCCGGCGGCGGTCGGCACCGCGTCCTCCCAGTACCGCGAGAACCGGGCGCGGCAGTCGGCCTCGCTCCCGAGCCACTGGTCGAGCGCGCGGTAGCTGGCCTCGCGGGCCTCCGGACGAGCCAATGCGTCGCGCACGGCCGCCTCGACGACCGATGCCCCGAGCAGCTCGGCGCCGACGAACTGCCCGAGCCCATCGGCGACGTCAGCCGCCGACGTCTCCACAGCCGAAAACGTCTTCCAAACGGCGAACGCGTCGCAGAGTCCGCCCACGACCGCACCCTCCAGGGCGTGCTCCAGGATGGTTCGAACGGCAGGGTCCAGGGCGGCTGGCCACAGCGCCGCGAGCAGCGCCAGTCCCCCGCCCGCCATCACGATGAGCCCGCGGGCCAGCTGTTTTTCCCGTCGTCCGCTCGGGTCGCGAAGCTGCGTCATGTGATGTCGATGCCCTCGCCGGCGAGCGTATCGTGTGCGCCGGAACCGGGGCTTTCCTGTCGCCCGCTGAATTCCCGAGCCGTCCGCCGCCACATCGCCTGCACTTCGGTTACGCAGTCGGCACGGCGAGACCACCGCCGAACCCCATCGGACCCCCGCCCGGGTCCCTCGCGGGGCAAACCGGACCCAGTCCGAGGTCAGGTCGAACCAACCTGCGGCTTTCGGAGAGGGCGGTCCCCGGCGGTCGCATGGAGGTTCTACCCACTCATGTCCGACAACACCAAACAGAAAAAAGCCATTCGTTCGCGCCAAAAGGCCACCGGTGAGTCGTATTCCACCGCGCGGCTGCACGTCCTCCGGGCGCTTCCCGAGGCCAGACAGGACGATGGCCTTGCCGACGCCGGCCCGGACGCCGGTCTTGTCGATGCCTCCTTCGCGACCGCACCGCCCCCAACCGGGCTCCGCGCCGCCGTCGAGGAGACGATCCGGCTCACCCGCGCCGGCGACGACGCCCTCCTCCGGGCCCACCTCCTGGGGCTCCCGACGGCCGATCTCCGGAAGCTCGAGGTGTTGATGTACGCGGGCCGGAGTCGCGGGGGCGTTCGCGAGCTGGCGGCCACGCTGGCGCGGGACACGCATGAGATGACGGTCAGCGTGGTGGCTGGGAAGACGCCCGTGCTGGTTGGGTACCTGGAATCCGGGCTGCGCGTGGCGACGGAGGAGGCGATCGACCTCGACGGCGTGTGGGTGAAGAAGCCGCCGACGAGGTGGGCGAGCGCGCCGGGGTCGGACTACGACGTCGCCATCGACGGCATGCGGGCATGGGACGTCCGCGTGCCGCCGCCCCGGGACGAGGCGGCGAACAAGGCGGCTCTTGGCGCCTGGGCCGCGCGCGAGGGGGTGACGGTCACCCATGATCACGTCTGCCTCCGTCGGCTCACCCCCGAGGGCTGCCCGCGAGTGGGACGGAGCTGTGAGGAGCTGCCCGGGCGCGACCACACCTCCATGTGGCTCAAAGCGGGTGAGCCCCACATCTACGTCACGCAGCCGTACGACCTCGACATCGAGACGCTCGACGCGATGTTCCGTGTCGCCCGACGGCTGGGGCTGACGGTCCGCGTGGACGCCGCGCCGGCGTGGCATGACTCCAGCGCGGTGCTGATCGAGGTGCTTCGAGGGTAGGGTGGGCTTGCGCCGCGCGGTCCGATGCCGCCGCCCACCTGCGTCCTTCTCTCCCTTCCCTTCTGTCCGCCCCAGGTGAACCCCCATGAAGCTCCTCCACGCCGCCGACCTGCACATCGATTCGCCGCTGCGCGGGCTCGCTTTTGTGGACGGGGTCCCCGCCGACGAGGTGCGCTCGGCGACCCGGCGCGCGTTCGTGAACCTCATCGACCTGGCGCTCGCCGAGTCCGTGGACGTCCTGCTCCTCGCGGGCGACATCTTCGACGGGGACTGGCGGGACCACCAGACGGGGGTGTTCTTCGCAAAAGAGCTCAAAAGGCTGGAGGCCCGCGACGTCCGCGTGTTCGTCGCGCGCGGGAACCACGACGCGGAGAGCCAGATCTCGCTGCACGTCGCGCTCCCCAGGAACGTCACGGTGTTCGGCAGCGGCGTGGTCGAGACGCACCGCATGCCGGCGCTCGGGCTCGCCGTGCACGGATGGAGCTTCGACCGACAGGCTGTCACCGAGAACGTCGCCCGCCGCTTCCCGCAACCCGTACCGGGCGTGCTGAACGTCGGGGTGCTGCACACGAACCTCGACGGGCAGGCGGGGCACAGCAACTACGCCCCCTGCTCCACGGACGACCTTCGCGCGCACGGCTACGACTACTGGGCCCTCGGCCATGTGCACACGCGCAGGCATCAGGAATTCGGCCGGACGCACATCGTCTATCCGGGCAACCTGCAGGGTCGGCACGCCCGCGAGGTCTCTGCCGAGGGGAAGGGGGCGACGCTGGTGACGGCGACTGCGGCCGGCGTCACCTGCGTGGAGCACCGGGTGCTCGACGTCGTGCGGTGGCTCGCGTGCGAGGTGGACATCGCCGGGGTCACGTCGCGCGACGAGGTCGTCCGCATGATCGCCGAGCAGGTCACCAACGCAACGCGCGCGACCGGCCGCGTGGGCGTGGCGCGGGTGACGCTCACCGGCGCGACCTCACTGCATCGGGAATGGGCGTTGCACGAGCGGGAGATCTCGGCGGCGCTCGTCGCGCACCTCGGGCAGGGCGCGTACGTGGAGAAGATCGTCTGCAGCACCCAGGACGTCGACACTGCCGTCGGTCTCGATGACACGCTCGCCGCCATCACGACGGCCGTCGCCCGGGCGAGCATGGACCCCGCTCTCCGTCAGGCGCTCTGCGACGCCGTCGGGAACCGCCTCGGCCACATCCTTGGAGTTGACGGCGAGCGAGCCCTCGCCGCCGCTGAACTGCGGTTGCCCACCGGCGTCGACCCAGCCGGCGTCGATGCGCTCTTGCAGGCCGCAGCACAACGCCTCGCTGGCCGCCTTCGTCCCTCCCGCCCTGCCCAACGGAGCTGACATGCGCATCCTGACCCTCGACCTGCGCACGTGGGGTCACTTCGCCGGACGCACGCTGGCGTTCCCGAACCAGCCAGCTGTGCACCTCGTCGTCGGGCCGAACCAGGCGGGGAAGAGCACGGCCCGGCGAGCGTTCTTGTCGATGCTCGAGGGGATCGGCGAGGACGATGCGCTGCCGGTGGCGCTGCCGGGCGCGGAGCTTGGCGCGAAGGTGCTGGTGGGCGGGCAGGAGCACGACGTCCAGCGCCTGGGTCGCATCGACCGGGGACGAACCTGGCTCGGCGCGAACGGACGTCCGCTCGCCGACACAGTCGGCTGGATGCCCATCGCGCGCGACGTGTACGCTGCGGTGTTCTGCCTCGACCGCGAGGGGCTCGACCGGTCCGGGCGGGAGTTGGCGCGTTCGGACGGCGAGCTGGGCTCGCTGTTCTTCGCCGCAGGCATCGGCGCCGACGTCCTCGCGAGCACGCGAGCGTCGTTGCACGCCCAAAAAGACAAGCTGTTCTCGCCCAATCTAAACGCGAAGAAGCCTGAGGTGAACGCGGCGAGCGCCCGGCTGCGCCAGGCGAACGAGGACCTGCGGAACCACCAGGTGCTCGACATCGTCGCCCGCGTCGACGCGGTGAACGCGGCCGAGGCGCGCAAGGACGATCTCGCCACCCTTCGCCGTGGGCTCGAGCGGCAGTCGATGGCGCTCGCGGCGGCCCGCGATGCCGTCCCCCAGGTGGATGCGCTCCGCGAGGCGGAGCAAGCGCTGGCCCTGATCCAGACGGCGGGCCCGCTTCCCGACGTGCGCTGGGTCGAATCCGCCCGACGAGAGGAGACCGCGCTGCACGGCGCCGAGCAAGCCGTTCGCGAGGCGGAGGAGGCGCGCGGGCTGGCCGAGGAAGCGCTGGCCGCGCTGCCCGAGGACGCGGAGGCGCTCGCCCAGGCGACGGTGATCGACGCGCTCCGGGGGCGCACCGCGCTGGTGGACGGGGCGGCCAAGGAGCTTCCCGCGCTCACCGTTGCCCGGACGACTGCGGAGGCCTCGCTGACGGTGGCAGCGCAGGGGGCGGGTCGGGCGCTGGACAAGGTCGAGCCCGACGCGTTGGACGCCCTCCGGGCAGCCACTCCGACCCCAGAGCGGATCGCGACGGCCCGCCAGGTCCTCGCTCGGCGCGTCAGCCTGGAAGACCGCGTGCGGCAGGCTCAGGACGCGCTCGCAGCCGCCCGGATCACGCTCATCGGCGCCGTCAAGGCCCGCGACGGCGCAGCGCCGCCGACTGGCGTGCGGACGGTCCGGGAGGCGCTGGAGGCCGCCCGCGCGCTCGGCGACATCGAACGGGAATTGGCGAGTTCGACGAGGGAGATCACGCGCCGCCGCGAGCGGGTTGCCGCCGAGTTTGACCGGCTCCGCCTGCCGCCCTGCGAAGCACGGTCGCTCCGGGCGCTCTCCCCGCCGTCGCCCGAGCAGGTGGCGGCGGAGGTGGCGGCGGCGGACGCGCACGACGCCCGCCGACACCGGGCACGGCTTGAGGAAGGCGCCGCGCACACAGCGATCCGCAGCGCGGAAGCTCGCATCCTCGACATCCGGGCGACCGAGCAGGCGCCGGACCTCGCGACGCTTGGCGCGCGTCGGGCCGAGCGGGACACGGGCGTCGCAGCGTTAATTGAGGCGCAGGAAGGGCACCCGGCGGCGCTCGTCGACTGGTCCCCCACGCCCGGACCGGCGCTGAGGGCGGCGGTCAAGGAAGCGGACGACGTCGCGGATCAGCGCTTCGCGTCCGCGGAGGCGGTGACGCAGCTCGCGTTGGCCGAGGCCTCGCTCGTCCACGCGCGCGTGCTCCAAACCGACGCGGCGCTTAGGCTCGCCGCCCTGGCCGTGGACGAGGAACAGGCTGCAGCGCGCTGGCGGAGGATGCTCGCCGAGCGAGGCCTGCCCGCCGTCGCCGTGCGCGAGGCCGCCCGCTGGCGGACCGACGTCCTGGCCCTCGGCGAGAGCCTCTCCGAGGTCGAGGCCGCTGAGGCCCTCCTCGCCGAACGGACCGCAGCGAAGGGAGGCGCCCGCGACCTCCTCTCAGCCGCGCTCGGGGAGGACGGGCGCGATGCCGCGAGCTGGACAGCGCTGCTCCGGCGCGCAGAAGCGCAGGTCCGCGCGCACGAAGCGCATACCCAGGCGCGCGCCAACCTCGTCGGCAGGGTCGAGGCGGCGGAGACCGCCGTCGAGGCGGGGGAGCGGGAGTTGGCCCGTCACCAGCGCGCGCTCGACGAGTGGACCGCGGGATGGGCCGCGCTCCCCGAGACACTCGTTCTGCCGCAGGGCGCCTCGCCGGCCGCCGGGGACCTCCGGGTCGCCGCGTGCGAGCAGCTCCACACCGCGATGACCGCCTTCGATGCCGCGTATCAGGCGTGGAAGCGGGCCGCGGACACCGTCTCCGAGTTCGAGGCCGGCATGCAGGAGGTTCGCGCGCTCGCGGACGAACGCCTGCCAGCGCGTGCCGCGCTCGATGTCATCGACACCCGGCTCCAGGCCGCCGTGCGCCGGAACCAGGAACGGGGCGTCGTGACCGGTCGCATCGGCGGGCACGCGCAGCAGATTCAGTTGAAGACGACCGCCGCCGCAGCGGCCCAAAAGGCGCTTGACGCGCTGCGGAACGCCGCCGGCCTGTCCCCGGGCACCGATCTCCAGCCCATCTTCGACCGGGTGGAAGCCGCCAACAAGCTCGACGCGCGGATCTCGGACTTGCGTCGCTCGCTGCCTCGGGATCGTGTCGCGCTCGAAGCGGCGATCGCCGGTCGCACCGCCGCCGCCCTCTCCGACGAGTTTGACCTCGTGCGCGTGCAGCACGCCGACGCCGAGACGGAGTGGCAGCCCGCGCTCGAGCAGCTCGTCAAGGCCCGACAGCGGCGCGACGAGGTGAGCGGACTCGACACCGCCGCGCGGGACGCCGAGCGCTGCGCCGCGATCGGCGCCGAGCTGGCCGCTCGCGTGCAGGAGTACCTCGAGGAGGCTGCCGCGACGTGGTTGCTCGAGCAGGCCATCCAGGACCTCGCCGACGAGGCGTCCGACGGCCCGCTGCGTCGGGCGAGCGAGCGCTTCGCCGAGCTGACCGACGGGGCGTTCGCCGGGCTTGAGGCCTGGAGCCACGGCGACGAGGGCAAGTCCGTGCAGTACGTGTGCGCGCGTCGCGCCAACGGGGAGCGGCTCTCGCCCGACCAGCTCAGCGACGGCACCCGCGATCAGCTCTGGCTCGCGCTCCGCATCGCCGTCATCGAGGACCACCTCGACCGTGGCATCGTCGCCCCCGTCGTGTTCGACGACGTGCTGGTGAACGTGGACGACGGGTGGGCCGCTGCGCTCTTCCGGGTCCTCAACGCGCTCGCGCAGCGGACCCAGGTCCTGATGTTCACGCACCACCAGCACCTCGTGGACGTCGCGAGGTCTGCGCTCGGTGACGCGGAGCTGTCCGTGGACTGGCTCGCCGCGCGCGACCCGGGCCTGCCCCGAACGGGGACGACGCCCGTTACGCCAGCGAGGGGCGCGCGCGCTGCCCGCCAGCCGGCGCCGCAGGGCGAGCGCCCGGACGACGCGGGCGACGAGAGAGCGGTCCTGCAGTACATCGTCGAGAATTCTGGGTCGAGCCGCGGCGACGTCACCGCGGCGCTGGGGATCTCCGACGCGGAGTGGACCGCAGCGATCAGCGTCCTCCGTGAGTCTGGCCAGGTGCGCCAGGAGGGGATCAAGCGCGGGGCCCGGTACTTTGTGGGGACGAGTGGGGGGTGAGGAGGTGCCAGAGGTGCTGGGCCGGCTGCACTCAGGGCCGGGGATCGGCATGCGCGGATGTCGTCGTCGCGTGTACGCCGATCTCATCCCCCTCCGCTCGGCGTTGATCCCCGACCGATCCTCTCGGTCACGCTATCGGACAGGGCACGATGATCGGAAAGACCGCCTTGGGGTTGGATGTCGCGTGAAAGTAGAAGACGTCGCCGACGGTGACCGGGACCTTCAGATGGGCGGTAACGCCGACGCCGTGCTCGTCCACAAGGTCGAAGGTGTGGATGCCCCACTCGTTGACGCGGTGCGCGAGGACCCGGACCAGCCGGGGAAGCAGTGGCGGATCGCCATCGCAGAGGTGCCGAGCGAGGGGCAGGGCTTCGCGGAAGAATTCTTCGGGGGCCCACTCCCGGTAGTCCCGATCATGCACGTAGTCGTTTCGGATCTCGGAAAGCCGACGGACATCGGCGGGGAGAAGGGTCGCTTTGGTGTCATCCCCCCGAGCCAGATCCAGCTTGGAGACGACCGCGAGCAACGCGCCAAGCCCGAGGGCCTGCAGTCGCTGGGTTTTCGAAACCCACGCACGGCTTTGAAGCAGGGCATCGGCGTCGGCGCCGAAGTCCACTTGCGCCCGGTAGGTGATCAGGTGCTTGAGGAGGCGTTCCGCGACGGCACCTCCCTCTCGCACCCGGTCGGCTGCGGAAGACGGGTCTTGAAGCGCGAGGGCGGCGAGAGTTTCCAGTCGGCGGCAAAGTTCTTGCGGACCCATGAGCTGGCCGGGCAGCCGAAATCCCAAGCAAGTCAAGAGCGCGCGGTCTGCGGCACCCTCCTCATCGCGAAGCCGTGGGAGCGCGCCGGCCCGCTCGACAGCGAGCTGCCAGCGCCGCCGCTTCGAGATGATTTGCAGCACCACGCTGGGACCCTCGTTGATCACGAACTCCGTCAACTGCTGCCGGGGGCTCCCTTTGTACTTGCGGTCGGACAACACCTCCAACTGGAAGCGGACGTCTTCAGGCGGCCCCTCGGCCATGACCAGGTCGGCGAGTCGCGAAGGCGCGGTGTCGCCCGCGACGTCTGGCGTTATTGGCGGCCGGAGGGCCGGCTCCGTGTCCGGGCGGGGTCGGTCCCCGCTGTCGCCGGCGTCCGGCCTCTCAGGACTTGAGTCCAACAACGCGGCTGAGGCCATCCGCCAGACGCCCTTCGCCATGCCGCCCCAGAGACCGCCCGGGAGGATGGCTGCCGAGACGGCCGCTGACCTCGCAAGATGCCACGGTTGGAGGCCCGCACCGAGTGCCCTTCCGTCGGACCCGAAGCGATCCACGAATCCGTCCACGCGCGCGAGTCCCGCGTCGACCACCAGATGCAATTCTCGCAGCGCTGCAACCGCCCCGACTCCGTGCACGGCCTGGTCGGCGTTGATGTCGGCGAGGGCGCTCATCGCCTGCTTGAGTCGAAGCGCCGCCGGCCAAGCGTCAAGCTGCTCGGCAAGCGCCCGCAAGGACGTTCCCGCCGCCGCCACGACGGCGCGCAGGCTCTCCAGCACCACAGGAACACCCTTGTCCAGGCCGACTCGCCCCAGGTCGGACAACGCCGCAGCCAGCTCCGCAGGGCATTCCGCAGCTAGATCCGACCAGGTACGCGGGACGCTTCGGCGCTCGCCAAGTGCATGGGCCCACACGGGGTCGACTTCGTCCAGTCGTGCCAGCACCACCCGCCGCAGCGGGCTCGGCGCCAGCGCATGCTCCCGAATGGCCCGTCGAAACCCGTCGGCGAACTCCTGGGGCTTCGCGCGGGCGGCCCCCGTGGCGAGCATGGGGAGGACGACGCAGGGGATCCCCTCGGCTGCGGCGTGGTCGAGGACAGCGAGGATCAGGCTCGCCAGCAGCTCGTGGCGGGCGGCGCGACGGCCCTCGAAGTCAAGGGTCACTGCGTGGAGGATGGCAGCGGCCCCGGTCGCCCCACCCCCAGTCCGCGTGACCGTCGCGAGCGGCAACCGCCCGCCTGCGTGCCTTACCGCCGCTCTCATCTCATCTCGCACCGAGGCGCCGGCGACGCGAAGGATCGCCGCTGACACGCCGCCGCTCGCGGTCAGCCATGTGTCGTCGCTGCTGACGAGCGCGTAGGGCTCCGTCGGGCAGACCCCCATCACGTCTGTCGCAAAGCCCACCGTCAGCGCTCCGACCCGTATTGATTCCATGCTCTTGCGCTAACTCCGTTCGCCGGAGGTCGGTGGCGGGAGCGCGGGAACCGACCGGGCATTCTGCGTGAAGAGGGGGATGCGCGGCGCTCGTCGAAGCTCAAGCTCACGACGGCTATCGGACGTCCCGCATAGACCGCGCCGTAGCGACCGTCACCCCATCGCCATCGCCAGGTGGATCACGCGCCCCTGGACGACGAACGCGGTGGCCACGGCGCCCGAACGAGGCCCGCGCGCGTCCACGATCACACCCCCGGACGTCGTCGTCGCTCGCCAGTCGGCGCTTGCGAGCAGGTCGTCGCGCGCGTCCGCAAAGCCGAGCGGGGGCCGGAGAGCACCGCTGACCTCCGCGTTGGCGCTGTCGACGAGGCCACGCATCCCGGCGCGTCGCAAGCCCGCCGCGACGAAGACCTCGCCCCCGGTTGTCTCGCCCTCGATCCACGCGCCGGGCTTGTCGGCGAGGGCGTCCGGGATGGGGCGCCGGGACGGCACCATGCGATCCACCGCGTCGAACAGGCTCTCAGTGCGCGACTGGACGGACACCCGCCTGAGGTGGGTGGTGACGTCGTTCCAGGTCTCGCTCTGGTCCGATGCGCGGCTCGATCCGGAGGCGAGCCGGGCGCACGAATCCCGCGTCAATTTCCGCGAGCGGAGCGACTGGGGTGCTGAGCCCGTCTCGGTGAACGCCCTGCTCGTCGTCGGGTTCCATCGCCCGGCTTCGACGCATCGCACCTCGATCGGGCGCGACTCGCCCGGCGACAGCAGGCTGGACACGGAGACGATGCGGTTCTGCCCGCCCCCGCGCACGAGCGTTCCGGCCGGCACAAACACTGCTGTGCTGCCCGGTCCGCCCGTGTGCTCGAACTTCAGGCGTCCCACGTCCGGCGTCTCCAACTCGCGGACCAGCACCAGACCGCTCTCGAGGGCCTCGGCGATGTGGAGGATGGGCGCCGCGGCCACGTCATCGTCGGGTGCTTGGAGGGCGTGGACGTATACGGCGCCGAGGAGCACGGGCGGCTCCGCGCACTGAGCGACGGCAGCGAGCAGGGAACGGACGGAGGAGACGGGGTCGGAGTGCGCGTCGAACATCAGAGCCTCGGGGGGTTGGGTGGGGTTTGCCCAGAAGACGTCGATGGAGCGTCGACCGGACAGCGCTTCGCGCATTTCATCGGCAACGACCTCTCGGACGAGATCTTGCCTGCGCCATCGACGGCATCAGCCCCGCGCGCGCACTCCGTCCGTCGCGTCCGCCCGGACCATCGCCATCTTCGCCGCGTCCACGGCCGCACCAGCCGCACCATGAGCCCGCTGCCGCTTCCACCGTCCAACAAACGCCTCCAGCCCCGGTTGTCCAGCAGCGCCCCTGCTGGAGCTAGCGGGAGCGCAGCCGCCGCCCGATCCAGCCCCCCCGCAGTGTCCACACCGGCCCCTCCGCGAGTGCAAAATTGCGTGCGACATCTCGCTGGGCCGTGAGTCGCTTCCAAACAATAGGGCCAGATGGACGGCGGCGATCCGGGCCTCCGCCGAACGGCTCAGCCCCTCGACCCGCACAAGCTCGCCAGCCGCGTATGGTCCCGGGTGGTGCTCGTCCCGAGCGTGCCAGCCCTCAGCCGCCGCCTGCAGCCAGCGTCCCGCCTCGTCCCGGCGCGTGGGAGGTGCTTGGGCGCAGGTGCCGCATGTCGCTCGGCGATGAGGCGCACGCCGCTCGCGTCCCAGGCAGCATCCCCCGTGCACCATCTCGCGAAACGGCTGCAGAGCGAGCCTTCCCGCATGTGACGGGTCCGAGGCTCAACTCGCACGAAGCCAGTTGCCACGCTCCCAGCGGTGAAGCCCGCCTCGGTCATGGCCCCCCGGCTGGCGCCGGCGCTGTTTGAGACACTTAGCGGTGTTCAAACCCCGGTCTGGGAGGCTTGCGTGCAGGACATCGCGCCGCCGATCCAGCCGGGCCCGGCGCTGCCGTAGGGCGAGCCGGTCGAGCGGGCCCTTGAGGTCGACGCCCGTGCTGATCAGCCCAGTCGGGCCTACGCTCAATCTATGGACGGAGGACCGGCGGAAACTGGCGGATCACACCGTGACCGGCGTCTTGGTCGATTCGCCTCACCCGCGTGCGGGCGAGCAATCGTGCGTGGGGCTGGGCGCACGCAATTGAGTGGATCGAGTCTTGCGTCGCGTGGGCACTGCTTTGCTGGGGGCTGCGCATGTCCAGAACGTGTCAATTGCTCAACCAATCATCGGGTCCCCCATTTCTGAGGTCTCACGCCATCGCTGAGTTTTTTCTAAGCCACAAACCTTGACAATCGTCTGACGTCCGCCTGACAGACGTCTGACAACTGTCTCGCCCGGTCGCGTGAAATGGGCACATGCTCACCGACGCCGA
>CAIMSU010000363.1 GCA_903844155.1 uncultured Pseudomonadota bacterium | reverse complement strand
GGCGGCCGGCCCGGACCTTTGCGCGGGCGGCCGCCGGTACTCCGGCGCTTCCGCCCGCGCAAAGTCGCGGCGATTTGGTACTCCAAATCGCCGTTAGGGCCCGGCCCGGGGGGTAGCCGCGCCCCGCGCGGCGGAGGGGGGCGCCGGATAGGCGTCCCCCTCAGAAAAGCGGGTAACGCTTTGATCTGAACGCGATCGGGCGAAGACCGTCACACCCAGTTTCTTGATAACCCGGGGCGGTGCTCCGCACTGACCGTCTCCTGCTGCGACCGCTCGGTCCGGACGACGTCGCGGACCTCACCTCGGCCGCGGTTGATTCGTTGCCGGAGCTGTTGCCGTGGATGGGCTGGGCGCACCCCGACTACGGCGTGGACGACGCGGAGGGCTGGGTCGCGTTCGCGCGCGAGATGTGGGGGATCGGTCGGGAGTTCTGCTTCGGGGTCTTTCTGGTCGACGGAGCGGGCAGCCCGACGTACCTCGGGAATTGCGGCCTCGATCGGGTGGAGTGGTCGGTGCGCTGCGCGAACCTGGGGTACTGGATCCGGACGTCCCACACGGGGCAGGGGTACGCGGCTGAAGCAGCCCGGGCGGTGGCGATCTGGGCGTTCAAGACGCACAAGCTCCACCGGGTCGAGGTGGTGGTTCAAGTCGGGAACCACCGGAGCGACCGGACGGCGTTGCGCATTGGGGCGAGGGACGAGGGGATCGGGCGGAATCGCGTGGTCGTTCGCGGAGAAGCGCGGGACGCCCGGGTGTATGGCTTGATTCCCGGGGATCTCGATCCGTAGTGCCCGCTGCCGATGCCGGCGAAGCCCTGGACGGCGTCGGCGGAGGAAAGCTCCCGTCACCTTTTGTCGGGTTGGTGAGAAACACGTGAGAACAGCGCCCCAGCGGGTTCTCCGCCGTTCGGCGGATCGTCATTTGGCATAGCCTTCGCCGCTGGAGTCACCATGAACCGCCTGTTCCCCTTCTGGAAAGCGCTGGCACTGTTCGCGCTCTCGTGCCTCATGGCCGTCCCCGCCTGGGCCACCCCCGCGTTCGCGCGCAAACAGCAGCTTGCCTGCCCGGTCTGCCACTCCACGTTCCCGGAGCTCAACGAGACGGGGCGCGCGTTCAAGACCAACGGGTACCGGTTCCCGGACGGCAAGCCGGGTGAGGGCGTGCAGGTCACGGGCATGGACCTCGGCAGCGGCTTCGTCCTCGACCCCTTCCCCGGCATCGCGGTGCGCGTCGAGAGCCAGCCCATCACGCTCGCGCCGGACGCGAAGGGCAACATGGGCCTCTCCTCCACCCCGCTCGACTCCGCAGAGCTCATCATGGGCGGCTCCAACGGCAAGCACTGGAGCTACTGGGCCGAGATCCAGAGCGCGGCCGACAGCGGCTACATCCCCGCCGGCAACGGCATCATCGAGTACCGCGCGATGAAGGAGCTGGAGGCCTACGTCGGCTGGACGCCCCCGTTCAGCCGCGACCCCTACAACGCCATCTCCGAGTCCCGCCGCATCGACCACGTGGACCACGCGGCGCAGGACTACACCGGGTCGACCGGCGTGAGCATCTCCGATGAGGCCGGCGAGTTCGGCGCGTTCGGCGAGGTCGGACCGCTTTACTACAACGTCGCGATCACTCCGGGCCCTGGCGTTCTCCCGGGCACGACGGATCCGTTGGACTACTTCGGCCGCGTCGAGTACAACATCACCAAGAAGGTTGGCGTTGGCGGCTATGTGTTCGCGGTGAACACGAACGGCGGCAACACGGTTCGCCCAGCGCTGGACTTCAACGCGCTGACCGACTTCGGCACCTTCAAGGCGATGGGGCAGTACGACACGGCGGACAGCGCGGTGGCGGTTGAGGGTGGATGGGATGAATCCATCCAGGAGAAGGGTTTCTGGGTCATCCCGCAAGCGCGGGTCGACGCGACGATCGTGGGTGGCAGCACGCTGGTCACGCCGCTCGTGGGCGTGGGCCTGCAGGCGTCCGCTGGTCGCGTGTCGATCGAGATCTCCGATCCGCTCGGCGGCGGCAACACCATGCCGTCGACGACGCTGTTCGTGGACGGGCTGTTCTAGCCCGTCTCTGCCTCCCAAACGTTCGAGGTTCCTCATGCGTCGCCTTACCGCCCTCTCCCTCCTCCTCGTCGTCCCCGTCGCGATGGCGGCCGGCTACGTCCCCGACAAGTACGCGGCGACCGCCTACAAGAAGGCGCAGACCGCCGGAGCGGACGTGGTGAAGAACCCCAAGGAAGGGGACGCCGCGGCCATTACCGCTGGTCAGGCGATCTTCGTGGCCAAGTGCGTGACCTGCCATGGGACGGGCGGGAAGGGAGACGGTCCTGCGGCCGTCGCCCTCGACCCGCACCCGGCGGACTTCACGGATGGCGGGCGCTGGGCCGCGTCGTCACAGGGCACCAAGCAGTGGGTCGTGCTGAACGGCGTGCAGGGGACGGGCATGGTCCCGCCGGGCCTCTCACCGGACGACGCGTGGGCCGTGCTGGCCTACATCCACAAGACGTTCGAGCCGAACGTCCCATAGCCTCAGGCGGCTCTCACCACGTTCTCATGCGCCGTTGGGCCTCGCCGCGGTAGGCTTCACGGCCCACCTCTGGAACGACCATGCGTCTGCTCGGATCCGCCTCGTCCATCCTGCTGATCGTTTGCCTCACGGCCTGCTCGGGCGGGTCGGTGGCTGTCACCGACACCGGTTGCACCGGCACCGGCGAGGTCATCCAGGCGAGCTGCATGCCCTGCCACTCCGCGAGCGGGCGTTCAGGCGGCCTGGACTTCGAGACGGATTGGTACGGCACCTGGATCGGCGACGGGCTCGTCGTACCGGGCGACAGCGCGAACAGCATCGTGTACGAGCGGATGATCAATGCGATGCGGCCCATGCCGCCGTCCGGCGTGATCTCCGCTGCGTACCTGACGATCGTGCAGAGCTGGATCGACGGCGGCGCGGTGTGCCCCGACGGCGCTGCGACGGACTCGGGCGGTGATTCCGGCAGCGACTCCGCCGGGTCCTGACGTC
Organism: uncultured Pseudomonadota bacterium; assembly: GCA_903844155.1. Lineage (GTDB taxonomy): Bacteria > Myxococcota_A > UBA796 > UBA796 > SXON01 > CAIUMM01. The sequence goes on along the minus strand of CAIMSU010000363.1, from coordinate 8,501 downwards.
AGTGCGCGCCGCCCCAGGTGCGCGAGGTGCCGGTGTCCGCGACGAGCGGGACGCAGAGCGCCTGTCCGTCGAACATGCGAACGCCCTCCAGCGCCGCTTTCACGACCTCGCGGATCGCCTCGACCTCCCCTTCCGGCACCTCCAGCACCAGCTCGTCGTGGACTTGCAGTAACAACTTCGCGCCTTTAGAGGCCAGCTCTGGCCCCCGGATCGCCTTGTCGACGGCGATCATCGCGAGCTTGATGAGGTCCGCGGCTGACCCCTGGATGGGCGTGTTGATGGCGACGCGCTCGGCGGCCGAGCGGTCCATCGGGTTGTTGGCGTCCAGGCCGTCGACGGTGCGGCGGCGTCCATAGAGCGTCTGCGCGTACCCACACTCGCGGGCGCGCGCGCACGCAGCATCCATCGTCGTGCGCACCTGCGGATAACGGGCGAAGTACCCATCGATATAGCGCTGCGCCTCCGTCCGTTTGATGCGGAGGTCGTTGGCGAGGCGACCGGCGCCCATCCCGTAGACGATGCCGAAATTGATCGCCTTGGCCGCCCGACGTTGATCGGAGCTGACGAGCGCCGGGGCGACCCCGAAGATCTCGGACGCGGTGCGGCGGTGGATGTCCTCGCCCGACCGGAAGCTCTCCACCAGCGGCCCCTCCTGGCAGTAGTGCGCGAGCAGGCGCAGCTCGATCTGCGAGTAGTCGGCCGAGAGGAACACATGGCCCGGTGCGGCGACGAAACAATGCCGGATGCGCCGGCCATCTTCCGACCGAACGGGGATGTTCTGGAGGTTCGGGTCGTTGGAGGAGATGCGCCCGGTCGCGGCGACGGTTGGGTCGTAGGTGGTGTGAATACGGCCGTCCGCGGCCACGAATTTTGGCAACGTGTCGAGGTAGGTGTGGACGAGCTTGTAGAGCTCCCGATAGCCGAGGATGGCGCCGGGGAGGGGGTGCTCGTCGCGGAGCTTGTCGAGGGTGTCCGCGTCCGTCGACCAGCCCGTCGTCGTCTTCTTCCCGCCTTTGAGGCCGAGCTTCTCGAACAGGATCGTCGCGAGTTGCTGTGTGGAGTTCAGGTTGAAGGGCCCGCCGGCCAGCTCGTAGATGCCGGCGATCTGGGCCTCCAGGCGTCCGTTCAGCTCATCCCGCAGCGCGTTGAGCGCGCCGAGATCGAGGAGGATCCCATGGTTCTCCATGCGGCAAAGTACGGAGAGTACGGGCAGGTCGATCTCCCGGTACACCCGCGTTGCCTCCCAGCTCGCAAGCTCGTCCTGCAACCGTGCGTCCAGGCGGAGCGTGGCGAGGGCGATGGCGGCGGGGTCGTCGAGGGTCGGAACCGGAATGTCGGTGTCAAACCAGCGCTTGTAGATGGCGTCCAGGCCGCGTTTGACGTCCGGGACACGCAGGTAGTCGGCGATGCGGACGTCGCCGACGACTCCGGCCAGCTCGGCTCCGTTCGGGTGCGCGAGGGTCTTCAGGTCAAAGCCGGTCTTTGGGACGGTCTCGTCCGCGAGCACGCCCGCGAACCAGACCCGGCCCGAGCCTTCCAGCGGCACCGCGGCGATCGTCTCCGCGCCCGTCTGGGCGTCCCGGAACGCGATCAGCGCCCGCCCCTCGCGCGTGCTCACGACCGGTCGCCCGCTCGCCCGCATCCGATCCGTCAGCGTCGCCAAAGGCCCTGGTCCCCACACCGTCGACGCCGGCACAGGCCCCGCCGTCGCCTCCCGGTTCGCGGCCCCTCGCGCCGCCGAGGCCGCGACCGCCACCGGGTCGAGCTTCAGCTCCGTCATCATCGACCGGAAATTGTACCGGGACAACCGGCGAACCAGCTCTGCGTCGTCGCGCGGCTGCAGCCTGAGGTCCTCGAGCTTGTGGTCGCACTTCTGGTTGAGCTCGATGGTCACGAGCGTGCGCGCGAGCCGGACCGTCTCGGCGTGGTCGCGGACCGCCTCGCCCGTCTTCCCCCCGATCTTCGCCCAGTTTGCGAGGACCGACTCCGCGTCGCCGTATTGGTTGATGAACTGCGCGGCCTTTTTTTCGCCAACGCCGGGCACACCCGGCACGTTGTCCACTGTGTCGCCCATCAGCGCCAGCAGGTCGATGATCCGCTCGGGGCCTACGCCCCAGCGCTCCTTCACCTCGGCCGGCCCGCTCTCCAGCTTCTTGATGGGGTCATACACGTGGATCTGGTCGGTCACGAGCTGGCCAAAGTCCTTGTCGCCCGAGACGATCAAAACCTCAAGCTCCGGGCTGGCGAATCGCACGGCGAGCGTCCCGATGACGTCGTCCGCCTCCGTTCCCGGGATGGCGATGACGACAAAGCCGAACGCCTCCGCAAGGGGCGCCAACTCGCCCCATTGTTCGCGGAGATCTGCGGGCATGTCCGGGCGCTGGCCCTTGTAGTCGGGGAGCAGCTCGTTCCGGAAGGAGTTGCCGACGTCGAACACGAGCGCGATGTAGTCGGGCTTGGCATCGCGCAACATGGCGAGAAGAACGCGGGAAAAGCCGAACAACGCGCGGGTCGGGAAGCCGTCCGGCGCCCGCATGTCGGACTGGATGCCGTGGTAGGCGCGAAAGGCGTGGTACGGCGCGTCGACGAGGAGGAGCTTTTTGGGCATGGGCGGGCTTATCAAGCCGCGGGCTACGGCCCCTTGGTGCACAAATCCCGCATCACCTTCATCTCGCCCAACACCGTCACCCCGCCGCTGCGATCGCTCGCGCCGACCACGCTCACCGCGCTGTGCCCGTCGGCCAGATGTGCGCCGCACCCAAGCTCGATCTCGTCCTTCGCCATCACCGCCACGCTCGTGTCAAAGCAGTACCATCCGTTTGGATTGAGCAGCTTCCACGAGGTCTTCGTCATCACGCTGACGTTGGGCCGCACCAGGATGACCTGCGGGTAGCTTGTGCTGACGTCGTCCGTGACCTCGGAGGAGCCAAAACCCATCACGCGCACGGACGAATCGACCAGGCGGTACTGGTCAGCGTCCGCGGCGGACAGGCCCTGGCCTGTCCACGACTGCAGGCACGCAGCGACCTTCGCGTAGTCGGCGCTCGCGGTGCCGGCGAGTGGAAACCGGGCGGCGTAGGCGGTCTTGTCGAGGGGCGCGTCGGCCATGGACGGGACGGCGAGGAGCAGGAGAGCGGGGAGCATGGGCGACCGCTAACCACGCGTACGCGTCGCCGCAGACGGTCAGTAGCTCTTCGCGTGCGCCACAAGCTGATCGAGGGCCTTGCCCCAGCCGTCCGCAAAGCCCATTTCTTCGTGCTGTTTGCGGCCCTCAGCGCTCGGGTGCATGGCGTGGACGTGGTATCGGGTGCCACTGCCAGAAGGCGTGAGGGTAAGCACCGCCGTGAAAAAAGGCTTGACGGAGGGGCGGAAGTCGGCGAGGACCGCGTCGGTCAGGACCAGGCGCTGGTTGGGCACAACCTCCAACAGGCAGCCGGGATTGGCGTGAAGTTGGCCTTCGGGGGAGCACATCACCACGTCGTAGCGGCCGCCCGGCCGCAGGTCGATGTGCGCCTCCGACGTGCTCCAGGGGGCGGGCGTGAACCACTTCACGACCTGCTCGGGGCGGGTCCAGGCGGCCCAGACGCGCTCGGGCGGAACGTCCACCACACGGTCGAGGAGAAGGTCGGTCTCGGGATTGAAGGGGTAGTCGTGGGGAGTCATGTCGGTTCTTCCTTTGGGGGTGGTGGCGTGAGAGACAAGAAGGCATCGAGCTGATCGAGGCGGGTAGCCCACAGCGCCCGCTGCTCCGCGAGCCACTCGGACGCATCGGTCAGCGCGGCGGGGGAGAGCGAGTAGGTGCGCACCCGGCCTCGCTTTTCGGAGCGAACCACGCCCGCGCGCTCCAGCACTCGGAGGTGCTGGCAGAACGTCGGCAGGGTCATCGCGTACGGCACGGCGAGCTCGCCGACAGAGGCCGGACCGCGGCCGAGCCGCGTGACGACACCGCGCCGCGTGGCGTCTGCCAGCGCGTGAAAGACGGTGTCGGCGGCTGCAGGGGAAGCGAACATGTCACTAAGGTAATCGACTAAGCGATGGGCGGCAAGTCTTTTCGTTGGCGCGATAGATGCTCGTTCAGGAGTCCACAATGCTCGCCATCTTCCTACTTTCTCTCGCTGCCCCGCTCCTCACGCCGCCCGCCCGCGCCGCCGAGCCTGCCGTCGACTGCTCTACAACCGACCTGCCGCAGATGGACCTGAACGCCTGCGCCTACCAGAGCTACCAGGCCGCCGACAAGGACCTGAACCTCGTCTATGGCAAGTTGGCCGCTCAGAATGACGCGGCGGGAAAGGCGCTGCTGAAGAAGGCTGAGAACGCCTGGATCGCCTACCGGGACAGCGAATGCGCCTTTGAGGCGGACGCGTTCCGGGGCGGATCGATGGCGCCGATGATCGAAGGCGGGTGCCTGGCGGTGGTCACCAAGGCCCGCACGGCCACGTTGTCACAGTCGCTGCAGGATCGCGAACCGCATTGAGGACGCGCCGACGGCCGCGGCCGATCTGCGGTACAGTCGGCTGCCCCGGATCCGTGCATGAAAATCGTCCTCGCCCTTGGCGTCCTCACCACCACCATCGCCATCTGCTGCTGCGGAGGGGGCGACGGGCTCCCGTTCGCGACGGATGGCGCGGGGGACGGCTTCCCCGTCGCCGAATACCAGACCGCCTGTGACGGCGGCGACGGGCAGAAGTGTGACGACCTCGCCGAGGCCTACGATGATGGCGCGGGCATGGCCGAGGACGACCCGAAGGCCCTGGCGCTCTACCAGAAGGCCTGCGACCTCGGCATCGCGGCGGGCTGCACCAACGCCGGCGTGATGTACCGCAACGGGGAGGGCGTCACGACCGACGCGCAGCACGCGTTCCGCCTGTTCGGCCAGGGCTGTGACGCCGGACACGCGATGGGATGCAAGAACCTCGGGTTGCTGTACGGAAACGGCGAGGGCACCGAGAAGAACGAGATGGAGGCGCTCGCGAAGTACAACCAGGCATGCGACATGGGTCTGGCCGAGGCCTGCCACGACGTCGCCGTCGCGTGGACCAACGGCGAAGGCGTGCCGGCGGACCCGGACAAGGCGAAGGAGTACTTCAAGCGCGCGTGCGACGGTGGCCACACCGAGTCCTGTGCGTACGCGAATTGATGGGAATCTGACCGCGCCGAGCCGCGAAAAGAAGCGGGAGCGACCGAGAAAGGGGTCAACGCGCCCAGATGAGTCCCATCGGACTCAGGAGGCCCGGCGCCCTTTGTCCAGAAGGAACGCCGTGATGCTGAGGACCACCCCGAAGCCGACCATCCCTGCGAGGGTGAGGAAGAACGGGTCGCCGCTCTGAAGGTAGAGCACCGGGTAGACGGCGATGAAGAACACGCGGACCGCGATGATCGTGGGGTACAACGCGTCGAGATTGAGCCGGATGACCTGGAGGACAAGGATGCCGAGGCCGACGGTCAACAGGCCGGCGAGGCGGACCATCGCCGCGTCGGGGTGGCCGGTCGAGAAGAGCAGCTTCAAAGCGAGCTCTGGGTCTACGAGCAGGCCGAGGCCGCCGGAGAAGAGATAGCCGACGGGGTAGTAGAGCGAGAGGCGGGTCAGGTTCAAGCGGCGTTTCCGGGTTCGAGCCTGTACCTCGTCCGCTCAGGGCCGGCTTGCGACCAGGGTGCTGATCGCCCAGGTCGGGGAGGCGATCCAGGCTTTTGCGTCTGCGCTGGCCCGGTACACGGTTATTCCGGTGTACTCGCGGATGGCGTTTCCGTCGTCGCGGGTGCGGTAGGTGCGGACGACGAGCACGTGGCCCGCGTACTCGGCCCAGAGGTCCAACGCATAATCGTGCGAATAAGCGGGACCGTACGCCGAGACCTCCTCGGGACCACAGTAGACCTCGGCGATCTCGGTTCGGGTCCCGTCAGCGTGGACCCAGGCGAGCGCAGTGACGCAGAACTCACCGGGCTTTTCGGTCGCTTCCAGGCCCACGTTCGCGCCGATCTCAGGCCAGCAGCGCGATGGCAAGCACCTCGTCGACGTGCTCGACGAAATGGAACTCCAGGGATTCGCGGAGCGCAATCGGGATGTCGTGGAGGTCGCGCTCGTTGAGCTTTGGGAGGATGAGGACCTTCACGCCCGCTCGTCGAGCGGCCAGCACCTTCTCCTTCACGCCGCCGATCGGCATGACACGTCCACGCAGCGACACCTCGCCGGTCATCGCGACGTCCGCACGCGCGACGCGGTTGGACAACAGGCCGACAAGCGCGGTGACCAGCGTGACTCCGGCGCTTGGACCGTCCTTTTTGATGCCGCCTGCGGGGAGGTGCACGTGGTAGTCAAACTCGGTGAAGGTGTTGGCCGGCACGTCCAGCCCGCCATTCCCGCCGTCACCGTTCACGATCGCCATCGACCGGACGATGCTCATCGCCGCCTCGGCGCTCTCCTTCAGCGTTTCCCCAAGGTTCCCCGTCAGCTTTACCACGCCCTTGCCGGGCACCTTCGTCACCTCGACGAACTGGATCTCGCCGCCGACCGGCGTCCAGACGAGGCCGATGACGATCCCGCTGCGGTCGATCGTGCCAGCAAGCTCGTGGTGTACCTTCGGCGGGCCCTGCCATTCGCCAAGCATGCCATTCATGACGTTCAGCACCGGCAATTCCGCGCCAAGGCTCCTGGCCTCTACGAGCTTGCGCGCCGCCTTGCGGTGGAGCGCCGCGAGCTCCCGCTCAAGCGCGCGCACGCCTGCCTCGCGCGTATAGCCGCGTACAACCTCCAGAATCGTCTCATCGGGCACGATAAGGTGGCCGTCTGGCAGACCGTTCGCCAGCGCGAGCTTCGGCAGCAGATGCTTGCGCGCGATGGCGAGCTTTTCCTCCTCCAGGTACCCGGTCAGCTCGATCATCTCCAACCGATCGTGTAGCGCAGCGGGGATGGGATCCTCGGCGTTGGCCGTGGCGAGAAAGAGGACCTTGGACAGATCGAAGGGGACGTCCAGGTAGTGGTCGCGGAACGTGTGGTTCTGCTCGGGATCGAGGACCTCCAGCAGCGCGCTCGCCGGGTCACCGCGGAAGTCCGAGCCGATCTTGTCCAGCTCGTCGAGCAGGATCACGGGGTTCCGCGTGCCGGCGCGCTTGAGCGCCTGGATGACGCGTCCGGGCAGCGCGCCAACGTAAGTGCGCCGGTGCCCGCGGATCTCGGCCTCGTCCTTCATCCCGCCGAGCGAGATCCGCTCGAACTTCCGGCCGAGTGCGGTGGCGACGGACCGGCCGAGCGAGGTCTTGCCAACCCCCGGCGGGCCAACGAGGCAGAGGATCGGCCCTTTCGCGTCTTGCCGAAGTTGCCGTACGGCGAGGAATTCGAGGATTCGTTCCTTGACTTTGTCCAGGCCGTAGTGGTCGCCGTCGAGGACCGCGCGGGCGTCGAGCAGGTTCGTGAGGTCCTCGGTCTCGGCCTTCCAGGGCATCGCGACCAGCCAGTCCAGGTACGTGCGGGCGACCATGTATTCGGCCGCATCGACGTGGATCTTCTTCAGGCGGTCGAGCTCCCGGCGCGCCTCCTTCTCCACCTCCTCCGGCATGCCGCACTCGGCGAGCTTCTTTTCGTACTCAGCGACCTCGTCGAGCACCGTCTCGCCGAGCTCCTTCTGCACGGCCTTGAGTTGCTCGCGCAGGAAGTACTCGCGCTGGTTCTGGTCCATCGCGGCCTGCACGTCCTTGTGGATGCGTGCCGACAGCTCACCGAGCGCAATCTGGCGTTCGACGAACCAGACTGTTCGCTCCAGGCGCACGCCGAGATCCGCCGCGGAGACGATCTCCTGGGCCTCCTCCGGCTTGAGTCCGAGCTGGGCGACGACGTGGTCGCAGAGGCGCTCAGGGCCGACCTGCAGGTCGATGGCAGCGTCGAGCTCTGGCGGGCGCTCGGGGCCGGGCGCGGAGAGGGCCAACGGCGCAAGCTCGCGCAGGCGCAAGGCGAGCGCTTCGACGTGCTGGGAGGCCCCGGGGACCGTGAGGAAGCGCGCGGGCTGGCAGGCATAGCCGTACTGGTCATGTGCGCCAAAATCTCGGACGGACGTACGGTTCAGGCTCTCCACGAGCATCTTGACGCCGCCGTCCGGAAGCCCGAGCGTGCGGACGACGCGCACGGACACGCCGACCGGGTAAACGTCGTCCGGGCCCGGGTTTTCGAGGCCGGGATCGCGTTGAAGCACGCAAACCAGCTCGAGCTTGTTGTCGAGGTGCTGGTCCATCGCGTGGATCGCTGGGCCGGGCCCGATCGTCAGCGAGGTGATGACGCCGGGGAGGGGGACGGCGACGCGCAGCGCGATCGCGGGGACGAGTCTGGACATGCGGGCCCGGCGGTATCCCCGGATTGAGGCGGGCGCACGGGGTGGCCAAGGAGAAGGCGCGACTTCGTGCCCCGCACGAAGCGTGCCTTCGACGCGGTCAGCAGCGGTCGCGCTCGCCGGAACCTGCGCAGGTGTGGACTCGTCAAGGGAGGTCACGAACACGCGCAGTTGCTCGAAAGC
>CAIMSU010000362.1 GCA_903844155.1 uncultured Pseudomonadota bacterium | reverse complement strand
GCTTTCGAGCAACTGCGCGTGTTCGTGACCTCCCTTGACGAGTCCACACCTGCGCAGGTTCCGGCGAGCGCGACCGCTGCTGACCGCGTCGAAGGCACGCTTCGTGCGGGGCACGAAGTCGCGCCTTCTCCTTGGCCACCCGAGTCGATGCAGCCCCGAGAAAGGTGGTCCTGCCCACCACCCGTTGACAAGTGCTTGACGTATCGCGCGGGACGGGGGACAATTCCAACAAGGTGCCCCGCATGCCTCCCTCCCTCGCCCGACAGCTCTACGCCGACGAATCCGGCGCGACCGCGATCGAGTACGCCCTCATCGCCGGGCTGATGGCGCTCGTCTGCGTGGCCGCCTTCAGCCAGCTCGGTGGCGTTGTGAAGGCGTTCTACACCGTCACGACGACCCTGGTGGACGCCGCCGTCTGACCGCCCCTCGCTCGGGCGCGCCACGGGGGCACGGCGGGCTATACTCCTGCCGTTGGAGGTCAGTTGCGCTCTCTCGTTCGCTCGTCGGTGGCTCCGTCGTTGTGCCTCGGGGCGCTGACCGCGGGGCTCTCGCCTCTGGTCGGGTGCTTTTCGCCCCCTCCGCCTGTCTACACCGTCGACACGCTCTCGTTCTCCAACGACTACACGACGAGCACCGACATCGTCGTCCAGCCCTACACCTACTCCGAGCTGCTCTGCCCAGACGGCAAGTCCGCGACCTTCTACACGCTGTACCGGGAGGGCCTGACCGACGCAGCGCCCATCGTGATCCTGTTCCACAGCGGCGCGTTCGACTATGTCGTGAACCCCGTGACGGAGGACCCGCTCCACGGCGCGCACTACCAGTCCGACTCGCGGCTCGACTCAGACTGGGCAAACCAGAAGATCTTCGAGACGCTCGGCCTTGTTCCGGGTGACGGCACGGAGGGCAACGACGGCACGCTCCCAGCGGCGCTCGCCGAGGCCGGCGCGTTCACGATGATACCCGCGGACTGCTGGGGCGACCTCTGGCATAACGAGTATGGCTCCGCGCCCAACGACACGAGCGAAGGCTTCACGCGCAACGGGCGGTACCTCGCCTGGGCGATGTCGGCGATCGCGAGCCCGGATGCGGCGACCGCGTCGTACTGGCAGGCCCAGCTTGGCCTGGCGGACCTCCCGATCACGCTCGATTACTCATCCATCTCGCTCGTCGGCCTGGGAGAAGGTGGTCGGGCGATTCCCGAGCTGTTCCGCCGGTCGCAAACGGTGACGACGGTCAGCCCCGCGAGTCCCTTGCTCCCGCCCGTGCGCGGCGTGATCATCGACTCCACGATGGACAACCTCTACCCGATCGCCTCCAACCCCAGCGCGTTCTCCGGGTACTACACTGGGTTGCAGCGGATCTTCCCGACGGACGTGAACGGCGACATCGGGCGGTACAGCCTCGGTCGCTGGTACTCCGAGCTCGGCGATCCGTACCCGGTGCACATGGCGTGGTCGAGCGTGGACCCCGAGGTGCCGAACTCCACCAGCGACGGCTACCTCACCACCGAGCAGGCGTACCCGGGCGTGATGACGGACAAGGACTATGGAACGTCCAAGCATATCTTCATCAACAGCAACATCGCGGACGCGACCGACGCGGTGAAGGTGATGTTGGGACGTTGACCGTGCAGAAAGCCGCTTCCGACGAACCTACTTCGGCACCGTCGCCCGCGGCGAGGCTCCGGGCCGCCAAGGAGGCCGGACAGCGCGGCATTGCAGGGGCCGAGCACTCCTTGAGGGCGCTGCTGGCGGATGCTGCAACGGCGGGCGATGCGGCGTTTCAGGCTGAGATATCGATGGTGCTTGGCGACCTCCAGCTCCGGCAGGGAGGACTTGACCTCGCCATCTCCACGCTCGGCGAGGCAAGGCAGACCTACGTGATCCTGGGCGACCTGCCGGGCGAGCTGGCGTCGCTGCGGCTGCTCGGCGTCTGCTGGACCATGCTGGGTGACCTGCTGCGGGCCCGCGCGGTGTTCTCGCTCGGGGCCGAATTGGCGCACCGCGGCGGGCAGATCGAGGCCGAGGCGGTCGCGCTGTGCAACGCGGCGATGACCTACGGGGAGGCCAACGAGCCGCTCGCCTGCACGGACCTGACGGGTCAGGCGTTGGTTTTGCTGCGGAAGGTTGGCGACGAGCGGAGCATCTGCCATGCGCTCGTCAACATCTCTGAGGGGCTGACCCGGCTGGGTCGCCTCGACGAGGCGGACGAGGCGGCGGCGGAGGGGTTCGAGCGCGTGGCTGCGCTCGGGGATGCGCGTGTCCTTGCGCTGTTTCGCGGTGGTCGCGGCGAGCGCGCAGCGATGCGGGGGGCCTTTGCCGATGCAGAGCGGGAGATCCGCGAGGCCCGGCAGATGCTGACGGACGCCGGCTTGACCTACGACGCCGGACAGATGACGATCATCCTGGCGAATGCCCTGTTCCTGTCGGGCGAGTATGACCGCGGGGTCGACGAGTGCCAGCGCTGCCTGACCGAGCTGAGGGAGGGCAATTTTCACGGCGTTCGGATGGCACTGTTGGACCGGCTCTCGGCGCTGCATGAGGCGTCGGGGGACACCGTGCAGGCCCTGCGCGCCCTGCGGGAGCGGCAACGGCAACTCCTTGGCTTTGAGCAGAACCCGGCGCGGGTGCTCGCGTGCACGATCGAGGAGCGTCAACGGGCGCAATTCGCGCGCGAGGGTTCAAAACGGGAGCAGGACCACCGCAACGCGCTCGTCGACGCAAATCGGCAACTGTCCGCCGCGCTCGCCCGTGAACGCCGCGAGCGCGTGGTGCTGCAGACGGAGGCCGTGACGGACGACCTCACCGCCGTCCTGAATCGCCGCGGCTTCATGGAACTCGCCGCCATCTCCGTCGACAATTCCCAGCGCACCGGCGATCCGCTCGCCATCGCCGTGCTCGACCTCGACCACTTCAAGAAGGTGAACGACACCTTTGGCCATCGCGCCGGCGACGTCGTGCTGCGGGAGGTGGCCGCCGCCGCTGCGAGCTGCCTGAGGGGTCACGACGTTTTTGCCCGCATCGGCGGCGAGGAATTCGTCGCGCTGATCTCGAACGCGGACCCGGTCGTCGCCCAGCTCGTGGCGGAGCGCATGCGGGCAAAGGTGGGGTCGCTGCGGATCGCTGTCCAGGACGCGCTGGTCTGCTGCACCGTCAGCATCGGGGTGGCATCCTACGTCGCCGATGTGACCGTCGAGCGGCTCGTGGAGTGTGCCGATGCGGCGCTCTACGCGGCGAAACGCGAGGGACGTGACCGCGTGGTGATGTACGTTGCTTCCTGAGCCGCGCCCGCTCGGGGTTGACGGAACCCCCTCGCCGGTTAAAGGCGCCGCGTTCGAGGTGTAGCGCAGCCTGGTAGCGCACTTGCTTGGGGTGCAAGTGGTCGTGGGTTCAAATCCCGCCACCTCGACCACTAAATAGGTAAGGCCGAAGCTGGAGAAATCCGACTTCGGCCTTTCGCGCTTTTCGGGCGGCGAGCGGGTTGGGTAACAATCCTGGGTAACATTTGGTCCGGCAGCCCGGTTCGCGGGGAGCTTTGTCGGGGCCAGGATGTGCGCGATGCGCGGTGCGGATCGCCCGTCGACCTCGATCCCCGTCGACGGCTCCTCGCGGTTCGACCTCGTCGCCCCTGCCTCTGGCGACGGGACCCGCGTCCGAACGCCAAGAACCAGGCGCAGTGACCCCGCCTCCAGGCGACCCCGAGGCTCAGCCCGACGTCGGCTTCGCCAGCGACTTCACCTCATGCGTCGCCAATACTTCCGTCACTCGGCTGTCGCTGGTGTGCGAGTACACCTCGTCGAGCATGCGCGCGTCTGCCCAGCCGCCGATCTCCTGAACGGTCCTGCGCTCCACGCCGGCGGTGGCGAGCCTCGTCGCGCCGGTGTGGCGGAGCGCGTGGGGGTGGAGGACGGGGAGCCCGGCGGCTTCGCACGCGCTCGCGAGCGCCTTGCGGTAGCTCCCGATCGGCCATCGAGCGTCTCCGTGCCGTGGGAAGACCCAGCCCGCCTTTGGCGAACCCGACGCGAGCCAAAGCTCCTGGAAGGCCCCGAGCAGGCCGGGGGGTACCGACAACGTCCGTTTGCTGGAGGATTTTGGGATCCAGCGGGTCCCGTCAGGGAGGTCGCACTCCGCGATCGCGATGAAACCGGCAGTCCAGGCGACGTCGCGTTGAAGGTTCTCCCAGCGCAAGTGCCGAATTTCGCCGGGTCGGCAGAGCAGGGTCTCCTGCGCACGAATGGCGAGCGCCGCGTTCGTTCGCACGAGCAGGCCAGCGTCCTCGCGCTCCTGGAGCACGTCGAGGAGCGTCCCGGTCTGTGCTGCGGTGTGCCACTTCGGTGGCCTCCGGTCGGTGTCCGGGGGCGCGGGCAGCGTTGGCGCCTTCGTCAGCACACCGAGCGTCTCGGCGACGACCAGGGACTGCCGGAGCCAGCGCAAATAGAGGATGCACGTCCGCGACTTCACCGGTCTCTGTCCCCCGTCTCCGCGTTTGAGCGCGGCCACGACCTGGACCCCGTGCGCGTTCTTGATCTCATCGAGTCTGAGCGCGCCGAGGATCGGGAGGAAGCGGAGCCGGGCGTAGTGGGCCAGCGCTCGGGTCGCGGCGGCGGTCCCCTCGGCGTCGAACCAGTCGAGCATCCGTGAGGGATTCCAGGGGAGCATGGTCCCGCCCCACCACTCGTTCAGGGTCGGCAACGGGGCGAGGGCAGGGGGCAGAGCGGCCACCGTCACCGGCGACGCGGTGCGGGATGCGACCGCTGGATCGATGCGCAGGGTGAGTTCGGCGCTCCGCACCTTCAATGCGCGCTTTGCGTCCGCGGCGGAGAGGTAGCCCAGCGCCTCGCGACGTAAGCCCCCGGCCAACCCCACCCACCCACGATCGCCCGTCCCCCAGAACGAGGGTTGCGACCTACCTTTCGCCCCGTTCCTCTCGGACTGCGATTTTTCTTTCGCGCCCGACCGTTCGCGCGCGCCCCCTCGGC
>CAIMSU010000361.1 GCA_903844155.1 uncultured Pseudomonadota bacterium | reverse complement strand
CGGTCGGTCGCGCCCATCACGGCCTCCCAGCGGCGAACCGCTTGGCCTTGAGGTTGGTCACCTGCTCGTCGACAAGCTCGATCAGGTCGCTCATCCGGAGACGGCCGACCCCGACCGCGCCTGCCAGGATCTCCTGGTAGTCGCGCCGCATCGTGCGCAACTCAGCGATGTCGTCGCAGGCGCGGATCCGCGTCCGCTCGGTGCGGAACGCCTGCTCGATGCGTTCGAGCTTCGCTGCCTCTTCGTCCTCCTCGTCGTCGTCCTGATCGTCCTCGGGCTCATCCTCGTCGGACTCGTCCTCGTCGGACTCGTCCTCGTCGGACTCGTCCTCGTCGGACTCGTCCTCGTCCTCCGACTCCTGGTCGGTCTCTTCTTCGTCCACTTCTTCGAACTCGTTGTCGTCGTCAAATCGGAAGCTCATGGCGGCTCCTTGGGGTTGGGTGTTGCTCGGTCAGGTGCGGGTGTCCGCTCCCCATGAGTAGCTCCCAAAGTCGCTCCAAGTAGCTGGAATCGTTTACAGCATCCTACAGCAACGGTGCTGAAGGCGCGGTTAGGAAGGGCGCTGGCGGATCATTCGGGCGCGGGAGGCCCTTGCTCGGGGCATTTGCCGCGTTGACCGCTGTAGGTTGCGCGGTTGACGCTGTTGGCGGCCGATCATTGCGCGGTTGGCGCTGTAGGTTGGGTGGTTGGCGCTGTAGGCGGCGCGGGTGTCGCTGTAGACGCTCGGCGGACCGACCCAGCGAGGCTCCGGGGCGGGCAGCGCTGCCCGGCCCGCCCCACCCCGATAGTGGTCCGGGATGATGGCCCCACCGAGCCCTGCCTCCCTCCGCGAGACCTACGCCCGCGACGGCTTTCACGTCGCGCCGTCCCTGATCGACCCGGCGCTGATCACCGCCGCCGTCGGCGAGGCCGACGCGCTCGTCGATGACGCCGTGCTCATCGATCGCAAGAACCTGCGCGTCCGTTGGACCCGCCACCTCGACACCGATGCCCCGCTCTTTGAGCTGTTCGACCCCATCGTGGACCTCTCGCCGGCGTGCAAGGCCATCGCCGAGTCGCCCGCGCTCCTCGACGCGTTGCGCGCCGTCCTCGGCGATGAACCCGTGCTCGTCAAGGACAAGCTCATCTTCAAGCCACCCGGCACCGTCGGCTACCCGCTCCACCAGGACTTCATCGCGTGGCCGGGCTTCCCCGAGGGCTTCACCACGGCCCTGATCGCGCTCGACGCCGCGGGTCCGGACAGCGGCCCGGTCGAGGTCTTCCGCGGTGCTCACGCCCGCGGTTGCCTGGCCGAGCGGGACGGCAGCTTCCATATGCTGCACGAGGACACCGTCGCGGGGTTCGAGCGGGTTCCACTCCACCTCCAGCCCGGCGACGTCGCGATCTTCGGCGGGTTCATGCCCCACCGTTCCGCGCCCAACCGCTCGGCCCAGTTCCGGCGGCACATGCTGATCAGCTACGCGCCCGCGTCCGATCCCGGCGAGCCGCGCGCTGCTCACTACCGGCGCTTCCACCACTACCTGCGCGCCGTCTACGGCTCGATGGGCCTCGCAAACCTGCACTTTCGCTGATCACGGAGACCCGATGCCTGATCCCTCCGAGCCCGTCGTTGGCCGGGCCGCCGCCCATGTCTCTCTCAACGTGGCCGACCTGGACCGCGCCATCGCGTTCTACCGGACCCTCTTTGGCGTCGGGCCCTCCGTCCACCACCCGGACTACGCGAAGTTCGACATCGCGGACCCGCCGCTCGTGCTCTCGCTCGAGCCCGTTTTCCACCGCTCGTCCGACGCCTTCAACCATCTGGGCCTGCGTCTGCGCGCCGAGGCCGAAGTGAAGGACGCCCACGCCCGACTCGCGGTCGAAGGCGCGGTCTGCCAGCTCGAAGAGAACTCGCCGTGTTGCTACTCCCTCCAGACGAAGTTCTGGCTGGCCGACCCCGACCGCAACTTGTGGGAGGTCTACGCCGTGACTGGCGAGCTGGAGGACATCGGGGCGTTGTCCAGTTCGGACGCGCTCGCGGCCCGTGACCGAGGTGGTGCCATCGCGACGTGGGAGCACCGTCTCGGCGACGCAGCCCCCGCCCGCATCCCGCACGACGATGGCACTCTGGACGAAGCGCGACTGCGCGGCAGCTTCAACGAACGCGAAGACGCGATCCCCACGCACCTCGTCGCGGATGCCTTCCGCGCGTTGCGCCGCGGCGGCGTGATGCTCGTTCACGGGCTGGTCGCGGACGTGCCGTTCCCGGGCGGCTTTCCACGACTACCCGGCCCCGCAGCGACGGTGCGGCACGCCCCGGCCGAGACCTACGCCGCGAAGCTGCTCGTCGATGCAGGCTTCGTCTCGGTGTACGTGCAGAAGTTCCCGGAGCGGGCGAACTTCTCGCACGGCCCGACGGCGTTCCGCGAGCTGATGCTGTTCGGGTGGAAGCCGCACCTCCTGAGCGAGGGCGGGACGGTGCTCTACCGGGGTCCGTTCGCGAGCGTCACGGACGATGCTGGGCGCACGTTTCGACGCGGGGAGCGCGCTCAAGTCGATGCCGACGCGGTCGCAGCGCTCAAGCACGGGCCGATGGCGGATCAGTTCGTGTTCCTGCACTGATCAGCAGCACGTCCCTGGCGCACAGCACGCCGCCGTCTCGGTCGTGGCGTCGTACTCCAGCCCCTTCGTCTCCCTCGGATGACGAGTGACCGTCCGCGAGCAGTCGAACGCCGCCCGGTCCTCCGGGGCGATGGCCATGAGCGGCTCGATCCCGATGGTCTGCCCCTCGTAGGGCTCGCTCGTCAGGATCGCGAAGGTCTTCGCACACACTGCGATGCGCTCGCCGCGCCGCAGGATGTGCCCGTCGTCGTCCTCGACCTGCTTCCACGGACCCTTGTAGATCACCGCCTGGTTGGCCTCCCAGCACGGTCCCTGCTTGCCCTTGAGCGCCGTCACGGTCGCCGAGCGGAACTCGATGCCGCGCACGGTTTGCCAGGGCGTCGTGTCCCACTTGTCCATCGTGATTGCGTGAAACCCGGCTTCTTCGAGCATCCGCAGCAGCTCGTGCTCCTGGAACGCGCCCGAGATGCATCCGGTCCACAGCTCCGGGTCGTTCCGCAGCTCGGCCGGGGCGACCTCGTCGCTCACGATGTCGGAGATCGCGATTCGCCCGCCCACCTTCGACACGCGGAAGATCTCACGGATGAGCTGGCCTTTGTGGGCGTCGTCCACGAGGTTGAGCACGCAATTCGAGACGACGACATCGACCGAGTTGTCCGGGATCATCTTTGGCGCGCGAGCCTTCCATTGCTCGAACGCCGTGAGATCCTCCGTGGAGCGGATGGGGTGCTCCGCGAGCCAGGCGTCCGTCGCGTCGAGGTCGGTCGCGAGATCCTGAATGCGGCCGCGCAAAAAGGTCACGTTCGAATAGCCGACTCGCCCGGAGACCACCGGCGCGCTCCGCCGGGCGAGGTCCAGCATGTCGGGGTTCATGTCCACGCCGATGACGGCGCCAGTTGGTCCCACGATCTGCTGGGCGATGAAGCAGATCTTCCCGCCGCCACTGCCGAGATCCAGCACGACGTCACCCTCCCGGACGTAGCGCGAGGGGTCGCCGCACCCGTAGTCGCGCTCGATGACCTCGGCGGGCAGGATCGCGAGGTACTTCGGGTCGTAGTCGATGGGACAACAGAGCGCGGCGACGCGCTGGGTCGCGCCCTCGGAGTAGCGGGCGCGGACGGCGTCTTCGACGGCGAGTGGCGTGGGGTGCGGGTCTTCCATGCGGGCCTCTGGTCGGCGACACCTATCCGGCGCTCACCGCTCCGCTTCCCGCACAAGGTCAGACAGCTCGGCCGGGAGTGACCGGGTCGCGCCCCAGGTTTGGAGCCAGGCGGGGACCGCGCCGCCGATGTCCTGACACCCTCGCCATTCGACGACGCTGCCGCCGGACGCCGGCGCGAAAGCCCACTCCCCCCAGCTCACCGGCATCTCCATCGCATCCCCCGGCTGGACGGCGGGCCAGGCAGACGCTGGCTCGCGGTTCCATCGCATCGCTCGCGCGTCGCCGTCGTGAACCTCCGTCGCGCGGAGCACCCAGAGCCGGTCGCTCATCGGGAACGGCAGGTCGAGCGCCTGCCAGAACACCTGCTCGCCCGGGCCCGTCCAGAGCACATCGGAGACCGTGAGCGCGTTCGACGACCAGGACGGCACGCGCGCAACGTCCCAGACGGTGTCGAGGAGATGATCGGGGGTCGCCTTGCTCGAACCCTGCGCGCACAGGCACCAGAGGTCGTCGATCGTTCGCCGCCAGACCTTCACCTCGCCGACGTCGACGACCCGGTCGGCGACCTGCTCCCAGCCGGCGTCGTCGAGGAGCATCTGCCAGTCGGTGGGGATCATGGCGAGAGGCCGTGGACGTTCATCTTGAGTCCCCCCTTGGGTCTGAGCGTCGCAGAGGCCTCGGGCACCACCGGCGCGTCACTTGCGAGCGTGAACCGCCGCGCTCGGAGCAGCGTGACCAGGATCTGCCGGGCTTCGAGCATCGCAAAGCTGCGCCCGATGCAGACCCGCGGGCCGCCGCCGAACGGAAAGTAGGCGTACTTCGGGATCGCCGGCGGGGTCCGCCAGCGCTCGGGGTCGAAGCGCTCGGGATCGGGGAACCAGCGCGCGTCGCGGTGCGTGACCCAGGCCGACAGGTAGAACTTCTGCCCTTTGGGGAAACTGAATCCGCCCACGGTGACGGGCTCTGTGGACGAGCGGTCGAACACCCACGACGGCGGGTAGAGCCGCATCGTCTCGTGGAGCACGCGGTCCAGGGCCGGGAACGCGGGGCCGTCCAGCTCCGCGCGGACCTCGTCCTCGACGGCGGGGTGCTGTGCGAGGAGCATCAACGTCCAACCGAGCAGATGCGCGGTCGTCTCGTGACCGGCGAAGAACAGCGTGATGGCCTCGTCGATGATCTGTTGGGCGGGCAGGGCCGCGCCGTCGTCGTCGCGGGCGGCGGCGAGGCGGGAGAGCAGGTCGTCGCCAGCGGGGCGAGCGAGCAGCTCAGCGACGATTCCCTTCATCGCGTCGACCGCCTTCGCCTCGCGCCAGTTCGCGGGCGTTGGCACCCAGCCCGGGAGCGGGAGCGACAGGAAGCGAGCCTGGATCACGCCTTCCAACGCGCGCATCGCCTCGCCGACACGCGCGGTGGTGTCGCTGGCGTCGACCCCGAACAGGGTCCGAGCGACGATGCGGAGGGCGAGATCGGTCATCGCGGCGTCGATGTCCACGTTGCTGCCGGGGACGAGGCCATCCGCCAGACGCGCCGTCTCCTCGACCATCGCGGCCGTGTACCCCTCCAACTTCGAGGGATGAAAGGCGGTTTGTACGAGACGGCGGTTCTTCGCGTGCTCGGCCCCCTCACTCAACACGAGGCCGTTCCCGAGGAATTTTCCGACCATGTACCGGGTCTGCCCGCTCTTCTCGTAGCTCCCGGCGTTCTTGACCAGCAGCTCCTCGATCGCGTCGGGGTGGGCGAGCAGGATCGTGGGGCGGCCCGGGCCGAGCGGGAGGCCGACGACGTCACCGTGAATGCGAGCGGCGTCGGTCAGCCAGCCGAGAAAGTCCTTTCGCATCGCGCCGATGTGCGAGAGGAAGCCGCCGGGGAGGGTCGGAGGCGCAGCCATCAGAATGTCGCCTGCGAGCGGAGGTAGACGCCGTGGGTCGGGTTGACCAGCGGGCCGCCAGTCCACAACGCCTCCCACGTCAACGACGCGGTGACGACGCCCGCCGGGCGCTCCAGCGAGCGGCCGAATTCCTTCAGGACGCCGGCCGTGAGCCGGTTCTCGATGGCGTCCTTGTCCGCGAGGTCCAGGTACGTGTGCCCCCAGCGCAGCATGAGGTAGCCGATGGGGTGCGTGCCGAAAAGGTCGGTGCCGCAATAGCCAAGCTGCGTCGTGCCGTTTGTGGTGCGGCCCAGGAACTCGTACCAGGCGGTGCCGAGCTTGGACTGGTAGCCGAGTCCCGCGCCGAAGATGGCGATGGGTGCGCCCGGATCGGTGGCGTAGGAGCCGAAGAACGAGAGCGGGATCTTCACGTTGTGGTGGGCTCCCCAGGGGTCGATGGTCACGCGCGCCTGCCCGGTCTTGCCCCCGTCCAGCTCGACGTGGTCGTAGCCTTCGCCGTTCACGATCACGGCGTTCCAGTCGAGCAGGCGGTCCGAGGTGTGACCGAGCACGCCGACGCCGACATCCGCGGGGTGCAACCAGCCGATCTGCTCGCCGAACGAGGGGGTGATGAACCGGTCGCCGACGATGGCCTCGGAGTAGGAGGTGAACGGGGTGTCGATCATGCCAGCGCGGATCTCCGTGCTCGCAGGTAGGTTGTTCACGCCGAGCCAAGCGTTTCGCACGTAGAGCCGAAGCTTGGTGTCCGGCGCGATGCCGGTGGAGGAGACCGCGAGCCGGTCGGCGTCCACGGAGAGGAGCGCTGCGAGGTGGGGAGCGAGCGTCGCGCCGATGGTCAGGCGGGACCGGTCGAGGGCGAACTCGTTGTAGGCGTCGGAGCCGGTGGTCAGGTCGACGCCGTAGTGCGCGAAGACCTGGCCGCCGACGTGGACGACCACGGCCGGCGGATCGTCGACGGAGGCGAGCTTCACGCCGCCGCCCGCATCCGCATCCACCGCCGCCCGTTGCCGGCGTCGAGCGACACGGCGATCCCGAGCGCCGACAGGCTCTCCAGGATCGCCGCCACGTCTGCGCGCCGCGCCCCCTTGAAGCGCCGCGCCACCTGTTCGACCCCTACCGCCTCGTCGGTCGTGCCCAGGGCCTCACGGACGGCGGTGATGCGGTCGGACAGGGTGGCGGGCCACTTCGCGAGGGCGACGTCAACCTCCTCGACCGCAGCGACCGGGAAGCCGAGCGACAGCGTTTGCGTGACGGCGACTTCGGGCTTCTGGAATTCGGGGCGCAGGTAGCGGACGAGGCCGCGGCGCTCCTCCGCGGCGCGCTCGGCGTTCAGCGCGACGAGGTTGACGAGGAGCGAGGCGTCGTCGATGTCGTGGGCCCAGCCGTAGGCGTCGAGCACTGCGGTGTCGAGGTCGTCGTGGATCTCGCGGAGGATGGAGACGAGGCCGTGGTCGTGGATGATCCGCTCCTTGTCGGTCAACGCCTCGCCGGAGCGGAGCTTTTCGAGGACGTTGTACATGCCGGTGATCGTGAGTTCGGGGTGCGCCGCCTGTCGGGCCTTGCGGTGGGCGTCGAGGCGCTCGCCGAGGGCGCGGATGCGGGCGCGGGTGACATCGTCGGGGTCGGGGAAGGGGAAGGGGTCGAAGCAGACGGACTTGGTGTAGCGGGGCCGATCCTCCAGCGTGCCCCCAGAGGCGAGCGCCCAGGTGACGTGGGCTCGGGAGGAGAGGACACCGATAAAGAGGGCGTCCTCCAAGCCGAAGCCGGTTAGCATGTTGTCGGGAAGAACGGACGATTCGAGGAAGACGAAAAATCGGTGCTTGGCCGTTTCACCAGTTGCGATGTACCGAGGAAGGCCGAACAGCGCAGCTCGAAGCCCAGGCCGGTCACGACCAAAGCGCCACCACCGGTCACGGAGGAAGGGCACGCGATTCTGGCAACGCTCCGGCAGCACCCTGTCCACGACGTGTTGGTAGGCCCCGGGATGGGCCGCGCGGGCAGAGTCTTGCTCCAGGCCAAAGAAATCGATGACGAACTCCCCGCGGTTCTGGCCGCTCAAGTCACGCCCGTTGACGTAGGCACGGACCATGTCCTGGCTCCCGGGCTGGCCGCGCAGTCGTTCCGCGGTGGCCTTGTCGATCACGAAGCCCGACCCGAAGAGCTGTACGCCGGGTGACGCGATATCCTCGTTCGCCCGTAGCGAAACTGCGCGCCGAAGATCAACTCCAGCGCGAAGGTCTGCGTTGATACAATCGACAGGGCGCTCTTGGACCGTGATGTCTCCCCCACCAGGCTCGCTCACCAGCGTCCCGAGGATTGGCCGCGCCTCCGACCCTCCGGCAAGCTCGGCAACGGTCATGGCAATCCTCACCGCAGCGCCATCGCTCGCCTCGACCCAGGGATGGTCGGCGACCGCGTACACGAATCGCAGCGGGGTGGCCGCCGCGTCGAGGTGCGGGACCACGACCCGCTTCTGGAAGGTTTGCGTGATGCTGTTCGTGGTGATGAGGCCGAACCGAATGAGCCCGCGGGCTCGAATCAGACGAGCGGCGCACTCCCACCAGAACATGACGTAGTCGGCCTTCTCAGGCACATCAGGGTACGCTTGTCGCAGGGCATCGACGTAGCCGTCACCTCGGGCCTGTCGGATCTTCCAGCCCCCGATGAAGGGGGGGTTACCGACCACAAAGTCCGCAGATGGCCACACTGCCGGTCGCGCGTTCACATAGCGGGTCAGCGCCACCGTCTTCGTCTCGTCGGGGACATCCTTCCCCGTCACTGGATGCACCTTGGTCGTCACCCCATCCCAGCGCGTCACGGGCACACCCGCGTCGTCCAGCACCGGCTCGATGCTGTCCCACGCGAGGATCGCGTCGCGGCACTCGATGTTGCCGTAGCTCTCCAGCACCGGCTCTCGGGCCGCCGCCTTCCCGTAGATGCGCGCGTTCCAGGACAGGTGCCCGATCCAGAGCACCAGCTCGGCGATCTCGCGCGCCCACGGCTTGACCTCGATGCCGAGGAACTGCGAGGGCGAGACGCGCAGCCCGAGCGCCGTCTGCGTGTCGCCCAGCTCGGTGAGCAGGGCGAGGACTTCGCTCTCGACGCGCTTGAAGGTGTCCAGCGCGACGTACAGGAAGTTGCCAGTGCCGCAGGCCGGGTCGAGCACCCGGAGCGTGCAGAGCTGGCGATGGAAGTTTCCGAGCGCGGTCCTCGCGTCCTCCACCTTGCCGGCGCTCGCGAGCAGGCGGGCTTCCACGCGAACGTCGTCCCACTCCCGCCGAAGCGGCTCCTCGATGGTCGGGCGAACGAGGCGTTCGACGTAGGCGCGGGGCGTGTAGTGCGCGCCCAGAGCGTGGCGCTCGCGGTCGTCCAACGCGCGTTCCAGCAGCGTGCCGAAGATGGCTGGCTCGACGTTCGACCAGTCGCACTTCGCGGCGGCAAGGAGCGTCCGAAGCTGGCCGGAGTCCAGCGGCAGCGCCGCCGGGTCCGCGAACAGGCCGCCGTTGAACTGCAAGATCCGGCCAGCCATGAACAGCTCGCCGCCCGTGTTCATCGCCGACCACAGCGCCTCGACCTCTTTCGGGAATGACGACGGGTCCTTGCACCAACGGTGTTCGAGCGCCTGGGTGAACAGGTCCGCGCGCAGCAGGCCCACGTCTTCGGCGAACATCGTGAACAACGCCCGCATCAGGAACTTCGCGACGACCTCGGGCTTGTGGCCGGCGTCCTCCAGAGCCGAGGCCAGCTCGGCGATGTGACCGGCGATCTCCCGCGTGACCTGCGCTTTCCGTCGGGCCGGGTCCAGCGAGTGGGGATCCGTCCAGATCGCCTTCAACGTGCCAACGTGGCGCGGGAGATCCGCGAGGAAGATGCGGGCTGACTGGCCATCCTTGTAGGGTCGGTAGTGGCCGCTGTCGTCAAAGCTAGCGTAGAGGTCGAAACAGTAGCCGATGTCAGCGATCACGAGGAAGGGCGGGGGCTTTGCGAGCGTGCGCGCGTAGTTGAGCGCCTGCCCGTAGGCGTCCTGCATCGCGATGGACCAGCTCGGCGTGTTCCGGCGCGCGGTGCCCACTGTAGCCGCGCCCGCGTGGCTCCCCTGCTTGGCCTCCAGGACGAAGCACTCGGCTTTGTACAGGTCCATCTTGCCGATGCTGACGGCACCCCCTTCGTGGGCGAGCACGGCGTCGGCCTCGAAGACGTAGGTGTCGCGCTCCCGGTCACCGGTGCGCGGCGCGGGGTGAGGCGCGCCGAGCACGTCGGCGAGGTCCTTGAGGTAGCTGTCCTTGTTCGCCCGCTCGGAGGCTCCCGAGGTCGACCACAGCGTGATGAAGTCCTGCACCGTCATGCTGGCGATCTACCCCGTCAGGTGAGCAGGTGAGCCGCCTGCCGGCCACGCCGAGGTAGAAGACCCCATGCGCGTCGTTTCCCTCCTCCCCTCCGCCACCGAGCACGTCTGCGCGGTCGGTGGCCGCGACTTCCTGGTCGGCGTCTCCCACGAGTGCGACTTTCCCCACGATGTAGTCGGGCTCCCGGTCCTCACCCGCTGCCGCACCTCGCTCGGCCGCGACAGCCTCGCCATCGACCGCTCGATCCGGAACCTGCTGACTCGCGCGGTGGCCGTCTACGAGGTGGACGTGGACGCGCTCGCCGCCGTCCGCCCCGATGTCATCGTGACCCAGGATCTCTGCGACGTATGCGCTGTTTCCTACGACGACGTCTGCGCCGCGGCCCGCACGCTGGGCAATCCCGATCTGCGGATCGTGAACCTGCACCCCACACGGCTGGCCGACATCTGGTCGGATCTCCGTGCCGTCGGCACCGCCTTGGGCTTCGATCCCGACCGCGTTGTGGCAGGGCTGAAAGGCCGGGTGGACGCCATCGCTGCACGCGCCGCCGGGCTGCCCCGGCCGCGGGTGCTGACGATCGAGTGGCTGGAACCGGCGATGATCGGCGGGACGTGGATGCCGGAGCTGGTGTCGCTCGCGGGTGGTGAGCCGCTCGTCACCAAGCCGGGCGACCACGCGCCGACGCTCTCCGACGATGCGCTGGCCGCGCTGGAGCCCGAGGTGGTGCTCATCAAGCCCTGTGGGTTCGACATCCCCCGGACGTTGGCCGAGCGGGCCCGGGTAGACGCCCTGGCGAGGATGTTCCCCCGCGCCCGCACCTTTGTGGCAGACGGGAACGCCTTCTTCAACCGGCCGGGTCCGCGGATCGTCGAGAGCCTGGAGATCATGGCCGCTGCCGTTCACCCCGAGGTGTTCGGCGAGGACGCGCGCCTCCTGCGAGTGTGAGGCCATGCTACGTTTCGGCGCGGAGGTCGTGATGTTCCGCATGTCCGCGAGCGCCTGCATCGACGCCCCCGCCGGGGTGGTCTGGGCGCATCTCGCCCGCCTCGACCAGCTCCACCTCTGGACCGACATGGTCCATCGCTCCTACATCTCCAGCCCGTGCACCACCGGCGTCGATGCCGAGCGGACCTGTGAGCTGGCGGGCGGTCGCCGGCTCCACGAGCGGGTCGTCGCCTGGGACGAGGGGAGGTCGTTCACCTACGTCTCCAGCGACGCGCCGATGATGAAGTTCGCAAGGAACACCTGGTCCGTCACGGCGATGGGTGATCGGGCCATGGTCACCTCGGACGCCGAGGTGGAATTCCGCGGGGGATGGCTGGGCCGGGCGCTGGGGTGGCTGTTCCTCCCGTTGATGCAGCGGCTCCTCCCGAACCCGATGGTGAAGCTCAAGTTCTGGGTCGAGCATGGACGGCCCTACGACGGGAAGGCGTCGTCGTTGCCGGTGCCGGCGGCGATCTGCTGAGGGGCGAGGCAGGATTCCAAATTCCATCGATTTAAGGTCGAACATGATTCCGGAATATTCCATGTGATTCCATGGAATATGTGGAATCTGGAGAGCGATTCCGGAATCGGAATCCGGGAATCCCTGTGTCCAGGAATCAGGAATCCGGATCGCCGCTCGCCGCTCGCCCCGGTTGGGGGGGACCAGGAGTATGGGTCGCGGCACACGGTCCGCGGCCCGCGGCAAGCTGCCGGATGGAGCAACGAGGCCTAATCGCCGATGGGGCGTCAGTCTACGACTCTCGTCGTAGACATCCCGGACGCGGGCGGCTACAGGTACCTATGCCCCACCTTCGCGCTGCGCTTCTTCTCCCCGCGACGCTCCTCGCCGCCTGCAACGCCGCCACCTCGAAGGGGACGACCCCGTGCCCCGAGGCGTCCGACTCGACGGCGGACGCCGCGATGGCGAGCGCGAAGGGGGCGGACACGGGTTCGCCGCCGGCACCGCCTGACGCGGCCCTCACCTGTGCCGCCGAGGCCGTCTATGACACCGGGAATGGCTCCCCGACGTGCGGCGAGTTCCGCTGGGACGTGAAGACGGGCATGGACGACGACGCGGACAACGTGAGCCTGATGCCCGTCGCGACGACGATCGCGGAGATGGTGACGCTCACCCCGCCGGACAACCTGGACTCCAACAAGCAGCGCCAGGCACCCGTCGAGACCACCACCTACCGTCTGAGCGACGTGACGATGACCTACGCGAAGCTCTCGGACGACGGGGACTACCACCTCGACGTAAGCGATGGAACGAACTCGATGATCACCGAGGTGCCGTTCCCCGGCTGCCTGACGAGCCCGACGCCGTTTTCCTGCTTCATCACGCACGCTCGCGCCTCGGTGGAGGCGACGTTCCTGCCGGACACCACCGGAGAATGCGTGGACTACACGGTGTCGATGGTGGGCGTCGGGTTCTTCGACGACGTGGCCGGGCGGACCGGGCAGGCCCCGAACGGCGTCGAGCTGCACCCGCTCCTCGGCGTCTGCTTCGGGGCCGGTTGCGACCCGACGGCCCAATGATCGTGCTCCTCGCCGTGCTCACGGGGTGTTGGGGCCACGCGGCTCCACCGGCATCGCCGTCGTTTCTGGCCGACTGCCCGGCCGAGGGCACTGGCGGGTCTGGCAAGAACGCGGAGCGCAACCGCATGAAGAACCGGGTGTCCCCCGGCACTTCCGTCGCGGACCTCGCGTTCGCGGACCTCGCGAGTCTCTCCGAGCCCGCGGGCATCGATCGGCCTCCGTCCGGGTCGGCCTCAACCCCGTTCGCGCCCGAGAGCCGGTTCGTGCGCCTTGCCGGGTACACGGCGGCGTTCGGACGCGCCGACGGCGAGCCTTGCAACTGCAACAAGGGGGCCGCCCCCTCGTCGGACGCCGGCCGCTTCGTCGACTTCCACGTCCGCCTCGTCCGCACCCCGGCCGACGTCGCGCGCGCCGCCACGGATCCCGCTTTGGCCGTCATCGCCGAGGCCACGCCCCGCCTGATGTCCACGTCTTGCCGGGACTCGCTCCTCGGTGGCGCGACGGTCGAGACCGTCCCCGGCCCGGCGGAGCTCGTCGCGCGCGGGATCGCGGGAGCAACGGGACAGGTGCGCCTCACCGGGTGGTTGTTCGCAGACGACGATAAGGGGGAGGACAGCGCTCACGGGCGCGAGGACGGCGGGGGAAAGCGACTGACGGTGTGGGAGGTTCATCCCCTGTTCCGCATCGAGGCGTGTACGACGCCGACGCCCTGTGACCCGGCGGCCGATACGGGCTGGGCGACGATCTGGTCTGCCCGCGACATCGCGGATCCCGGAGGGACCGACCGCTGTCCCCCTATGCGCGCGGTTCCGTGACGGACCTACGGTCGCCTGAACCAGACCCAGGCGGCCGCAGCGGCGAGCGTCACCCACACGAGCGCGATGAGAGCGGCACCGGTCCAACTCACGGGCTTCGGCTTGCGGAGCTGCTCCTCGACGCGTGCGCGAGCGTCGTCCATCACCTCGACGGCGCGCGATCACTCGGATTCCGCTGCGGTCCGCTCCGGCATCCACGCCGCGTAGAGCGTCGGCAGCAGCAGCAGCGTGAGCAGCGTGCTCGTGACGAGCCCGCCGATCACGACCGTCGCCAGCGGGCGTTGAACCTCGGCCCCCGCTGAGGACGCGACCGCCATCGGCACAAACCCGAGCGCCGCGACCAGCGTGGTCATCACGACCGTCCGCAGCCGCTCCCGGGCGCCCGTCCACGCCGCTTCGGCCGCCGAGCGTCCCTCGTCCTGCAGCCGCCGCATGTGCGACATCAGGACGATGCCGTTGAGCACGGCGATGCCGAACAGCGTGATGAACCCGACGCCGGCCGAGATCGAGAGCGGGAGTCCCCGCAGGGCCAGCGCGAAGATGCCGCCGCTCGCCGCGACGGGGACGTTCGCGTAGACGAGGAGCGCCATGCGCGCGGAGGCGAACTGGGCCTGCAACAGTACGAAGATCAACAGGAG
Organism: uncultured Pseudomonadota bacterium; assembly: GCA_903844155.1. Taxonomy (GTDB): domain Bacteria; phylum Myxococcota_A; class UBA796; order UBA796; family SXON01; genus CAIUMM01. Next base: position 12,648 of record CAIMSU010000361.1, on the reverse strand, counting down.
GACGAGCGGGACAAGCACCTCCAGCCGGGCCGTCGCCCCCTCCAGGTTCTGGAATGTGCCGCCCCACGCGAGGCGATACCCGGCGGGGAACGGCACGTCGGTCGCGATTCGGGCCTTCGCCTCCGCGACGTAGCTCGCGATGTCGCGCCCGCGGACGTTGACCTCGACCGTCAAGCGGCGGCTCCCGCCCTCATGGCTCACCTGAACGGGCCCCTCCTCCGGCGTGAGCGTCACGACGTCGCCGAGCGGCACGCGCATCCCGTCGGATCGCCCGACGGGCACGGTGGCGAGGCGGACGGGATCGTTCCGGTAGGCCGCTGGGAGCCGTACCTGAATGGAGAAGCGGCGTTGACCCTGCACGACCTCGCCCGCCTCCCGGCCTCCCACGGTGGCGATCGCGTCGAGCACGTCGGTCGCGTCGATGCCGAGCCGGGCGATGGCGGCGGAATCCACCTTCGCGGTCAACATCGGGAGGCCCGCGCTCTTCTCGACCTTGACGGTGTCGGTCCCCCGGATGCCACCGACCACGCGGGCGAGCCGGTCGCCCAGATCCCGCAGCGTCGCGAGATCGTCCCCGTGGACGACAAGCGCGACGTCCGCCCGCACGCCCTCGATCAGTTCGTTGGTGCGCTGCTCGATGGGCTGCGAGAAGTAGAACGACATCCCGGGCACCTTGCGCCCGAGATCGTCCTGCATCGCCTCGGTGAGTGACTCCCGATCCTCTGCCTTCGTCCAGCCATCTCTCGGCTTCAGGATGATGACCACGTCGGTCTTTTCGAGCCCGTCGGGGTCGGTGGATATCTCCGCGGCGCCGGTGCGCGACACGACGGTCTGCACCTCGTCCGGGAAGTCCGCGACAAGCGTGGCCTCCATGTTGCGCGTCTCCCGCACCGCCTCCTCGGTGGACGCCGATGCCTGGCGGACGACCTCGATGCCGAGCGCCCCCTCGTCCAGCGTGGGGATGAACTCGGCACCCATGAACGGGAGGATGGCCATCCCCGCCGCGAACGTCAGCATCGCGACTACGGCCGTGCTCTTCGGGCGGCGAATCACCCGTCGAAGGACCGGCTCGTACACCCGGTGCGCGGCACGCATCAAGAGCGTGTCGCGCTCGTCCACGTTCGACAGAAACCAGGTGGACAGCACGGGAACGGCGACGAGAGCGTAGAGGAGCGACCCGGCCAGCGCGAACACGACCGTCAGTGCCATCGGCCGGAACATCTTCCCTTCGACGCCGGAGAGCGTCAGGATCGGGATGTAGACGAGGATGATGATGCCGACGGCGAACACCACCGGACCGGCGACCTCGCGCGCGGCCCCGAGTGTGGTCGAGATCGTCACCGGCTCGCCGCGTTTCCGGGCCTTGCTCGTCGCGTGGATGGCAGCCTCCACCATGACAACAGCCCCGTCAACGATGAGACCAAAGTCAATCGCGCCGAGGCTCATCAGGTTGCCGGAGACGCCCGCAGCCACCATCCCGGTCAGCGCGACCAGCATCGCGAGCGGGATGGCACTCGCGGCGATCAGCCCGCCCCGCAGGTTCCCCAGCGTCAGGAGCAGGACGACGACCACGAGAATTCCGCCTTCGACCAGGTTGTGGGCGACGGTTTCGATGGTCCGGTCCACCAGTTCGGTCCGGTCGTAGTACACGTCGAGGTGGACGCCCTTCGGGAGGCTGGGGTCCAGGTCGGTCACCGCCTGCCGCAAACGCGCCGCCACCACCCGGCTGTTCTCGCCGACGCCCATCAGCGCAATGCCGGCGACGCCCTCGTGTGTGCCGTCCCGGGTCATTGCGCCCTGCCGCTGCATCGGTGCTTCCGCGACGGTCGCGACCGAGCCGACCGTGATCGGCACCCCCGCGTCGGTCGTCCGGATGACGACGTTCGAAACGTCGCGGAGGCTCTCCAGTTGGGCCACGCCACGAAGGAGCGTCTGCTCGGGGCCGCGCTCGATGGCCCCGCCGCCGACGGTCAGGTTGTTCCGTTCCAGGGCCTCGAACACGTCGGACAGCACCAGTCCGCGCGCGGCGAGCTGGTCGGGCTGCACCTCGACCGTGAAGGTGCGCAGGTCGCCGCCGAAGGTGTTGACCTCCACGACCCCGGGAACCTGCCGGAGCGCAGGCGCAACCTGCCATTCGATGGTGTCCCGGAGGTCCATGAGGGGCACCCCCGGATCGCCCTTCACCTCGAACTGGAAGATCTCCCCGAGGCCCGTCGCGGGAGGGCCCAGCTCGGGCGTTCCGACGCCGGGGGGGATCGCGTCGCCCGTCTCGTTGAGATGCTCGCCGACGAGCTGGCGCGCCCAGTAGAGGTCGGTGCCCTCCTCGAAGACAAGGGTGACGGCTGACAACCCGAAGCGCGACACCGAGCGCATCTGTTCGAGGTGAGGCAGGCCGCCCATCGCGACCTCGACGGGCGTGGTGATCAACCGCTCGGTCTCCAACGGGCCGAGCCCCGGAGCGCGGGTGAGCACCTGGACCTGGACGTTCGTGACGTCGGGGACGGCGTCGATCGGCAAGACAGACAGGGAGTGCAGGCCGACGGCGGCGACGAGCAGCAGCGCGATGACGACGAGGAGCCGGTTTCGGAGCGCGAGCGCCACGACGCGGTCCACGATTCCGGGTCCGCCGCCGGTGAGCAGCGGGTCAGTCATCGTCGCCCCCCGCGGCACCCTTCACGAGCTGGCCCTTGAGCGCGAACGCCCCCGTCACCACGACGCTCTCTCCGGCCTCGACGCCCGGTTCGAGGCGTACGCGGTCCCCGGCGCGGGCGTCCACGTCCACGGGGTGCACCGCGAAGTGGCCGGCGTCCCCCGCGATGAACACGGCGTCGTGACCGTCGATGGACTGCACGGCGTCGGCGGGAAGGATGACGCCGGACTCGGCGTCGGCGTCGTTGAGAACGATCGTGGCTGTCGCGAACTGGTTGGGGCGAAGGTGGCGAGCGGGGTTGGCGGCGACGGCCCGGACGTTCACGGTTCGGGAGGCGGCGTCCAGCCAGGAGCCGACCGCGTCCACCGTGGCGGGGAACGACTCGCTGCTGCCCGCGATCGTGAACCTGACGGCGTCGCCCTTCTCGATGCCATCGAGTTGCGCGTCGGGGACCGCGAGCAGGAGGATCAGGCTTTCCAGAGTGCCGACGTGGAACAAGGCCTCTTCGGGCGCGACGGTGCTGCCGACCGTCGCGGTGGCTTCCAGCACCTCGCCGCCGACGAGGGAACGGAGCGGCGCATCGGGGCCGTGCTCGCCCGGATGGAGCCCGTAGAGGGCCAGCTTTTCGGCGGCGGCTGTCGCAGCGCCGTCCGCGTCGGCGTACTCGGCCTGGGCGTCGAGGAGCTGCGCCTGGGAGGACACCCCGTCGGCGAGAAGGAGCTGGATCCGGTCGCGACGGGCCAGCGCCGCCAACCGGTGCGCGTCGGACGCGCTGGCCGCGGCGCGGGCGTCGGCGACCTCGGTGGAGCGCAAGATCGCGAGTGACGTCCCCGCGGCGACGGTGTCGCCGACCTTCGCGAGGATGCGGACGACCTGACCTTCGACGGGCGCGGTCACCCGCGCCTCCCGCGTGGGGTCCAACGCAAGTGTGCCGGGCACTTCGACGGTGCGCGGGAGCTGGCCGACGACGGCGGGCGCGACCGTGATCCCCGCCTTCGCCACGGCGTCAGGGTCGAGCACCACCTCCTTCGGCTGCACAGGCACGGCGGCGTCTGCGGCGTGCGCGTCGGCGTCCTTGTCGTGGTCGAGGAACGAGCAGCCCACGAGGGCGAGGAGGAGAATCATCTGGCACCTTCGGGGAGGAGCGCGGGATCCTCCGTGGCGAGGAGGAAGTCGAGACGGGCCTGGACCACCTGGCCGGCGAGATCGAGCACCGCGCCCTCGCCGTCGAGCACCTCGGTGCGGATCTGGATCGCGTCGGGGAGGTCCAGTTCTCCGGCTCGATAGCCGGCTTCCACCTCGGCGAGCGCGGCGCGGGCGTCGTCCAGAAGCCCGGTCGTGGCGAGCGTCGCGTAGGGCTCGGCATCGTGGGCGAGCGCGGCGGTTCGCTCGGTCTCCGCAGCCGCGACTGCGGAGAGCTGATCCGCTTCCGCGCGGGCGACGGTGCCCTGCCCGGCGGTGCCAGCGATCTCTGCCTGATTGCGGTTCCAGAGCGGCACTTCGAGGCCGATGGACGGGCCGACGGACAGATTGCCGCCATCGCGTTCGACAAACGCCCCGAGGGCCACCAGCGGGAGCGCGGCCGCCCGTGCCCGCGCGAGTCCCGCCTCGGCGGCGCGGACGCGCGCCTCCGCGGCAACGAGATCGCTCCGGTTGCCCGCGGGGTGCGTCGGCGTCGGAGCGGCGCTCAATGGGTCGCCGGGCAGGGCGCCTGGGACATCGCCGACGAAGGCCACGAGTCGCAAGCGGGCGTCGTCCTCCTCCCGCCGGGCACCCAGCCACGAGCTCGCGGCGGTCGCCTCGGACAGCCTGACGAGGCGCAGATCGAGATCCGACGCTTCGCCGGCCGCCTTCTTCTTCTCGACGGCTTCGCGCAGGTGAACGACGAGATCGAGGGACTCGCGCGCCAACCGGGTCCGGTCCGTGGCGACGACGCTGGCGGCCCACGCCCCGCGCACGTCCGCGGCGACGGTGACCCGGGTCCGCGTCCACGTTGCCTCAGCGGCCTCAACCGTCGCCCGGTCGGCCTTGCGGGCGCTCCATCCCTCGCCGGTGAGCGATATCGGCTGGGTCAACTCCGCCGACTGCTTGGTGCCTCCGACGTCCGCGGACGCCGACACGTCGGGATTCGCGAGGAACACCGCGTCCTGTCGAAGCTGCGCCTTCGCGGTGTCCGCCTCCGCCCGAGCGGAAGCGACGTCGGCGGACCGGGACAGCGCTGCCGACACGGCGGAATCGACGCTGAATGTCTCCCCGGCGAACGCTGCGGGGAGGGTCAGGAGCGTCAGGGCGACGAACACGGCCGGGCGACGCGCCTGCCTCACGGGCCCCCCGCGATCATCCGGACGATCGGATCGCCCAGTGTGGCGCCGAGAGCCGCCGCTGCAACGCAGGCCGGGACGAGCCAGCGAAGGAGGGCGACGCCGGGGGCTTCTCGGGAAGTGGTGCGAGGAGGCGGAGAATCCGCACCCGGAGGCCCTCGCCGGGCTTGTGCAGCCCGATCCCCGTCGCCGGGTCCGCTCCAGGGCGACGGGCGACGGCGAGGATGGCAGCCGCGAGATCCTCACCGCGAACGCCCGTCCGGCGAGCATCGTCGTCACGCGCCCACTCCAGCGCAGTGCGCCATGTGGCAAAACGCGCGGCGGCGGCCGAAGAAGGCCACTGGAGGTCTGTCCCGATCTGTGCGAGCCAGAGCCGGAGCGGGTCGAAGTGAGCGGCGTGGGCCCGTTCGTGGGCCACGGCCGCCGCAAGCACATCCGCCGGGACGCGCTCGGCGAAGTCAGGTTCCAGCACCACTTTCGGGAGGAGGAGTCCCACTGTCCCGGCGCCGCGCACCCGGCCCGGCGACCGAAGGGCCCGGGCGGCCCGGACCGCCGCACGTCCCCAGGGCAGGAGCAGCGCCAACGCCAGGGCGATGCGCATCGGGGAAACCGCCTCGTCGGACGGATCGGGCTCCCGGAGCGCCCAGCCGAGCACGACGGCAACGGCCACGACCGTCGGGGCGACTGCCCACCAGATCGCGGCCCACGCGGCGGGTTCCCCGCCTTCGCTCGCTCGCGGGGCTCCCCCACGAACCAGATTCGGCAGCAGGAGGAGCGGGCCGCTCACCATCGCGGAAACGAGGCCGAATACGGCTTCACGTTCCATGTCCGCGCTCCCGGCGACGAATCTCCACCTCACGCGCGAGGTCGTCGAGCAGGGCGGCGTCGATCTCCTCCACGGCGTCGAGCAGCGCGGTGACGGCGGGGAGAGGGTCGCCGCCGAGCATCTGGCCGATCCGCTCGCGGATGAGAGCGCGCTCGACCACCGCTCGGTCGGCGAGCGGGCGATAAACGTGGGTTCGCCCAACCATTTCGCGGGCGACCAGCCCCTTCGTAGTCAGGCGGTCCAGCACGCGCGCGATGGTGGTGTAGACGAGATCCCGGGGCGCACCGATGGAGGCGTGAACGTCACGGACGGTTCCCGTTCCGATCTGCCACAGGTGGGTCAGGACGGCCTCTTCCAGCTCCCCGCCGGGGATGGGGGTTCGCGGTTGGGTCATTTGCGCTCCGAGCATGAGGATGTACGACGCTCGTCGTATATCGTCATCCACGCCCGAGGACGAGATTGTTCATGGCGCCGGTAGGTCCGGCAGGTGGATGCGCGCGCGGATCGGGTTGTTCATCGGCGCGAGCGAGTGGGCGTTCAGCGCCAGGTAGTTGCGCCCCCGCCGCCCCATCCGGCCTTCATCGCTGCCACGACTCGCCGTCGTTTCCCGACGACAGGTTCAAGGTGTCGATCCACGCCGTGAGGAGCGCCACCCCGTCATCGTCGACCACGTCGGTCCCGAGCGGCGGCATGGTCGGATTGGTGTTGCTGCTGTTCCGCTTGGAGATCCGTTCGAGCACCTCGCTCCACTGCGCGTTCCCGAGTTGGTCGCTCCCCGTCTTGAGCGCCGGGCTGTCGGTCACAGCGGTGAGCGATGTCGCGGGCAACGTCCAGTCGAGAGCAACGTCGGGGTCGTAGCACCGCGCCCCGAGAACCCCGAGCGCGCGTTCGGGGTTGTGACAGTGGCTGCAATTGGCGTGCAGATACCCGAGGGCGGCAACATCGGCGGCTGGCGCGGAGATCGGGCCGGGCGCGGGAGACAGCCGCCCGTCTGCCACCAGCGAATCGACGTTGACCCCCTCGGCCCCCGCGAGTTGAACGGCCGAGAAGCCGAGGATGAAGCTGGCTCGCCCGCCGTGGCAGGCGACGCACTCCTCAGCGGTCGGGATGTAGTGGGTGGTGCCGTTCGCATCGACAGCGCCGTCGCGCACCGCGGTCGCGTCCTCCCCATCCCAGCGGTAGGCCACCGCAGCCCAATCGGCGTCCTCGGGGCCGATCTTCTGGATCATCCGGGTCTCGACGCGCACCCCGTCCACGTCGAACTCCTTCCACGCGCGCGTCCCCTCCGGGAAGCGCCAGGAGTCCACGTTCGAGGCGTCGATCGTGCCCCCAGATGGCAGGGCGAGCCACCGCTGCTTCTCGGCGCCGTCGGCCCAGAGGGTGAACCGCGGCGTGAAGGGGATGACGTCGTCGGAGAGGGTTCCTGCGGCGATGTCCGCGTACAGGCCCGAGCCAGAGAGCGTCGGCGGCAGCTCGCTCAGCGTGTCGTCGCTGACCTTCTGGCAGGTGTGGAAGTCGCAGCCGCCGGAAAGGCCGGCCGCGATTGCGAGGATGCCTGCGGTGGCGAGGGCGCGGGGGTGCGGGAGTGGGGACCGGAAGGGCATGGTGTGTCGCCTCGTTGTCGTGAGTATGGCCGCGCGCGGGCGGTTTGGGCGGCTCATCGACGGTTGTGCCGCGTCGCCGAGACCCGGAGCATCAGCCGGACCTCGGCGCCGGGGTTGCCATCGACGACGATGGCCGGATCGCCATGCACGCCGTGCCACGCGCCTTCGAGGAGCAGGTTGGCCCGCTGAGCCGTGAAGGGCACGTTCCAGTCGAGTCCACCCCGGAGCGCGACCAGGCTCGCGTGGGCGGTCGCGGTGTCCATGAGCGCCAGCTCGGGCCGAGCAAAGACCCAGAGGTCGCCCACCTTCGCGGACCCGTACAGCTGGCCCATCCCCTGCACATACCCGCCCTGCACCCACGTCCCGCTGGTCGGGAAGGTGGACCCGATCCACTCGGCCTCGACGGCGACCGGGAAGCCGGCGCCCTGGGTCGGCGTCAGGCCGACATCGGCCTCGAAGGTCGCTTTCCCGCCGTCCGCTGGGGTCGCCAGCACGGGCGCGCCGGCCAGCGCCGTCGCCAGCGTGAACGTGCCCGGGACCACCGCGCGCGTGTAGTCGCCCGCAGCCCCGACGGACAAGGCGGAGCCGGATGACCCCTTCCATGCCGTCCAGGTGGCCTTCCCCGCGAAGTCGTTGGCCGGGGACCAGTAGGGCGTGTCCTGGTTCAGCGAGCCCCGGTTGTCGCCGACCGAGGCCGCGAGCGCGATGCGATCGGTCGGCCTGCCGGACACCTGGCCCCCCCACTGGGTGCCGAAGGCGTGGATCGAGCCGTGGTCTTCGAGGATGATCGAGCGGTTGATGGTCGGCAGGTTCCCGCTGCCGAGGTTGTCCTCGCGGCTCAGGATGTGCGTGTTCTCGCCGTAGAGGACCCGGAAACGGCCCCCGTCGCCCGCGTTCTGGACCTCAAGAAAGGCGTTCTCCCATACTTTCCAGGCCGCACCGCTCTGGAAGAAGGCGTTGTCGGTGAAGTCCACTTCGTACACCGCGATGGCGCGCACGGGCCCCCAGCGCGGGAGATCCAGCTCGGCACCCTGGCGGACGCGGCGGAAGTACGGGGGCACGTCGAGCGCAAAGACGCCCTGCGCATAGCCCCACGTCGCAAAGCGGAGATCCCCGGATCGGGCGACGAGCCCGGCATCCGGATCGAGCGACCACCCGTCCGCGGGCGGGTCGGCGGCGCGGGCCACGGCGGGGAGCAGGAAACCGAGCACGAGGGCGGGGAAGACGCGGGTCGGGCGACGCAAGCGCGTGACCGCGGCGAGCACGACAGCAAGCATACAAGCCTCCACAAGAACCTTCTCCGCATCGAGGAAGTCCACGGGACGGTCCTTCAACAGCGGATCGGTGAGCAGGCCGTGGACGAGCACCAGGGGCACACCGACGACCGTTAGGTAGTGCAGCTTGCGCCACGATCGGTACCCGATCCGCCGCTGGAAGTAGGAGGACACGACGACGACCCCGAGCAGGTAGAGCGATGCGGCGCCGAGCGTGCTGACGACGGGCTGGTGGGGCGTCCAGGCAGGCAGGAACACGTCGAACCACCGGAAGCCCGAGGTCGGGTCGAATGGGATGAGCGCGACGTGAAGCAACACGAGGGCGGCAAACGAATAGCCGGTCCACTTGTGCAGCTTGAACAACGAGAGTGCCCGGGGGAGCCTGGACTGCCACCGGGCGGGGATCCGGGTCTTGGCGCGCACGAACACCCCCAGCCAGACATTCGTGCTGAGCGCGACGAGCGCCCCGAGTCCGACGGTACTGGACACATCGAGGGGGGACACCGGGGCTACCACAACATCCAGCGCAAGAGTGGCTCGCCGTAGGCAACGCCCCCGAGCGCGGCGAGCGGAAGAAGGGCGACCCACCATGCCTTTGCGTGGTCAGCGGCCTGGGCGGGGACCGGTTGCAGCAGACGCTCGATACGCTCGGACAGGTCAGCATCCGGTCCGGCGACGGCGGCTCCGACCCTCGGCAGCCGGGCGGCGGCAAGGATGGCCTCGCCCAGCGCGATGCCGCTCGCGCCGTGGTCCCGTGCCTCTTCGTCGCGGGCCAGCTCCAACGCCGTCAGCCAGGCGGACAAGCGCGACTTCGCGGCGGTGCCTGCCTGGAGATCGGTGGCGAGTCGTGCGAGCCAGATGCGGAGAGGATCGCGGTGGCGAACGTGCGCGGCCTCGTGGGCGTTGACCGCAGCGAGTGCGGGCCCGTCGAGGCGCGCCTGGAGCGCAGGCGCGATGCGGACCGCCGGTCGGAGAACCCCCACCGTGCCGGTGGCGTGTTCGGCCGGCGGCAGCGAGAGTGATCGCACGGCGCGAATCGCAGCGCGGAAGGCGAGAGCGGCGCCCGGAACAGCGAGGACCGCCAGCCACCGCGACGGCTGCTCGGCCGCAGCCGGCTCCTGGAGGGCCCACCCGGCGAGCAGCGCTGCCACGAATGCGAGCGGAACGAAAGGTCGCCACAGCGCCCGCCACCGTCGGCGTTCGAGGTCGCGTGCCGACGGAACGGCTGTGTCGTCGGTGCCCCTGCGTCCGGTCCAAAGGAGCCAGGGCCCCGACGCCGCGAGGGCGACGACGAGGAGAAGAAGCTCACGATCCACGGTTCTTCCGCTCGCGTAGGCGGATGGCAAGATCGTCGAGCAGCGCCGGATCGAGGTCGGCCACGGCATCCACCAGCGTCGCCATCAGCGGCTCGGGGGCGTCCCCGAGCATCCGGTCGAACAAGGCCAGGAGGGTCTGCCGATCGACCGTCGCGCGGGGCGTCACCGGCCAGTACCAGACCGCACGCCCGCGTTGCTCCCGTCGAACCAGTCCCTTCTCCAACAGGCGATCAAGGACGGTCGAGGTCGTGGTGTAGGCGATGCCGCTCGGCTCGCCAATGCGGGCGTGGATGTCCTTTACAGGAGCGCCGCCGAGCGCGGTGACAGCGGCGAACACCGCGTATTCGAGGTCGCCGCCGGGGAGGGAGGAGGGCATGGTGCAATCTACTTCGACAAGCGTAGAAGTCCAGCGTGGCCGCGTGAGCTCGCGGCACGCCGATGGTGCCGACCCCGCCTTTGAGGTGGATGCCGTGTGCAGCTGAGTCCACCTGCCCACCGGTCGAGGTCTCGGCCCACGTAGTCACGACGGCCCAGGCCTGGTGGATGTGCCGCCGGGCGCGACCCTCGCCCTTTACGGTTTCTCCCCCCGCCGCCCCTGCGCGAATTCGACCGCGTAGCCGTCGGGGTCGAACGCCGTCATGGATCGCTCCCACGGCTCGTCGTGAGGCGGCTCGTGAAACACGACCCCGATCGCCCTGAGTTCTGCGAAGAGATCATCAAGGTGGTCCGTACTGAATTCGACGTGAACCGCTCGCTTTTGGCCAGGAGTGGAGTCTGCGGCGCCCTGCTTGCGGGCCTCGGCGACAGACAGGAGCCCGATGGTCCCGCCGCCCGCGCCGGGCACGCGGAGCATGGCGAACGCCGGGGAGGCATCCCAGGCGACGGTCAACCCCAGCTTCCCACGGTAGAACTCAAGCGAGGCGGCGACGTCCTCGACGGTGAGCGTGAGTCCTTCGAAGCGAAACGTGGCCATCCAGGCACCTCTGGGCGCGTGCGGGCGTAACACTCATGGGCGTGCCGTCGGGCGCGCCGGCGGTGCTTGTCCTGCTCGGAGCGGGATGGCTGCGCGGTGCATTTGTTTCAATCTGATTCTTGACTCAGTCCAAAACTGGACTACTTGTACCATCCATGCAGCCCTCCACTCCCCCCGCCCTCCTCCTCCGTGAACGCGGTGTCCAGATCACGGCTCAGCGTCTGGCCGTGCTCCGCGTGGTGTCAGCCCTGCCTCACGCCACGGCGGACGAGATCGCCGAGGCCGTCCGCACCGAGATCGGCGCCGTCTCCCGCCAGGCGGTGTACGACACGCTGCGGCTCCTGGTCGAGAAGGGCCTGGTTCGGCGCATCCAGCCCGCGGGCTCACCGGCCCGCTTCGAGGACCGGGTCGGCGACAACCACCATCACTTGATCTGCCGCACCTGCGGCCGAACGGTCGATGTCGCCTGCGGACTCGGTGCCGCGCCCTGCCTGACCGTCGATGACGACCGGGGCTTCGAGATCGACGAGGCCGAGGTGATCTACTGGGGGCGCTGTCCCGCGTGTCGGACGGCAACCCAGGCGTCGGCCGAAGACCCGCCCCCCTCGCGTCCCCCAGGGGTCTGACGCCTCCACAACCCGTTTCCCTGCCCGAGGCAGGCGCAGCCAACAACGTCCCATTCAACCAACAGGAGTACTCACATGTCCGAGAACAGCACAGGCAAGTGCCCCGTCATGCACGGCGCCCACACCGCTACCGGCAGCACCGCGAACGAGCACTGGTGGCCGAAGCAGATCAACCTACGAATCCTGCACCAGCACCCTCCTGCCGCCGATCCGATGGGCGAGAGCTTCGACTACGCCGCGGAGTTCGCGAGCCTCGACATGGACGCGCTCACGAAGGATGTCGACACCCTCATGACGGACTCGCAGGACTGGTGGCCCGCCGACTACGGCCACTACGGGCCGTTCTTCATCCGGATGGCGTGGCACTCCGCGGGCACCTACCGGGTGTCGGATGGGCGCGGCGGTGGCGGGTCCGGCGCGCAGCGCTTCGCTCCGCTCAACAGTTGGCCGGACAACGTGAGCCTCGACAAGGCGCGCCGCCTGCTCTGGCCGATGAAGCAGAAGTATGGCCGGAAGATCTCCTGGGCCGACCTGCTCATCTTCACCGGCAACCGCGCGCTGGAGACGATGGGCTTCCGCACCTTCGGCTTCGGCGGCGGTCGCGTGGACATCTGGGCGCCCGAGGAGGACGTCTACTGGGGCCCCGAGACCACCTGGCTGGGCGACGAACGCTACACCGGGGACCGCCAGCTCGAGAACCCGCTCGGCGCCGTGCAGATGGGCCTGATCTACGTCAACCCGGAGGGCCCGAACGGCCACCCCGACCCGATGGGCTCCGCGCGTGACATCCGCGAGACCTTCGCGCGCATGGCGATGGACGACGAAGAGACCGTCGCCCTGATCGCCGGCGGCCACACCTTCGGCAAGACCCACGGCGCGGCCGACCCCGGCAAGTACGTCGGGCCCGAGCCCGAGGGCTCGCCAATCGAGCAGCAGGGCCTCGGTTGGAAGAACAGCTTTGGCACCGGCAAGGGCGTCGACACCATCAGCAGCGGGCTCGAAGGCGCCTGGACCGAGAACCCGATCCGCTGGGACAACAACTACTTCGAGAACCTGTT
>CAIMSU010000360.1 GCA_903844155.1 uncultured Pseudomonadota bacterium | reverse complement strand
CGGGAAAATGCCCAGACATACAGGCGATCCATGCCTTGGACGCGCACCTTGCCCCGTCCGAGCCGGGCATCGCGCTGGGCCTCAGCGGCACGGAGCAGGGACTGGTAGGCGACGCGCTTCTTGGCCGACCGCCCGCTGATCCCCTCGTCGATGAACCAGAGGTCGTCGGGAATGGTCACGCCATCGGCGGCGGCGCGACGGGAGATTTCCTCCCGTTGTTGCTCGATACTCTTGTCTTGTCGGGGGTCAGAACAGCGAAGGTAGGCAGCGCCGATGATGGGCATGGGAGACTCCAAAGGGGAGGTACAAGTAGACATAGTTTTCGGGGCTACGCGACTGCCCGGACGAAGGATTCTTCGAGGTCGCCCAGCGCCAAGCAGGACGTGAACGCCGAGATCGACGGCGTGCCTGACGAGGTGAAGGCCGACCCGACCACGGGGACGCGAGGCCGGAGCCTTGGCGCATGTTCCCGCACGGTGGCGAGGAGCGCGAGCAACAGCCTGTACTCGTCACCGACCAGCGGTCGGGCGCGCTCGGCGACGGCATCCAGAGCGGCCGGGAAGTTCCGGTTCGCAGCTGCGACGGCGAGCGGGCGGGACAGTGCGGACGGCGACCACAGGCGCACCGTCGGCACCGTCGCCGCCAGGAACCCGCCGTCGTTGCCGCCCTTCATCCCTCTCGGACCCATCACATCGACCCGCGTGGTCGCGCCGTCCTCATCGTCGAAGGCGTACAACACCGAGTAGCCCTCGCGCAGGGTGTCCCGCAGGACCTCCACCTGGCGCGCGATGTACCGCTCCTCGTGAGCGGCGACAGCAGAAGCGAGCTTCATTGCCGTGCCTTCCGGGGCGAGAAGATCGCCGCGATGGTCGGACCCTCTGCCCGCGCGTTCGCGTCCACCTTCTTCGCGAAGTCCACGATGTACGCCCAGACCGCGGGCGGGAACTTGGCGACGTCGTCCTCGGTGAAGCCGTCGGGCCGGAACAGGTCGTGGAGCATGAGCCGGTTGAACCGCCGCTCGTTCAGGTTCGAGAGTTCCTCCGCGACTTCTTCGGGCAGCTCGTAGCGGATGCCGACCTCGTGGAGCATCTGCCGCTCGTCCACCTCGTAGACCCGCGCCAGCTTGCGGAGCAGCTTGACCTCGGGCATCGAGCGCACGTCGTACTGCTCCATCTGCGCGAGGTAGGTGTGCGAGATCCCGACCTTTCCGGCGGCCGCCCGCAGGGAGAGGTTGGCGTGCTCGCGAGCGGTCGCGAGGTAGCCTCCCAAGGCGGGGTTCGACCCCCACAAGAGGCGGGCCATGCTGTTCCCGGCGTCATCGTCGGGGATGGCTCCCGCGCTCAGTGCGAGGGGGGAGACGATGCGGGGGTGCGGGCGGGGCATGGGACGCTCTCGGGGTGGCGTCAGATGTACGACACCATATCGGATTCGTCAAGTAGACAGATCGCCGTCCGGTGTGTATATGAAGCGCGTCCGATTCGGAGTCTCACCATGACCACGCACCTTTCCCTCGTCTATCTCCGTCCCGCCCCGGTGCGGGCGGTCCTTTTCCGCGACCATCACTGCCAGGAGGGCTTCGCCTCCGAGCTGGGCCTTTCGCGGCAACACTGGTCCACCCTCTACAATCGCCGTCGG
>CAIMSU010000359.1 GCA_903844155.1 uncultured Pseudomonadota bacterium | reverse complement strand
GCTGGCCGTAGTCCGTGCTCTTGCCCGAGTAGGCCCACTCGCGGAGGGCCTCGGCGAGGTCGGTCGCGACCGACAGCGGCATCAGGTTCTTCACGGCCTTCGCCGTCCACGCCGCGCTCACCGGCGGCCCCACGGGACGAGAGAGGTCAGGTCGTCGTGGACGACCAGGGCGTCGTCCACGACGACGTGCCCATCGTGGCGGAACACCCGTCTGCCGACGACGACGACCAGTTGGCCGCGGCGCAGATCGGCGAGGTTGAAGCGCCGATGGTCGCTGGTGTGGCAGCGCACCGTGTCGAACGCCATGCCGCTCACCGAGAGCCGGACGGCGTACCCGGCCCCTTCGCGCGTCACCCGGTCCATCGCCCCGGCGACGTAGATCGGCCGGTGCGCGAACCGGCGCTCGGCGTCCGCCTCGTTGGTGTTGAACGCCTCCCACAGCTCGGTGGCGGTCAGGAGGGGCACATCCGGCTCGACGCCGAACGGGCCGTTGGCGACGACGATGTGGAGGCCGAGGTCGGCGGCAGTCGGACGGGGGCCGTTCGAGTCGGGGTTCATCGCTGGGGCGGGGCGAGAAAGGCGAAAGAAGGCGAGGATGTTCTGCATGGAAGCTCCAAATGGGTCAGGGGATCGACGTGACGGACGGCGAGGCGGCGACGTGCCAGCCGGGGCCTTGTGGGGAGAATCCCCACCGTTCCCCACAGATGTGGGGAGAAAAATATATAGGTTCATAGAACATAAATTGCGCGTCTCCCCACAATCCCCACACTTCGGCGCACGATGCCTCTACACGCGCGAGATTTGATCGTGTCGCGCCGCGTGCGATGCGAGAAGAAAAGCAATTCTCTCTAAAGGTAGGTGTCGCGCGAAAATGTGGGGATTGTGGGGAACGGGGGCTGTTGTCCGCCTTTGCCGTGTGGAAGTCGCTCCCCACAGAGGTGGGTTCTGGGTGGGCGCGTTCCCCACACGCGCGGGCGCTACGCATCGTCGTTCTCGGAGACGAGGTCGCACGCCTCGCGGGACATGGCGAAGCAACGGTCGCTCCGCTCGCCGATGGTGACCTTGCGCCCGAGGTGCCGCCCGTCCCGCTGGAGCCATTCGCGGTCGGCCCAGGTGCGGAGCACCGCGTCTGCGTCGAACTTCTGGCGTTCGAAGAACGCGCGCAGCTCAGTCGGGAGCACGGCGAGGTACCGCCAGTTCTCCCCGCGCGCCCACGCCCCGAGCCACCCCGCGGCGGGGGCCGTGCAGGAGTCCGTGCCCTCGGCCTCCAAGCGCCCGTGGAAACGCGCCTGCTGGCCCGTCGCCCACGAAATCACCTGGCGGAGCGCGTCCGTGGCGCGGTCGGCCTCGACGGACCCCTTCAGTACGGCCTCCCACGCCTCGTTGACCGCCGGGGTCGTCGGCCGGGGAAGCCCGGTGATGGCGTAGAACAGCTGCTCAGCGACGGCGAGCGCGGCGACGTACTGGGCGGCGCGGCTCGCCACCCCGTTGCCGTTGGCGAGCTTCGTCCACGCCTCCATCTCGGTCTCGTAGACCCGGCGCACGTCGTCCCGGCTTGCGACATCGCTGGCGAGCTTCTGGACGAGAGTGGGTCCGAGGTGCCCGTAGTGCGCCATGATCCCGGCGTTGAGCCTCCGGACCACCTCGACGGTGGCCGTGTCCGCGCCACCGAGCGGCGATCCCCAGAGGCAGATGCACCGGGCGCGGGTGCCGCCGTCGTTGGTGAACGACGTGATCGCCTCCTCGCCCGTGGAGAGCAGCACGCTGTGCGTGCGCGTCGTCCGCTGGACAGACGTGAGTGAGCCCCGCCCCCGGCCGACGCCGCTCGCGTGGTTGTAGACCGCGCGTCCAACGTCCTCGCGCTTTCGGGCGCGCTTGGTGTCATCGAGGAACAAAGGCAGGTAGTTGCAGAGGGCGGCGATGCGCTCTGCGAAGACGTGGGTGTTGTCCCAGGTGTGCAGGATGCCGTCGCCGCGCTCATCGGCGCTCCCCCACACCGACGCAGCGGCGCGCAGAGCCGTCGTCTTGCCCTGACTGGTGACCCCGCTGAAGTCCAGCACGAAGTTGGACAACGAGGGGAGGAAGCGCATGAGCGGTGGGACCATCGCCGCGAAAATCGCGAGCATCACGCGCGGGTACGGCGTGACCTCGCGGACGCAGTCCACCCAGCCCTCCCACGATCCCGCTGCGTGGAACCCGGCGGCGGCTGAGCGGAGCCCGGGGTCGCTCGGGAGGAGGTGGATCTGTCCCGCACGCCACGAGGACGGCGGCAGCTCGTCCACCGAGCCGCTGGAGTGGATCCCGTCCGCGCGGACCTGGTTCCGCCCCCAGAGGAAGGACAGGTCGGTGTCGGTGCCGCACCACCCCATGATCGGGCTGACCAGCGCCTCCGGCAGCACCGCCGCGTTGGTAGCCTCAAACGCGGCGATGTAGGCGACGCAGTCCGAGGCGTTGTTCGAGTGGACCGGCGCGTCCAGGTTCGCCAGCGTGACGAGCGCCCGCGCGTCCGAAACGGTGACGCGCGGGACGGTGTGCTGGCCCCAGCCTCCGCCGACCTTCAGCCACGCGAGCAGGCTGACGACGGTGTGGTCCTGGATGTTCACGCAGCGCGCGACGGTGACGAAGGGCCGGGCCGCGACGGGGATGATCGTCTCCTCGCCCGTGTCCTCGTTGACGACGCGCTTTCGCACGCCGCAATCGTCGATGTCGTAGCCAGGGGGTGCGACGAGGTCCGTCGAGAGCGAGTAGCCCCGCAGGCACGGTTCCAGGCTCGTGACCAGCTTCGAGCTGGCGGGCGCTGCAGCTCGGCGCGCCCGCGTCGATCGTTCGGCCTTCTCCTGGCGCTCGCCCTCCTCTTTCGCCGTGCGGGCGAGCACGGCGGCGGTTGCCTTCAGCCCGCGCACGCTCCCCAGCGCGAGGATCAGCCCGTCGAACCGCGCCCGGTCGGCGCGGTGGCAGGCCCCGAGCGCGGCGACCATCGCTCGGTCGGCCGTCGCGACCTGGACCGCCTCGATCACCGCGGCGGGCGCGCCCTGGCCGACCGCGAGCTCGCGGAGTCGCGCGAGCAGCTCCCACCCGGCGGCAGGATCGGGCGGTGGCTCCTCGCTGACGCCGCAGACATCGTCCTGCCAGTCAGACACCGCTGCCCCCGTGCGCGTCGAGCAGCTCGTCGAGGTGGCCCCACCATGCGCAGGAGTTCCGGTGGTTGCAGCTTGCGATGCTCATCTTCCCCGGCTCGATCCAGAACCAGACGGACGGGCGCTCGCATCGTGGGCAGAGCACCCCCTCGGCGCGATTGCCCCGGACGGTGGCGTCGAGGTACTCGGCGGCGCGCTGCCGACACGCGGGATCGGTCTTGAGTCGCTCCTGGGCCACGCGCCGCGCGATCCCCGGCGGGAGGCGAACAGGAGGGCGCGGCGGGATCAGCGGCCGTTTGGGCGGCGAGGGCACTTCCGCCAGAACCGCGTCGGGGTCGAGGAACGGTGCGTCCTCCCATGCTTTCGCCGCCGAACGTCCGCCGTCGGGCCGGTGCGCTGGGAGGAACAGGGCGCGGGCGAGATCCTTCGTTTGCGCGTCGGCCCCTGTGCCGAGCATCCCGGCCAGTCGCGACCAGAGCCGCTTGTACTCGTCCGCGCTCACGTCGCGGGCGAGCGGGAACACGACCCGAAAGCGGTGTGCGTCGGCCCGGTGGGACCAGGTCGTGTAGACGATGTGCGCCCACCCGCGGAACAGCGCATGGGCCTCCTGGGTGGTCGGCCCCTTCTCCACGTCGAGCGCGACCACGGACGCGAACAGGAACGCCGAGTTGCGCCGCACGCCGTCGGCGAACGCGCCCACGAGGAAGTACGGACAGGCGAACTTGCCCGGGGCGAGGTGTCGAACGAGGAAGAACGCGACCAGCTCGCGCGCGTCGAACTCCCTGCTCTCCCCCGCCGCAGGCCAGACGACGCTGGCGGCGTCGTTCGGATCGCCCCCCGGCCGGATCGTCGGCGCGGGCAAGACCGTGAGCGTGAACATCCTCACCGCCGACCTCGGCGGCGACTCAGCGGCCCCCGCCGACGTGGCGTCTGGTGGATGTTCAGCCCACGCGGGTCCAGCTTCGGTGGCCGCGTTGGGTGACGGGGCATCGGTGCCCCGGGGCCTTTCGGCGGCTGCGCTGCCTGACCGTCGCGCGCATCGCGCGCGGTCTCGTGAGTGAACACCCCTGGCTTCCTCGCCGTCATGGTCCCGCCTTCGCGCCGGTGGCGCGCAGCTTGTCCTCCGCATCCCACTCCGCGAGGATCGCGAAGTAGCGGCGGAGGTTGTCGGAGATCTCCCCGACGTGGTGGTCGGTGAGCGGCTCGTCGTACAACGGCTGGAACGCTTCGCGGAGCGCCTGCTTGGCGTCAGCCTCGACATACAGCGGTGCGGTTCGTCGCTTCACGCTGTAGGGTCTAAAATGGCCCTTTTGAACAGGGAAATCTACCGACCCGGCTCAACTTGCACGCAGGTCCTGGGGCGCCCCGAAAGCGGGTCTGGGGGGACGGACGAAGCTACGTTTTTCCTGTCCCTCGCGTGGGCGGCGGCTTCGCCTTGTACGCGACCACCTCGCCTTGCACGGAGAATCCGTCGAGACGAAAGCGAGGTCCAAGGCGGAACCCTTTGTTCCCTCCCTCCTCGATGACATCGTTGCCCTTCACGGCTGGCACGTTCGCCTCGTCGATGGCATCGCGCAGTCGGTTGACCCAAGCCCAGACGCGCTTGTCGGCAACGATCAAGTTGGGATCAACCTTTCCCCCACTTTGCTCGCTCAACTCATGGTTGATGGTGGCTGCCAGATCGCCGGCGGAGAGCCAGCTCCGGTCCTCGTCGGGCCGCCCGGCCTCCTCCGTGGCCCGCTGGAGGGCAGCCAGCGTGAGCAGGAGCATCGCGTTCGCGGCCTTCACGATCCTGCGCTGATGCAGGTACGCCCCATCGTCGCCGCGCTGCACGATGCCCTTGTGCGTCGGAGAGCCGATCCGGGGTCCGCCGGAGGCGTGCAAGGCGGGCGGAGGCTCCGCGAGAAACCGGGTCTCGGGTGTACCGGGGATCAGGCCGAGGTCGAAGACCCGCTGGAACGCCACGCGCCCTTCCGCGAGCACGTCCGCGAGGGAGACGCCGTGGTCGCCATATGCGCCGAGCGACGTGGCGGACGCGCCGAACCAGGCGGCGCGGTGTCCGGCCGACCGGGCCACCCGCCGACGCTCGGGTGCCGCCACCTCCGCACCGACGACCTCGAAGACCTCGCCCGCAGCGATCCACAGATACACGCCCAGGACCGAGCGATCCGCCTGGACGCCCTTCTCCTCGGCGAGGACCTCAACGGCGTGTTTCCAGGCAGCGGCGGGGTCGATCGCCACGAGCACGCGCTCCTGCCAGGGCAGCCGCTCCGTCCGCCGCGCCCATTGGGCGTTGCACCGGTCGCACGTCAGCGGATCGCCTGGCTGCTGGAGGAAGGGTTCGTCGGCGCTCACCGCCTCAAATTCACCCACGACCCAGCCGGTGCAGCCGTCCGGGGCGCCGTGCGGACGGCGCATGATCGCGGCGCTCCCGCACCGAAAAACCGCCTGGGAGGTCAACTTCACGATCCCCTTCGTGACCAGCGGCGCCAGTTCGCGCTTCTCCCAGGGAGCGGGCCGTAGCAGCGTGGGGGCCAGCATCCGCTCCCAATGGCACGCGCGGAGCGTTCCCGGGCGCTCCGGCCACGCCTTGGTCCGCACCGCCGCGTCTGCGGGGCTACGCGGGTTCAGGACGACCCCGAACTCGTCGCGCACCATGCCGGCGAAGTGCTCGGCCACGTCGGGATGCACACCGCACGTCCCGAACCCGAGCGTGGGCTCGTCTGCGAGCGGATCTTCCGGGTAGTGGACCTCGATCCGGTACTTCCGATTGTCATGCCGGAAGCCCACCTTCACGCGCAGGACGTGACCGGGGTCGCGGGCGAACCCGATGCCCGCGTTCCAGTAGTCCTCCAGGACTCGCTCCACCCGGATCTGGTCGGTGTTCCCGACCTTGACGATGGGCCGCATGTAGAAGCCCGGCTGCTCGGCCACGATCTCCAGCAGCTTGAGCTTGTCCTCGCGGGGATTGATGACCGCCTCGTGGAACTCCGCGAGGCGCTCGGGCGTGAGCGGGTCGCGCGCCCAGGTGTACTCGCGGGGCCGCTCCCAGAGCGCGGTAGCGACCGCGGAGGCGATTTCCAACGCCCGCTCGACATCAACCCCCGCGATCTGGGCCCGGTGCCCGCCGTCGAGGAGCCGTACCCATCGCCACTCCCGCTTGTTGCCCATCTGGTAGACGTGGGGCGTGTCGGGCTTCCAATTCGGGGAGGCCCGTCCCTGCTCACGGAACGCCAGGAACACGTCCTCTCGCCAGCGGCGAACCACGACGGCCCGTAGCAGAAGCGAGCCCTTGGCCTTGCCGAGCGCACCGAGGGCACGGGCGGCGATGTCGCTCCAGTCGAGGGCGTGGAGGGCGCCCGGCGGGGCTACCTTGTGCCCGTCGATGCACAGCGCGAAGTGGCGGCGGGGCGAGAAGTCGTCGATCGCCCGGACCCCGAGGAGGGCGGCCGGCTTCTTGGCGAGGATCCGTGCGGCAAGCCCGTTGCGGCAGAAGCGGCGCTCGTTCGCATCGGGGAAGCCGGCGTCGCCGAGCACTGAACGCGCCACATCGGCGACGGCCTCGACGTCGGTCTTCTCGACGTACCCGGCCGCGAGCAGCAGGTTCCTCCGGACGTTCCCGCCGCCCCCGTGCTGGCCGAGGATCAGATCGGCCGCGACCTTGTTCTCGCCGGCTCCGAACGCCTTCCTCCACGCCTCGTCCAGCCCGCTCCCGAAGTTCATGACACCCTGGAAGCCCCCGAAGCCCAGCCCGTCCTCCCAGAAATGGCGATCGGGTTCCCCGGCGAGCCGTTGGGGCGTGGCGAGTGGATCATCGGCGGCAAAGGTGGGCATTGCAAATCCCGGCGGGACGAGGGGGGCACGCCGGGACGGCGCGCGCGAGGGCCCCCGCTGTAACGCGTCAAACCGCAGCACGTTACATCTGTTCAGGTCGTCTGCGGTTGGGCTGGACAGCGGCCAGGAATTACGTCAACTTCCGGCTCCCCAGACCCCGCCCGGAGCCCCGATGTCGATCTCGCCCACCCGACGAACCGCCCGTGCGGGTCGATCCCCCGCCTCGAAGGCGGCAGCCGCCGCGCTCGCCCCCTCGTTGAAGCAGGCGGTGCTCTACGCCCGCGTGTCGTCCCGTGAGCAGGAGCGCGAGGGCTTCTCCATCCCCGCACAGCAGGCGATCCTCAAGAAGTACGCCGCCGACAACGGCTTCGCCATTCTGGAGGAGTTCATCGACGTGGAGACGGCGAAGAAGACGGGGCGCATCGCCTTCACGCGGCTGCTCCTGATGCTCAAG
>CAIMSU010000358.1 GCA_903844155.1 uncultured Pseudomonadota bacterium | reverse complement strand
CGAGATCCCATCCTCGATCACGTCCTCGCGCCACCGCACCTTGAAGGGGCCGGGGTAGCCCTTCGGCGGGTTCCGGGGGTCGACACTGAGCGAGATGTTGTTCCTGGCCATTCGGCGTCCGTGTCCGTTCTGTGTCCTCGCCGTGAGGACTCGATTTTCGCGTTGTCGGTTTTAGCCGTATCCATCGATATTTTCGACGGATGCGATAACGTAGCCACGAGAAGGCGTCCGTCACCGTCGTCAGACTTCCGTCAGGCTGACACCGTCAAGGGGGTGTCGCGTCGTCTTTCGTCACAACCCGCCGGCCGCCGGTAATGACGACTACGATCAGGACGGTGGGGTTTCGCCGCGCTCGCCGCGGGCTTTGCCGTCGCGCTCGCAGGCTCGGTGGGATTGGCCGCCATCTCATCCCGGGTCCGACGGTTCGTTGTCTGGCAATTCGGGCGACTTGGCCTCGTGTATGCGCTCTTTCCTCGCTCCCGGCAGGCCGCCGCCTGGCTCGTCCCGATGTCGCTGACCGCCGGGATCTGCGAGGAGATCGTCTTTCGTGGGCTCGTGCCGTCGTGGGCCGAGCACATCTCGGCGATGTTCAGCGGACCGGCGTGGGCGCCACTGGTGGCGTCCGCGGTCACCTTCAGCGCGGCGCACCTCTACCAGGGCTGGCGCGGCGTCGTGCTCACGGGCGTGCTCGGTGGCTACCTGTACCTCCTGACTGTGCACGCTGGATCGCTCCGGCCCGCGATGGCGGTGCACGCGCTCATCGACCTTCGAATCAGCGCGTTGTCTCTGGTGATTGGGCCGCTGCCCGCACAGGTTGTGGCGGTGCCACCTCAGGGATGAGCCACCCTACTCCAGCGCCTCCAGCAACTCCCGGATCCGCGCCGCCCGCCACGGCCCGTCGCTCCGTCGGCCAAGCGCATCGGTCGCCTTGAGCGCCGCCTCCGAGATGTCACTGGCGACGACGATGAAATCCCGTGTCCGGTCGCCCGAAATCGCACGTACCCGGTAGCCGATGAGCGCGGGTATGTCGGGCTCGGCATCGGCCTCGGTGATGGACCCGGGGACGGTCTGAGCGGCGACTGCGGCGGGGCGGGCGTGCGCGGGGGGCGATGGTGTCGCCCGACCCGCCTCGCCGGGGACGGTGCCCGCTGATGGAGCAGCCCGTGTCGCGGCCCCAACTGCGGGCATAGCCGGGTCCCCGGTCGAGGACCTCGCGCTGGATGCCGCGATGCCGACGGCGTCCTCCCCGACCATCGCCCGATGAAGCGCCCGGCGGAGGGTGGGCCAAAGCACTGCACTCCCGCCGGTTTCCCCCTTCGAGATGCCGCCTTGCTCGATGCCAAGCCGGGCACCGAGCTGGCGTTGGGTGAGGCCGAGGCGCGCGCGGAAGGCGGCGAGATCGTGTCCCGTCAGCGCGGGCAGACCGTCGACGGCGGCGGCGGGGCTCGGCGTGGGAGATGGGACAATCGCTGCCTGGGCCGTCGAGGTCGCGACGGCGTCACCCGGGCCCGCTCGGGCCTCGGCGGGCATGCCATCGTTCGCCTCGATCAACCCTGTGTTTACGGCGGCGGCCACGTCGCCGGGATTGTCCGAAACGACCGCGACTGCGGCGACGTCGCCCGAGTCGGCTCCCGCGCGCGGGTCGGCGTCGACCGCCCCGGCCGACGACACATCGACGGGCGCGACGGTTTCAGGGGCGGAACGCCGACGGGCACCACCGCCCGCGCAGTCGCCGCTTGGATCCCCCGCCGCACCCCCCACGCCTGCACGTTCCCGACGGTGACGCCCGCGAGATCGGCGACCTCGCGGTCAAGGACGACGCCGACGAGGTGCGCGAACGGGTCGATTTGGGACGGGCGAGGCCGCCTGGACTCCGAGATCCGGGTCCGCAAGGCCGGGCCCGAGCGCGGCGCCTGGCCCAGCGTCCCGTCCGGCTGGCTCACGCCTGCCGCCGGCTTTTTGTCCACCGGCTCCGGGGTCCACGGCGTGCTCGCCGTCAGCCCACTGGATTCCAGGGGCGCCTTTGACGAGGCGTCTGCATTGGGCGGTTGAGCGAACAACGGCATTGCAACGGCGGGTCCCGCGACTGTCGCCGCCACGAACCTCTTGATGCCACGGCGCTGCCGGTACTGCTTCACAGCGTCAGCGCTGACCGAAGCCAGGGCGGAGATCACGCTGTCCGGGACGACGCCGAGCATCTCGGCGAAGGCGTCGATGGCGGACCGCGGCCCCGGTTTCGACCGCAGTGGACCCGCTGCGGGTGCCAGCGACCACGCCGGAGACGCTTCCGTCGACGCCCCAGGCGACCTCGCCTCGTCGGCCGCCGTGTCTGAGGCGGGTACCGCGACCGCCGACGCCGCAATGACCGGCATGACCGGGCGAGGAGGCCGACCCGACCGAAACCCGTCATAGGCGGCGATGCCCAGCTCGCGACGAAAGCCTCTGACGGCACGGCGGGACATGCCCGCCCGATCGGCAATCACCTGGTCCGCGACAGTGCCCAACTCGGCCCGAAACGCCGCCAATCGCGACCCGCTGGTTGGCTTGATCCGTGCTGACGGGGTTGACGCGGGATGCGAGCGGTCGATGATGGCCTGAGGATCGTCAGCGGTGAGCGCGACGCTCGGCCGATTGCCGGCCTCGACCGATTGCTGTTCATTCGGCTGCTTTCCAAGGTTGGCGGCCTGGTCCCCGTCGGGGTGCGGAGCCGACCGCGCCGAGCGGCTTGGGTTCGGCGGGCTCTCAGGCTCTGGGGTCCGTCGGGGTGGCTCCGCTATCGGTGCTGTCCTCCGCACTTCCTGAACGGGCAGGCCGGGCGCCGGCGTCCGTCGGAGCACGACCGCGGCGCCAGATGTCGAAGCGGTTGGGGCGGTGGTGAGGACCTGGGACAAGAGCGGGAGGACCGCCGACATCCCGGGAGGTTGCCGGAGGAAAGCGCGGATGTCGTTCGTCCGTCGATAGGCCTTGACCTCCTCGACCGAGACGCCGGCCGCCGACGCCACCTCGCCGTCCGGCTGCTTGCCCGCGAGCCGGCCAAGGACGTCGTCGGCTGAGGACGGGGGCACCGTCGGCAAGACCTCCGCAGCGGCCGACGCGAGCACGGCGCGGACCGCAACCCCGGCCGCTTCGAGGCCATGCGGCTTTCGCCCCGGCCTTTGCGCCGCCTTGGTCCCGCCCGTGGACGCGAGCGCGCGCTGCAACACACCGCTGTCTGTCCCGAAGCGGGCCGCGAGCACCGACCAGCTCAACCCGTCCTTCACCGCCAGGAATTCGGGCCACCACGTCGCCGAGAGGACTGCGTTGATCGAGGTCTGCGACACGGGATTCCTGTGGCGGGAGGCGCGAACGTAGCATGCGGGACGCGGAGGTCAGCGGAGAGGGGTTGTCCGATGGCGATGCCGCGGGACGCTCCTCTGCCGGTGCCACCGACCCGTGCTCAAGCCGAGTTGTGTTGCGACCCGCCTCTCGTCCCGCCCCGGCTCCCGGCACGGGAACCGGGTTTTCCACGCCGCCAAGCCAGCCTGGCGGCGGCGTCCACGACCTGCCCATTTTCGGCACCACCCGGGCGCGGGGCGTCAGCTTTCAGGGCCCAGCCCGAACTCGCCAAGGCAGCGGATAGGCGACCGCACTGAAGAACCAGCGTTTATCCTATGCCCAGGGGAGCGCGGTCGGGTGGCACGCCTTTTGCTCTGGCAAGACGCAGGCGGACAGGCCCGCTCCCGGGCCGCCCTCTCTGGCGGACGCCCACCACCTGAACGCGAGATCGGCTGACCACGCCGCCCGCAAACCAACTTATCGTCGCGATGCCCGCGACTCGCGGCCCATTCATGCTCGTCCAATGCTGACATTTACGGAGTCCTGCGAGGTGTTCACCATCCAGCAGCGCACGCTCGTCGGCGAGCACTACCGCGTGCTCGGGGTTGACTCGAAGGCCACCGCAGCGGAGGTCGAGACGGCGTACCGCGACCACGTTCGCCGATGGCATCCGAGCCGATTCCGGCTCCCCCACAGCGGACCGGTGTTGACCGCGATCGACGAGAACTTCGACCTCGTTCGCGTTGCGTACCGTGTACTGGGGCACCGCTCCAGGCGCAGGAGGTATGACGCGCGCAGGCTCGCGGACGCGCGGAGTCGCGCCGAGGCCTGGCACGCCACGGTGCCGGAGGCGTCGCTGTTCCGTTACGCCCTGGAGAAGGCTACCGCGGAGACGTGGTACCACTTCGATGTCGGTCCGATCCACTTCCGGCTGCGGCAACGCCCAATCCGCTGGTTGCTCTCGGTCGCGGGTCCACACGAGATAGGACATGCGCTCGCCGCCCTCGCGGTTGGGGGCGGGGCGAGCATCGTGATTGACCGGGCCGAGCTCAGCCTGCGGAGGGACCGGGGCGTTCGGAGAATCGCCGTGCTGCTTGCAGGTCCTGCCGCCAATCTCCTGATGGTCGCGCTGCTCTGTGGCTTTAGTGCGCACCTGATCATGGCCTCTCTGTGCGGGTCCCTTGGGATCGGTGGGTTGATCCGAGGCCTGTTGGGCGTCGCCTGCCTTCGTCCTGCGGGACAGCATGCTCGCACTCCCTGGTACAACTTGTTCGCGACGGGGACCGACGGCTGGCGCGTGTGGCACACGGACGCGGAATACGCGGCTTTGCGACAGTGCCGAACGCGTTGGTAGTACATCCTGCTGGGGCCGCCGCTGCGCGTGACGGCCGGGCAAGTCGCTGAGGCCCGCGACGAGGATCCGACTGGTCTTGACGCGAGCCCGGTCGGTCCACCGCCCGCCCCGACACCCTCCCGCATACACTCCCCCTCTGCATGCCCCGCCGCCCCACCCTCCCCGCGCCCGCCGACGTCGTCAGCGGCCGCGCCCGCGTCACGATCGAGCAACTGTTCGCCTTGATCCATGACGTCAACCCGACAGACAAGGGCTTGAGCCCTCGCGCCCAGTCCGAGGCCTACGCCCTCAAATCGCGTCTTCAAAGCCTGCTCATCCGCCAGCATGCCGATTTCCTGGTCGTCGAACGTCACGCGAGTGACGAGCGGGTGGTGAGCATCCAGCATCGGACCGCCGGCCGCGACGCGTGCCATGCCGTCGTCCCGTCGCTCGATGACGACGCGCGCCGTTGGGTCGAGACGGAGCTTGGGCTCGCCGAGCGCCGGGCGAGGACCGCGGAGAAACCGGGAGCCGCGCCCACCGCTGGCCCCAAGACGCGGGGCTCGACGCCGTCAAACGACCCGATCACCGCCGGACGTGCCGCCCTCGACGCCTACGACTACGACGAAGCCCGCAGGCTGTTTTCCGAGGCCTTCGCCGCCTCCCCAGCGAACGTCGACGCCGTCGAAGCCCTGCTCGACCTGCTCGTCAACCACGTTGCGGACGACGAAGCCGCGGTTGCTCTCGGAGCGCGGTTGGTGCCGCCAGCGACCGAGAGCCCGGTTGTTCTTGGCTGTCTCGGGCTCGCCGCAGCCAGACTGGGCGACGGCGTCCGGGCACGACGCTGGCTGCGCGGCGCCGATGCGACGCACGCGGCGGAGGCCTGGGCGCTGCTCGCCGATCACGCGATCCGCGAGGGCTCTCCCGACGACGTTAACGCCTGCGTCGCCGCGATTCAGGAGGTGGATCGCGGACATCGGGCGCTTCCCAAGCTGAAGGATGCCGTCGCTCGCCTGCGTGCGGACGAGCGGGCGCCCGCCGAGGCCTCGTTGACCTCGGCGGTCAAGGCTGCGGATTGGGACGCCGTCGACCGCCTGGGCAGGGAGGTGCTCGCCCGCTGGCCGGAGAGCGAGGTCGCCCGCTCGGCGCAACGCGATCTGCAGCGTCATCGCCGGGAACAGGAGGGGCGCGATCTCGTCGCCCGAGCATGGCAGGCCTGGGAGCGCGGCGATCCGAAAGCGCTGCTCGTCGCAGTCGGGCAGGCCCGTGCGCTGGGTGTGGCCGACGAGGAGACGCGCGCGTGGATGGACGAGGCCGAGGTAATCGCGCGCGAGCAGGTTGAAATCGCCGACATCCGGAGCACGAAAGAGCTGTTCGTAGGCGGTAAGCTCGTCGCCGCGCTCAAGGCTTGGCTGTTGCTTCCGGCGGGCGCCCGCGCCGAACTGCGAGCCGCGTTCAACCTTCAGGAGTTGGCCTGGCTTGATCTCGTGCCGGCCGGGGACGGTCGGGTCGAGGCGGTCGTGGCGCTCGGTGAGGCACAGACCGCGTTTCTGCTGGACGACGTGGACCGGGCCGCGAACCTGCTGGAGCCGCACGCCCGGACACTGCGGGGTGTCCCTGACGCCCGAAGCCTCGCCGACGACATCGCAAAATCGCGGGCGGAGCTTGGGGTGCGGACGACGCAGACGACGACAGGGTTGGTGAACGCGGCCCGAGTCGCCGGGGACTTCGACCGCGCGCTGACCCTGTGCGCGGCGCTTCCGCCGGACCTGCGGCGACGGGCCCGGGCCGAGATCGAGGGCGAACGTCTCAAAGATGGCAGACGGCGACTGCGGAAGGCCGCGCTGGCATCGGACGACCTGTTGCGAGCCCGCGCGTTGGCACGCGAGGATGGGGACACCGCTGTCGTCACGGGGCTGACCACCCGAATCCGGCAGGAATGGCAGATCTCGGTGTGGGAGGGCGTGGACATCGGCGTCATCGATGTCCACCTCCCCCTCGACCCGCGCTGCCCGCTGCCCTGGCTGACCGACGACGGCGACGCCTTCGTCTACGTTCAGGTGCTCGCCGGCTGGGTTTTTGCGCGGGTGGTCGACCTCGGCACGCTCGTTGTACGTCGCGTAGTCTCCATGCGAGCGCCCGAGGCCATCCAGGTCCATTACGTCCACGTCGAGGCCGTCGCCGGCCAAGGCGACGGCGCTGGCGACGTCGTCATCACCGTCGTCGACAACTTCGGTGCCCTGCTTGCCTTCCGCCTCTCAGACGGCGATATTGTCCGCTTTCTTCCTCGCCCTCCCGGCACGCTCGCCGACGACACCATGGTGCTCGGGACGACGATGGCACCCGGCGGCCGGTACCTCTGGATGGCGTTCAACGCCTTCGCGCATCAGGAGATGCGCGTGTACGACACCGAGAAGTGGCCGTCCTTCCGCTCACTTCCGTTCGGCTACCCGTCGCCGCTCCTCGGGTGCGACGAACCGCGCGTGGCCATCCTCAGCTTCGAGAAGGGGGCGACGGTCCATGCCCCGAATGGAAACCCCGGCGGCCGCCGTACCTTTCTTGAGGACTCGCGGTGCAGCCGCGTGACCGCGCATCCCGGCGGCTACCCGATGTGCGCGCTGACGGACTCGTCCGACCGCCGCCTTCTCGGCCGCGAACGGCTCGACCAGGCCACCAAGGACGCGCTTCCGTCTGATCCGGTGGGGTTTTCGGCGATACTCCCGGATCGCATCAACGGCACCTTGTCCGTCTACCCCAGTTCACGCATCAGCCACCCCCATCAGGTCGCCGTCGCCCGCTCAGAAGGCGCGGTCTACACCAAGATGGGCCCAGGCGGCGTCAGCCGGATCGTCACGCACCTGGAGCAGCCCGACGGCAAGCTCGCGGGCGTCGAAAACGAGGTTTGGGTACCGACGACGACGCTGCTGTTGACCGATCCGCAGGGCCTGCGCGTCCGCGCGATCGCGCTCTGTCCGGCTGGCCTGCGCGCGGTGCCGCTCGATGACACCCTGTCGTCGCCGACCCAGGCGGAGGCGCATCAGGAGAACTACCTGAGCCTTTGGCCGGACAGCGGCCTGGATTTCAGCCTGGGCTGCCGGTACGAGGGGGAGACGCTGACCGAGACGGGCCAGATCCTGCTCAAGACGCTCAAACCGCTGACCCGTGCGAAGCAGGACGAGTGGATCAGCAGCTTCAAGCTCGTGGAAGACAACGGGACCTCGCTGTTCGATCTCGCTTCCGTGCTGACCCGGCTTGACCGCCGGGTCGAGGCGGAGGTGCTGTTCGAGGAGACCGGCGCGCGCTTCCCGGATCATCCGCGCTGGCGCCTCCTGCGCGCGAACGTGGATGCGCGAAACGGTCTTTGAGACGAGGTGTTGACGAAACTGGACGGCATCGAGCCCGCCGGGCTCGACGGAGCCGCCGCCCAGCACTTCCTGCACCTGCGGGGGATCGCGCGCCTGCGGGCCGGGGACGCGGTCGGCGGTGCTGTAGACGTCCGTCGGGCTTCGACCTTCACCGGCGGCTGTCACGTCCACATCCCGCTCCATTTGCTGGAGATCCTCGATGGCGTCGAGATCCCAGAGTACGTCGCCGGCACAGACACCTACATCTTGAGCCGCCTCGGTCCCGTCGTCCACGCGATCCTCGCGGCTGACCGCGGCCTTGCTGCGCGGGACCCCGAGGGCGCCATCTCGGCGCTCGACATCGTGCTGGTTTGGCGCTCGCGGGACCGACAATCCCTCGCGCGGCTGGCGCAGGCGTGGCTCGATGTCGTCCCAACGGACCCGGTGCGTGTGTTGCGACGGCGGCTGGCGCTGGCGACCTTCCTGGGCGTCCACCACGACTACGGGGTGGGGCTCGGGCACGATCTGCCGATCCCGCCTCACTCCTGGGGGAAGGAGCGGCTGGAAGAGCTGGCGGAGAGGGTGAGGGGGGAGTTGGAGGGCCGAGGACAAGAGGGCGCGGTCGAATGAGAGACGATCTGGCCGCGCTCCTCGCCGCTGGGACCGAGGCGTTGTGCGGACGACGATGGCGCGAGGCGGAGGAACACATCCTGGCCGCGTGGCGTCAGTGTTGGGATCCCCGCCTGGTCGACGTCCTGAACACCATCGACGCGCGAGTCAGCCTTCCCGCGATCCGGCGGGGCGCGGAAAATGCATGGGCGGCCCGTGCAAGTTCGACAAATCCCCTCGATGTGGCGGCGGTCTGTGCCAGCCCCCCGCCGCCGGCACGGTGGACGATCACCGTCGCGCGACCCTCCTCCTCGCCCGCCCGCCCGACCCTCGCATCGCGCACTGGGCGGTCGATCAACTGGATCAGCGCTTCCAATTGGCCCTCGCCGGGGTTTGGCTGGATTTGTTGGCCTGGCATGGGGACGCGGAGGTCGAGGCCACCCTGCGCTCTGCGTATGGCCGATCCGGCACTGAACTGGCCGTTCCGGGCGCCCTCGACGGTCTTTCCGCCATTCGCGCCGCGCTCCGCGAGCGGAGGGGTGCCGCCCCGACACGCCTGATCGCCCGGTTGCAGGATGCCCTACGCCGGGACATGACTGCGGATGGCCTCCTCCAAGCGAATGTGGGTCCTAATGCCGCCGCCGGAAGCCGCGCCCACCCTATGGCAGGCAGTCACGCCCTACGCGCCTACGTCAGCACACTCACCGGGATCTCTCTCGCCGACACGATCCTCCACCCCGGCTCCAACGCCCGCGTGGCCCTGACCATCGCGTCCGTGATGCCAGCGCCGACGATCAACCAGCGCTTCTCCTCCTTGCCCTTCGCGGCCGTGAGGTAGTAGCCGCGAAGCTCGGTTCGATCCTCGGGTTTGAGCGGAGCCGCCATCACGCCAGCCTCGGACGGCTGAACAGCCCCGGACACCGGGGCACCGTCCGGCATCCGGCTGGGCTCACCCTCCGCCGCCCTGACCCCGTCCACGGCGACAGCAGCGGGTTCCACCTCGGCCGCAACGACCACGCTTGAAGCCACCCCAGCGGGCTCAACCACGCCTGCGAGGCCGACGCTCGGCTGGACGGCCTTTTCCGCGACCAGCGACTCCGACCCCGCTGTGACATGCACGGCCACGGCTTGCGTCGCAACGGGGTCCTTCGCCCGTCTCCCCCCACGCACCGACGCCGCCTGAATCCCGCGTGCAACTCGATATTTCGCGACGCCATTCGGGGTGTAACCAGCCTTTTCAGCGACCTGCGCGTCGGAGAGGACACCGATGATGGGGAGGAACGCGTCGAGCCGGGACGCCCTGCGCTTCACGGGCTCCGCGGGCACTTCCGGGGCATCGGCTGGCAGCGGCACCGCGGCGTCCTGGTTGTCGGCGACGGGGGGTTCGGGGATGCTGACAACCGGAGGGCCGGCCTGGGCCAAGGGCGTCAGCGCGCGTGCGGACGCCTCCGCCCCCTCGATCGGCAAGGGCACCTGCGCCGAGCGGGTGTGCTTGACCCACGTCGCGTTGATCCGATTCCGAAGCCGATATTGCCGCACCGCCTCGTCCGAGACGCCAGCCCGCGAGGCGACGACGCTGTCGCGCTCAACGCCGAGGATGTCGCGGTAGGCGTCGAGCCGGGAGGCGCGGCCGCGGGCGTCTGTGCGCGGTGTGTCGCGAGCCGGTGGCGCGGGCTGAGCGGGTGTGACGTCGGCTTGCCGAACCGGGATCGCCGGGCGCACATGTCCCCGAGGCATCGCGGGGATGTTGTGCTCCTTCCTGTACAAGAGGACGGTCTTCCGCGAGACCCCAGCCACGGCAGCGACCTCCTCATCGGAAACCTGGCCGAGGAGGTCCCGGTGATGGTCGAGCTTGGACGTTCGCGTCGCCGGAGCAGCCGCCGGCGGTTCGGGGACGGGCGCCTCCAACCGAACAGTCGCGGCCGGGGCGGGCTTCGTCCGGGGGCACGCCGGGATGTCGTGCGCCTGACGGTAGAGGACGACCGTCGTCCGATTTACGCCTGCCAACCGTGCGACTTCCCGGTCGGAGACCGTCCCGAGGACGTCACGGAAGTCGTCGAGCTTGGATGTCCGCGGCGCGGCCTCGGGCGTCGAGCGCGCGGGCGACGGCGACTGGGAGTCGGTTGCGGACGGCGGCGCCTTTGTCGCCTTCGCAGGCTTTGTGATCGTCGGTTTCGACATACTCAAGCGGTACTCTCGCACAAAGTTCTCAGTTACCTTGGCTCTGTTGGCGATGTACGCGTCAGACGCCGTGCCAAAGAGGTGTCGGTACCCGTCCACTCGCTGGCGGCGGGTGCCGAGAACCTCGGGTTCGGGCGCCGCGATGGGCGTGCTGACCGGAGCCACCCGCCTCACCGGCTCGAGTGGGCGCTCCTCTGGACGACGTGGGGCGAGCCGGGGCAGGCGCGGTTCGACGTCGCGTTCGGTGGACGCGAACGGGTACGCCGGCGCTCGCGCGGGCCGGTCAAGGCGCACCGGTGCGCGTGGCGGAGCAGGCGCTGGCGGCACTGGCGCGCCGACGGCCCGGAGGGAGCGTCCGGATGCCCTCTCCACCCCGGCGATCGCCTCGGCTTCGCTGGGGAATGTGGGCTCGCCACCTGCGAGGATCGACGTCGGCCAGATGTACCGGTGCACGGTCCACAAGCCGTCCGCGCCGAGGCGCAGGTCGATGGTCTTGATCCCGAGCTGGTAGCTGCGAGTGGCGGGCGTGGCGGTGTCGTCGCGTTGGGTGTGGTGAGGCATGTCCTCAACCGAGTAATCACGTTGGTCTCGTCGTCGCGGATGGCGCTCGGTGCCAGACAAGGCAACGCGCCCATCAGTCGGTGAGCCGGCCTCTCGCCGACACAACGATCGGCTCGTAGGAGGGCTGGTCGGCATCAACTCCCACACGCGGATCGGTGTGAAAATGGACGATCCCGAGCCGGTTCGAGGCCAGGGGCAAAAGAGCGGCGAGGCGGGACTCGACCCCTCGCACGTCGAAGTCGCCCCCGACCGTCCTGTCCTCGTCCTCGGCGACGACCATGCGGGCATCCTGGGGCAGCCGGACGCCGGCGGGGTGGTGGCCGGCCACGGTGTGTTCCCGGCCGGCTCGATCACCGCCCACGTTCGCACCACTCATCGGCCCAAATGACGTTTCGTAGCGGACGTTCGCGAATTCGCGGCTCGGTCACCGCCTTCCCGCGGCACTCGCGAAAATGGGCCTTTCTCCTATTTTGTCGCGCGAACACGCATGCGAATGAATTTTCGCCCCGATACCCTACACCCTGCAATGTTTCAAACCAGCATCCTCCGATGTATGGGCTCAACAGTGAGTTGTCAACTGACAACCTCTATCGCCCGATAGTGTTCGTCGACGCCAGGCCCGCCGGTCGTTAGCGGTCCACGCCCGAGGTTCCCGTGTCCCGCCGAAGAGATCGTCCACCCTCCTCGCCAGACCGCGGATCCGAGTCCCCACGCGCCGGAGACGCAGGGGCTTCGCCAGCCCTCGCCGATCTCACCACCGCCGACTTCTCCTGCCCCGACGCCGCGTTGATGCAGGCCTACCCGTGCGCCTACGACGCGACTACGTCCACCGGGCTCGGACCCCTGCAACGCGCCCTCGCCGACTGGTCGATGGCGCTCCAGCTCGGCCGCGCCACGCTGCCCGCGCCGGTTTCGTCGACCACGCTTGCCAGCCTGCTCCGCTACGGGACCGGGCGATGCTTCCCGATCACCGCCCCCGCGCTCGCCGCCGCGAAGAAACGCCGCCGCTCCCTGGCTCAGTTCAAGGGGCTCGCGGACGACCTCGCGCTCGGCGACATCGACCTCGACCGCCTCCGCGACCTCGACCGCGCCTACCGACTTGCAAAACCGGAGCGACCAGGCGCTCAGGTCACCTCGGATCTGACGGAGCTGCGTTTGCTCGTGACGGAGTCGCGCACCCTCGCCGGCCTTGCTCCCCTGAACGGTGCCAAGAATCCCTCCGGTGCGGGCGGACGATGGCCCGCGTCCGAGCCCCACAATCCGCGCCGGCCCCGCCACGTGACCACCCTTGAGGACGTCCAGGCGACGATGCGTGTCGCCCTCACGATGGTTCGGCCTCGTCGGCGGGGTGGTCCACCGTTCCGTAGCCGGTGGGTCGGCGGGTATCTTGCGTTGCAGGTTGCGTTACCACTGCAGCCCGGCCGGGTCATGGCGCTGCGGCGTGGTGAGATCGTCGGGAGCCGCGTCGTGATCACGGATGCGGACGGCGTGCCCGTTCAGCGGTTCGGGCTCCCCACTTGGGTGCTGCAGACCCTGAACGCCTCCGTGCCGGGCTGGCGTACGCTGCCCGCGACGGCCCTGTTGTTTCCAGGGAGGGTTGATGCGCCCCGGACCGACCTGCTCCGTGTGCTCGGCATCCTCGTCCTCCATGGGGGTCCGGTGGGCGTCACGCCCCTGTCCGTCCGCCGCCTCTCGCAGGGCATACACAGGCAGATGGGTGCTCCAAGAGGAGTAATCCGGGCGACGCTCCCCTCTCCAGGTACGCAGTGCGACGAGATGCTGTTGGCGGGCGACGGCTACGCTACCAAGGTCGTCGCCGAGTGGGCCACGATGACGGAACCGCCGATCCGCGAGCCTGCGACCGTCCCGAAGCGGGCGCCCGTGGGCTGTCCGCCGTCGAAGCGCGAATTCGACCCGTTCGCCGGGACAGAGCCAGTCGCGGAGCTGCCGGCGTCCATTTTGGACGCGACGATTCCTGCGGCCGGCGCCGGCTCGAAGCGCAGCAACCGAGCCCCCGACCAGCCGCCCTGGGACGAAGACGTGGACTATCGGACACACCGTCCGGCGGTCCCGCTCGACTATGGTGAGGTGACATGGCGACCGCCGAAGGAGGGACCGAAGGGCCGGGGCCGGTGAGGGGCTGACAATCGGGGCTGGTCACGACGCCCGCAAATGGCTCCTCCAGTCGCCCGTCAGCGGAACCAGCTTCTTCCCGGAGTCCCAAGCCTGGCCTTTCACCCGCCAGGTCTGCGCGTACGCCCATGTCGCGATGCCCTCGCTCGCGCGCAAGTCATGCGGGAGGCCTGCGTGACCGAAGGCCTGAGCCATCCCAGGGCCGCATAGGCGCTAACATTCCGGCGTCCACCGCCCTTTCGGCATTCGTTGTCGTTTCCGAACTCGTGTAGCTTCTACCAAGCGTTTTCTCCACGGCCCGCTCGCCCATAGCGAGCGCAGGGTCACGTACCCCCCGATGGCGG
>CAIMSU010000357.1 GCA_903844155.1 uncultured Pseudomonadota bacterium | reverse complement strand
CGGCTCCAGGCTGACGATGGGTCCGCTGCCGAACCACTCCGCGTCGCCGAAAAGCAGCTCGCCGAACGCCTTTCGGTAGGCGTGGAGCGTCGGCGCGTCCCCGGCGCGGATGCGCAAGCGACCCGCCGCCGCCTCGTAGACGACGATGTCGCGGCGTTGCGGGCGGTACCGGAGGGCGCGATCCGTCAGGTAGACCGGGACCTTGGAGTCGCGCACCAGCATCGGGCGCTCATCGAGGGCCTCGTCGGCGCGGACAAGCGCGCCGTGGGCGATGGTGAAGACGTGGCGGTCGCCGTCGCGGCCGACGGTCACCCGGCAGTGCGCGCTGCGGGCGCGCGCGTCAAACTGGCGTCCAAGTCGGGTTTCGAGCGCGTTGACCTCTTTGTCAGCGACCGGTCCGACCGACGCGGCGCACTTGCCCATGTACTCCGTCGTCCCGCGCAGGGTCTCGACGATCTGCCTGCCGTGAGCGTTCTCGAACAGTTGCCGATGGTCGAGGAACGCCCGGACGGCCACCTCGAACGGGTCCATCCCGAGGCTGCCGGCGTCCACGCCGTAACGGCGGGCCGCGT
The DNA here is from genome assembly GCA_903844155.1 of uncultured Pseudomonadota bacterium. Taxonomy (GTDB): domain Bacteria; phylum Myxococcota_A; class UBA796; order UBA796; family SXON01; genus CAIUMM01. The sequence goes on along the minus strand of CAIMSU010000357.1, from coordinate 1,270 downwards.
CGATCAGAGCGTTGGCGCCACGCTCGTCGGCGAGGTCCTGAATGCGGTCCAGGTCGTCGGCGAGCGCGAGCGGCAGGCGCCCGGCCCGGTCGATGAGCCAGTCGTGGACGGTGCTGTCCTCCTCGCCGTCGACGTCGTCGACGTTGAGCCCGTTGGCCTCGCACGCCTGCGCGTGCTGGAGCACGAGGCGGTGCAGGGATCGAGCAGGGAAGAGGCGAAGGGCGCGGGGAGTATCGGCATAAGCTACAAGGGGCATGGGGTTCGACCTGGTTGGTGATCAGGGATTACCTGCACAGGCGTTACCTCGCCACGCCATTTACTCCCCTCATTCCAGGCTATGTCCGGGCTGGCGGCGTCAAGGGTCTTGCGAAACGTGCTACAGTTATGTAAACTACAACCTTCACTTTCTCCTGCCATTCTCCTCCAAGTCCTCTCGCCCGAGTCTCAAAAATGCCACGTTCAGCCGAAAACGAACTTTCTAAAATCGCCCGCCAGACCCGGCGGTCCTACGGGTCGGCGACCGAGCCCTCGCCCGAGGCCGAGGCCGACCCCTCGCCATCGCCCGCCCCGTCGCCCGCCCGGGCGTTCGTCCTCCCGCCGAGTCGGGGCGCGGCGCGTCCCGGGGCGGCCCCGGTCGCAAAGCCGAAGTTGCAAGCGGTGATGTACGCGCGCGTCTCCTCCAAGGACCAGGAGAAGGAGGGGTTCAGCATCCCCGCCCAGCAGAAGCTCCTGCGCGGCTACGCCGAGACCAACGGCTTCGACATCAAGGAGGAGTTCACCGACGTCGAAACGGCAAAAAAGGCCGGTCGGACGAGCTTCGGGAAGATGATCGCGTGGCTGAAGAAGAACAAGGCGTGCAGGGTCATCCTTGTCGAGAAGACGGACCGGCTCTACCGCAACCTGCGCGACTGGGTCGAGATCGACGGGATGGACGTGGAGATCCACCTCGTCAAGGAGAACGTCGTGCTGTCGGAGACCACGCGCTCCCACGAGAAGTTCATTCATGGAATCAAGGTGTTGATGGCCAAGAATTACATCGACAACCTGTCCGAGGAGGTCAAGAAGGGGATGCTAGAGAAGGCCGAGCAGGGGATCTTCCCCGGCGCCGCGACCATCGGCTACCTCAACGTCTCACGGGCGGATGGCAAGCGCATCATCGACCTCGACCCGGACCGATCGGCCATCGTCAAGCGGCTGTTCGAGGTCTACGCGACCGGCCGCTTCTCGCTGAAGGACCTGGCGAAGGAGGCGAAGGCGCTGGGCCTGGTGT